>NZ_AP021869.1:0-324425 GCF_026001925.1 Vibrio gangliei | reverse complement strand
GAAGAAGAAAATCGTCAAGCGAGCTTATTGGCTGAGAAAAAAGCCAAACGAAATGACTTATTAAAAGCGCAGAACCAGCGCAAAGGCACCGTAAACCAAATCCAAAGCAATATTCGCAGCAATCAAAGTAAGCTAGCGGAACTGCGTCGTAATGAAAACCGTTTGAAAGCGGAAATTGCGAAAGCGGCCAAGCGTAATATTTCGCCAATGAACGGACTGGGTTCGTATCGAGGAAAGCTACCTTGGCCATTACAAGGCAGCGTATTGCATAACTATGGCACATCACAAAGTGGTCAAATTACCTGGAAAGGCATGGTGATAAATGCCAAGCAAGGTGAAGCGGTCAAAGCCGTACATTCAGGAAAAGTAGTGTTTGCCGAATGGCTTCGTGGTTACGGTTTGGTGATCTTAATCGATCATGGTAAAGGCGATATGACCCTATATGGTTATAACCAAACGCTGCTGAAAAAAGATGGCGACGTAGTGCGTGAAGGTGAAACCATTGCTCTTGCCGGTAATACCGGAGGTCAATCTCGCCCTTCTTTGTATTTCGAAATTCGCCGCAATAGCCAACCACAAAACCCTAGAAGTTGGTTGAAGTAGTCGCTTTTATATAACAACCATAAATAAACACAACGGGAGATAAGCTAGCTCCCGTTTTTATCCTACCTTTATCATGTTTTCTATGCTTGAAAGTGTTTTTATTTTAAATTCAAATAACTTTATATCCATTTATGATCACCGCATAGGATATGCAAGCAGATGACAGTGAACGTTGTATCAACCGACTCCTCTATCGATGAACTTCATCTACTGCAAGATGATCCCAACTTAGCTCGCGCCATCGTGACTCGCTTTGCGCTCGTATTCACTTTGTTTCTCGTGATCTTTACTGCGCTCACCATTGCTGTTTATCAAGAGTACACCGCCAATTTAGAGCAAAAACTGCTTGCTCAAGAAGAAGCCTTTGTGACTTCATCTAGTAATGTGCTGCAAAAAGAAATGCATACCCTTTGCTGATCTTAAACATGACGTCAAAATCTAAAGTGCTGTCTGACTACCTAGAAACCGGTAACGAGAAAGACAAAGCCGGCTTAGTGAGTTTATTTAAAAACCTAATCATGACCTTTCAAGATTACGATCAAGTCCGTCTACTCGACTTAGATGGCAACGAAAGGATCCGAGTTGACCATACAGAACGCGGTAAATCGAAACTGATCACAACCGGCTTACAAAGTAAAAGAGAACGCGATTACTTTCAGCAAGCACTCAAGCTCAAACCACAGGAAATTTATGTCTCTAAGATGGAACTCAATGTCGAACATGGTAAGGATGAAGTACCCCACTTGCCAACCATTCGCTTCATTACCCCGATCTTTAATACCAATGGGGAAAAGCAGGGGGTACTGATATTAAACTACGATGCTAGAGAATTACTGCAAAATTTTCGCCATCAAATCACCTTGCGCTTTAATGGCCAAGGCATGCTGATCGACCCGCAAGGGTATTGGCTTAGTAATCACGTTCGCAGTAATGAATGGGGCGCCGATTTAGGTCATCCTGATCATCACTTTAAACAAACCTACCCTAACGCTTGGCCGACAATTTCATCTCACGATAGTGGCACTCTGAAAACGCCTAAAGGTCTATTCCGTTATCAGGCGATCTTTCCATTAAACTTCAATAAATTGAAAGCCCACAAAATCAGAGTATTCGCATCAATTTGATATAACACAAAACTCAATTAGCAATACCAATTGGAAAATGGTGATTTTTCTTCCTAACGACACCATTCATGCCCAGTCCTTTTTCTACAAGCCTGGTGGGCAGGTCATCATCGCGATATTGGTTATCTCAATTGCAGCCATTATGTTGCTGTTAATTACGTTATCGGAACAACGAAAATCTCGCGAGAAAAGAAACCGTAAAATAAGCGCGGAAATGAAAGATCTTTATGAAAATGCGCCATGTGGCTATCACTCTCTTAATTCTGATGGCACCATTACGCGCATTAACAACACAGAACTAAACTGGCTTGGCTATTCACGTGAAGAAGTGATTGGTCATTCTTACAAAAAGTTTTTAACGCCAGCAAGCCAAGTAATATTTGATGAATTTTTATCTACCTTGCTCAACAATCAAAATATTGAAGGTACGGTACTGGAAATTCAAACGAAGAGTGGCAAAACCTTCTTTGCTTCCACATCCGCTGTTGTGCTACTCAATGAAGGTAACTTTGCTTTAGCACGAGCCTCAACTTTTGATATTTCAGATCGTATCAAGTTAGAGAAACGATTAGAGTTTTTAGCTAATACTGATGTCCTTACAGGGATCAGCAATCGACGTCATTTCTTTGAACAAGTCGAGCCACTATTTACATCAAAAGTGCAGCAACCGATGTCATTGTTGATGATAGATATAGACTATTTTAAAAAGATAAACGATAACTATGGTCACGATGCCGGTGATGAAGTGCTCAAACAAATCGCCAAAATCATTAAGAAACAGCAACATCATACCGATATCTTCGCACGCTTTGGTGGTGAAGAGTTCGTCATATTCACGAAACAACCTATAGGGCAGGCGGCAGAGTTGGCAGAAAGAATTAACCAATGTGTGGCTGGCTCGCCAATTAAAGTCACCTCAACTCTGACATTACCTGCAACGCTCTCTATCGGTGTAGCTTCTTGCAAAGCACCGGAATGCGATATTGATGACATATTGAAACAAGCCGATATTGCCTTATACAAAGCGAAAGAAAATGGCAGAGATCGGGTGGAAGTGGTGAGATAGGAGTAAAGTCCCTAGACCTAGATTCTGGTTCCTAGGAAAAGCAAACAGCGATCGCTTTGCTCTTCCACGAAACACGCGCTATTCGTAGCAATCTTTAAGCTTTCAAAAGCAAACAATAATGAACTAACAGTTGCTCTAGATCCTGCTTTTTCTGGGCTATAAGGTCTACCACAACCCTCTCACCTTTAATGCGGTAAAGGACTCTAAAGTTATTAACGTGAAATTCACGAAACTCAGTAACACCTAACTCGAGTAAAGAAGGTGAAACACTGACAGCAAAAGGATCGACAGAAATAATTGACTCAAAGCGCTCAATCACTTCCTCCACTCTTTTAATCACCGATACTTCATCCGAGAAATCCGACAAGTATGAAATTAAGTAATCTAATAATTGCTCAAAGGTTTGAGTATAGACAACCTCAATCTTCACGGTTTCTTTCCGCTACATTCTGTTTACGCTGAGCAAGCTTCTCTTTTAATGATTGGCTAGAAAGAACTTTACCCGACAGTTCATCTTCAACCGAAAATGAAAGTAACTTCAACATCGCGACCGCTTCATCTCGTCGTTTTCGAGAAGCATAGCTTTCAATCACATAGGTCGGCACACCATTTTGCGTAATGCACATAGGTTCATTGAGCTCTAAAGTAGCCGCATTCTTTTTAAGATAACTTAACGTTTCAGTCTTCATATTACCCACCTTTTAGTGAGCTAAATATAGTTCATAAAAAGACCGATAGCAAAGGCTGTCGCGAGATCCGAGTGCGCTTCGTGTTTCGAGTAAAAGATCACTGAATCTCGTGGCCCGCTACAATCTTTTCGGCCCCCGAGTGAAACGTACTCGACACTCGGCTCTGACTTTTACACATTTTTACGCTATTCACACCCCGAAACCCGCCACTATATTCTCAGCACTTATACTGTCCAGCCATCACCTGAATAAATCGCTCCAGCTCTTCAACTGGTAACGCATTGATCCCCGCAGCCGCACGTCTTCCACCACCAGTTGCAAACTGATTGCACACTTCATCTGCCCCTTCACGGCGATTTAATGGTGCTCTCACACTCACGGTATAAGAGCTTTCATCTGTATTTAATGTCAGCACAGCACACGCTTTATTCGGCTCTTGATTGGCAAGTTGATTACCAAAAACGCCACTAATACGACGAGCCCAGGCCGCATTAGGCAATAAGTACACTTGGTAACTTTCTTTATTTAAATACGGAGATATCGAAGCTAATTGCTGGTGATCGGATTGATACCCTGAACGCAAAGAATAGAAAAGAGAAGACGTATCTTGCTGAAGTAAGAACGGGTCGGGAAAATTGAGTAATGTGCGAAACACATCAACAGGTGCAATATGCAAGTCATCCAAATTTGCACCATAACCATTGTAATTGAGTAGCGTGCCAAGTTCTTTTAAAAAACCAACTTGAGAATCGCTAAGCCCCGATTGCTCAGACAAAGCTAACGCCCGTTTTGTCATATTGTCGCCAAACGCACCGGCAATGGCCCAAGCCTGAAACTGCCCTTTTAAATGCTGATTAATCAACAAACTCGTGCAGATTTCTGAATCAAGATTAATAAGAGGGGTTAGATAGGGAGATTGAGGAATATCACCACTTTGATGATGGTCGCAATAAAAAACACAAACGCCCTGCTCTAATAATGACATTAAAGCAGGACGATTTTTATCCAGCGATATATCCAGCACAGTAACCGAACTCACATCGCTTTGCTCGGCAACTTGAGAGAGCAATTGAATATCACGCTTCACACCCGTGATCAGCTTACTTGGTTTCGGCTCTGCCAATCTCAACTGTAGTAGCGCTATGATGCCATCTGCATCACCATTGAATACATCGTAATGCATGAAAGTCCTTTTCCATCAAACCGCGACTTGTATCTCGACTGCTTCGCTCCTCGTCTTTCGAGTAACGAGAAGCGTAGCGCCCTAGACTCGAGAAACGTCTATCAGTCCGACCCAAACAAATCGCGAGTGTAAACCTTATCCGAGACATCAGATAGTTCATCCATCATGCGGTTGGATACAATCACATCGGAGATTTGTTTAAACTCATTCAGATCACGGATCACGCGAGAGCGGAAGAAATCATCTTCTTTCAGCACTGGCTCATAAACCACAACCTCAATGCCCTTCGCTTTCAAACGCTTCATGATGCCTTGAATACTCGATGCACGGAAGTTATCGGAGCCCGCTTTCATGATTAAACGATAAACGCCCACCACCTTTGGGTTGCGCTTGATAATAGAGTCCGCTACAAAATCTTTACGAGTACGGTTAGCATCAACAATCGCACCAATGATGTTATTCGGTACAGAGTGGTAATTCGCAAGCAGTTGCTTGGTATCTTTCGGCAAGCAGTAACCACCATAACCAAAAGATGGATTGTTATAGTGGTTACCAATACGCGGATCTAAGCCAACACCTTCAATGATCTGACGAGCATCAAGACCATTCACTTCCGCATAAGAATCAAGCTCATTGAAGTAAGCCACACGTAAAGCAAGATAAGTGTTTGAGAACAACTTCACCGCTTCTGCTTCGGTAGAATCAGTAAACAAAACTGGAATATCTTGCTTAATTGCACCTTCAACCAGTAAATCGGCAAACACTTTAGCGCGCTCAGATTGCTCACCGACAATAATGCGAGACGGGTGTAAGTTATCAAATAGCGCACGACCTTCACGCAAAAACTCAGGTGAAAACATCAAATTATCACATTGCATTTGCTGTTTAATCTCAGCCGTGTACCCAACAGGTACCGTGGATTTAATCACCATCACTGCATTCGGATTGATAGCCATCACATCACGGATCACCGCTTCAACCGAGGAAGTGTTGAAGTAATTAGTTTGAGGGTCATAATCGGTTGGAGTGGCAATCACCACATATTCAGCGTCTTTGTATGCGGCTTCTTTATCTAAAGTCGCAGTAAGATTCAGCTCTTTTTCCGCTAGAAATTGTTCAATTTCAGCATCGACAATCGGTGATTTTTTATTGTTAATCATCTCTACTTTTTCAGGGATGATATCGAGCGCAACAACCTCATGGTGTTGAGATAAAAGAACGGCATTTGAAAGGCCTACATAGCCAGTACCCGCGATGGTGATTTTCATAATTTTCTCAATCAATAAAAACAATACGACCTTTAGGTTTATCATTGATAAACCTAAAGGGATTAAATATAAACTAACCGGATTTGAGGATCTTTCACAACCCCTAATCCCTATAAGGAGCTCTTATAGTTACCTTTATTTGCAGATAACTCTGGATCGTTAGTATGAGTTTCAAGGTTAAACCAAGCTCTTAACTTCGCAGTAACTTTCCATACATAAGAAAGCAATAAAGCATACACACCAAAAAGAGCTAAGAAAGCGTAAAACATCACAGCTTCCGAGATTTGCATCACTTCACCATAAAAACCAAATCCAGCGAATAATGCAGCCAAGCCACAGATAGCTAATAACGTTTGAGTAGGAGAAAGTCCTAATCGTTGGAAAATATGGTGAAGATGTTCACGGTCTGGTTTAAAAGGAGAATCTCCTCGACGAATACGTCGTATCATAATCGCCGCCATATCCATAAGTGGAATGGCAATAAACCATAAAGCAGTAACTGGTCTAATTAGTGGTTCAGGGCTTATTTGACTGGTGCAAAGTAAAAGCCAGACCACCATGAAACCAATCATCATACTGCCTGCATCACCCATGAATATTTTATACTGACGCCCAAAGACCCCTAAATTAAATAAAACATACGGCAACATGATAACAACAATAAGAAGTGCAACATAAGCGGTAGTTGAGCGTCCCTCAGAAAAAAGCAACATAGAAATAGAGCCGAATGTCACCATGGAAAGACCACCTAGTAATCCATCAATCCCATCAACCATGTTGAAAGCATTAATAGCACCTACCACAGCAAAAATAGTGATCAAGTAACCGACCCAGCCTAAATGGATATCACCAAAACCAAGGATATTCCCTAAAGAATGCAACTTCACATCAGCAAAATACATCATGGCCAATGCTAGAGCTCCTTGCACAACAAAGCGTATTTTAAAGCTGATATCAAACTTATCATCTAATGCGCCAACAATAAGAAGAAGAGCAATAGAGGCAGCAAAATGATAAGAGTAAGGAACAGATGTTGGGTTTAATAAAAGATAGTATAAAAAAGTGACCCCAACGGAGATCCCTCCGACTAACGGAACTGCACCCTCATGGTTTTTTCGCCCAGAAGGCCTGTCGACTAAATCGATCTTTTGGGCAATCTTTCTAAAAAAGAACAACACGACAAAAGATAAAAAGAACATCAGTATTAATTCAGTTGAAATCTGGAGCAAAATATTATCCCTATATTCATCCATATTATTCGATAAGCCAGTTTCTAAGAGTATTGCTACCAGCTAGTTTAATTGCACTGCTCGAAACACAATCAAAGATAACTCAGCTCACATAGTAGTTCCAAGTGACGACAGAGCTTTTGACTGGTTTACATTATATCCAATGACTGTAGTTTTTCTTTTACAAATTGATTACTTTTCTACTTTAAATCTCACGCCAACCATCATTGTTTAATTATCATACAGCTAACTATCCAATAGTGGAGAAACATCATGTTTATTCATCAAAAATTCACAAAAAAAAACATCTGTTATTCAAACGAAAACACATTCACCCCACTTATATACCAATCAATCTAGTAAGACTCAAGAAAAATCAGCGCCTTTACAAGCTCACTTAACCCATTGTAAAAACGAGCAACACAAACAGAATCTAGACAAATAGTTACATGGGGATATCTACTTGTTTATTTATCTTATTAGTTCGAGTATTATCGATTTGCAGAATATTTGTACGCATGATATTCGAAAGCTTTCCAACTAAAAACCGCTCATCCATTTTGGGGCGAGAATACCGATAAACTGGTGATGGTTTTATTTGTTTTAATTTGATGACTAGTTGCAACCGCTAGACAAGAACACACGATGGACCGTATGAAAATAACGAAAAAATCACTCCCGCTAATCTTAGCTAGCATATTGCTTTCCGGCTGTACTATGCCAGGCTCCCATTTAAGTCTTTCAGGTAAAAATGTTGTAGAACCTAGCACAAATTCAGACTCTTCAAGTGATGAATCAGATGATGACATTTCAAGTAGAGTCAATGTTTATAAACTGTCACCAAGTACGGTTGTTGGATTTAAATCATCACAAATCTCATCTCGTAGTAATCCAACCCTTGATGAGCAAATCGCCAAATACAAATATTACATTGGTCCTGGCGATATTCTAAACATTACCATTTGGGATCACCCCGAGTTAACCATACCAGCTGGCTCATACCGTAGCTCAAGCGAATCAGGTAACTGGGTTCACTCCGATGGCACTATTTTTTACCCTTATATCGGCACCGTTCATGTTGAAGGGAAAACCGTTACTGAAATTCGTGATGAAATTGCTTCTCGCCTAGCGAAATATATTGAAAGCCCTCAAGTCGATGTCAATGTTGCCGCTTTCCGAGCACAAAAAGCTTATGTCACGGGTGAAATCAAACAACCTGGACAGCAACCTATTACCAATGTGCCGTTAACCATTTTAGATGCAGTTAATCGCTCTGGTGGTTTAAGTCCTGATGCTGACTGGCGCAACATTACATTGACTCGTAACGGCCAAGAAGAAAGCATATCTCTTTACGCGTTAATGCAGCGCGGCGATCTAACTCAAAACCGACTCTTGCAAAATGGTGACATCATTCACGTGCCACGTAATGATGGTCAAAAAGTTTTCGTTATGGGTGAGGTTAACGAGCCTAAGCTCCTGAAAATTGATCGTTCTGGTATGAGTCTCACTGAAGCATTAAGTAGCGTTGGTGGCATTAACCAACTTGATGCCGATGCTACCGGTGTCTTTGTCATTCGCTCAACGAAAAATGATGCAACCCCGTCTTCGGTCTCGTCAGCAAACCAGTCGGAGGGTTCTCAAACAACATCTGTTGAGCCAGAAACATCAGAAAAAGACCAAACGCAAGAAAAACCACCGATTGCGAATATCTATCAATTGGATATCAAAGATGCGACTGCGTTGGTCATTGGTACAGAATTCCAAATGCAGCCTTATGATATTGTCTATGTGACCGCCGCGCCTATTACGCGCTGGAACCGAGTTATCATGAAACTATTACCAACAATTAATGGCTTCAATAACCTATCTGAAGGTCTGAACTACTACACTGACTTGAAATAGTAGATCTAACCACTAGGGCTATGTACGATATATTTCGCCACAGGCCCTTTTGACTTTGGCCATGATATGACGTTGATGGAAAAGTATGTTTGAAAAAATTCTTGTCGTGTGTGTAGGCAATATCTGTCGCTCACCGACTGGAGAAAGGTTACTCCAAAAACATTTACCGCATAAGCACATTGCCTCAGCAGGTATCGGAACAGAAAAAAGTGGACTATCAGGCAAACCAGCAGAGAGCAACGCATCCGAGTTAGCCAATGAGCATAGCCTTTCATTAGAAGGACACTGTGCACAACAGCTTAACCGAGCTCTTTGCCAAGAGTATGACTTGATCCTCGTGATGGAGAAAAGGCACATTGAAGCCGTTTGTCAAATAGCACCAGAGGTAAGAGGGAAAACTCTGTTATTTGGGCATTGGTTAGATCAAAAAGAGATCCCCGATCCTTATAGAAAAAGTCGAGAAGCATTTGAATATGCGTTTGATTTACTCGATAAAGCCGCCAAAAGTTGGGCTGAAAAAATAAAATAATACTCATTGGCTTCTTAATAAGTGAGCCAGTGACTTACTATTCACCTTGATTAGCAGTTGGAATACACATGAGTGTAAATAGCAGCACACAAGCAAAAACAACCGGACAGACCGCCAGTAGCCATAGCGACGTTATCGATCTTGGAAAACTGTTTGGAATTTTACTGGATCATAAATGGTTTATCATCATCACCACCTTCATCTTCGCAGTACTCGGTGTCAGCTATGCCCTTTTGGCTACGCCTATTTATAAAACCGATGCCCTCATTCAAGTTGAACAAAAAAGCACTGGCCTGCCTGCTTTAAATAGCGACATGACGGATCTTTTTGATACCGAGTCGCCAGCAGCCACCGAAATAGAAATCTTAAAATCTCGTATGGTCTTAGGTGAGACGGTCGATAATCTCAATTTAACCACCGTCAGTAATGCAAACCATTTTCCTGTTGTAGGTAAAGGCCTTGCAAGATTATTAGGCGATACTCAGCATATCAAGATCAGCCGTTTCGAAGTACCTGAAACAGAAGAGCCTCAAGCCTACACTCTAACGGTAACAGATCAGGAGCAAGGATTATTCACTTTATCAGATGGAAACGAACACCCCATCCTTGAAGGCAAAGTCGGTGAATTAGCCAAAGGAAAAGGCTACCAACTTTTTGTTGTTGATATCGAGGCAAATACCGATGATAGCTTTACCATTGCAAAAGTCAGCCGTTTAGATGCTATTCAAGACTTACAAAATAACTTATCCGTCAGTGAGCGCGGTAAGCAAACCGGTATTTTGCAGTTATCACTTACGGGTGAAAATCGAGCGGATATTCAAGCTATTTTAAATGATATTAGCCAAAACTATTTCATGCAGAACGTTGAGCGTAACTCAGCTGAAGCAGAAAGTAGCTTAGCGTTTTTGAAAAAGCATTTACCTTCTGTAAAAGAGAAATTAAATACAGCAGAAGATAAATTAAATCATTACCGACAAGCGAATGAGTCTGTTGACCTTACAATGGAAGCACAGTCTACTCTAAATGTAATGGTATCGTTAGAATCTCAACTCAATGAACTTACGTTTAAAGAAAGTGATATTTCAAAGCTCTACACCAAAAATCACCCTGCATATCAATCTTTATTGGCTAAGCGTAAAACCTTGCTAGAAGAAAAAGCTCGCTTGAATAAACGTATTGAGAAATTACCTAAAACACAGCGTGAAATCCTACGCATGACGCGTGATGTTGAAGTTAACCAGCAAATTTACGTGCAACTACTCAATAAAGTTCAAGAGCTTAATATTGTAAAAGCAAGTACAGTTGGCAACGTTCGTATCATCGATGGTGCCCAGAGTTTCTCACAACCAGTAAAACCGAAAAAACCTTTAATTGCCGTTTTAGCAACTTTACTAGGTGGGATGATTTCAGTTGCTCTAGTACTCCTAAAAACGGCTATGCATAGAGGGATAGAGTCAGCAGAAGTTATTGAAGAGATAGGCCTTCCTGTTTATGCATCAGTTCCTCTATCTCAATGGCAGGAAGAATTAGAGAAAAAACAAGAAAAAAGAAAGAAACAACTTTCTATTGAGCAATCTTTGTTGGCAGTTTCACACCCAACTGATTTATCGATTGAGGCTCTTCGCAGCCTAAGAACCAGCCTCCACTTTGCAATGATGGAAGCAAAAAATAATATATTGATGATTTCCGGCCCTAGTCCTTCATTAGGAAAATCATTTATATCAACGAATATGGCAGCAGTTATTGCTCAATCTAATCAAAGAACACTATTGATTGGTGCTGATATGCGTAAAGGACATATACATAAAACCGTTAATTGTAATATATCCCCTGGCCTATCTGATTTCTTAAGTGGACAATCTAGTATTGAAGATATTATTCAGTCATTACCCATAGATAACTTAAGTTGTATTAGTCGTGGTGAAATACCACCAAACCCTTCGGAGTTACTGATGCATCCTAGGTTAGGTGAATTACTTGAATGGGCTTCAAAGAATTTTGATTTCGTCCTCATTGATACACCGCCAATATTAGCTGTAACTGATGCTGCGATTATTGGCAGACATGTTGGAACATCATTGATGGTTGGACGCTTTGAAAGAACAACTGTCAAAGAAACTGAGTTAGCGCTACAACGATTTGAACAAAATGGAATAGAAATAAAAGGCTTTATACTTAACGCTATAGAGAAAAAAGCTGCTGCAGCCTACGGAGGTTATGGTTACTACCATTATGAATACAAAAGTGACAAAGCATAAGCTAATTGTTCGTGGTATTAAAAATAGCACGAACATCACTTTAAGTTCATATATTTGTAACTATCCCATTGGTTGGATACTAAAAGCATTCATACATCAAATATTTTACAACAAAAAACCGTTGCGCTATTTACAATATTCCAAAAAATACACTAAAGTATGTAGTTGTATATTGTTCTAGATGCTTAATCACATCTATACACTTTAATTTGAAAATGTTTATGAGGTAAGGATGAAAAATCATAAATCGAAAATTTTAGCATTGTGTATCACCAGTGCATTGCTATATGGTTGCGGTAGTGATAGTGATGATTCAAGCTCTAACACTATGGAAGTTCAGGCTTATGATGGCCCAGTACGAGGCATGATTGCTAATTATAGCTGTGATGATGACTCAACAGGAACAAGTAAAGCAACCGATGATGATGGTATTGCAGTATTATCAGGCACTTTTGCCGATGCACCAGAGACATGTTCAATCACTTATACCGGTAATAGTGATGCGGTCGATATGGAAAATGGCCGTGATATGTCTGGTGTAAAATATTCAGCTCCTAAAGGCTTATTTACAAAAGGAGAACCAGCAACAGTATCTCCTCTAACATCTCTAATCGATAAGCAATTAAATGGTGCAACATACGATGAGTCAACGGCGCAAGAAGTACTAGCTAGTCTTGGTTTAGATGAAATTGCTAATAATGGCATATCCATTAAAGAGTTACTTTCAGATACGGAAGCTTCCGTGAGTAAGTTGAAGGAAAGCAATAAAACTTTATTCTCTAAGCTAGCTGCGACTAAAATGATTTTATCCGATGCTGTGAATGCACTACCAGATGCAGACCCAAGCAAAATTGCAGCCGTGACTAAAAAGCTCTCTGAAACCTTAGTTAAAAATATCCCTGAGTTCCCTATTAATGATTCAGGTAAAGAAATTGTTGTTAATCTAAAAGAAAAGTTAAAAGAATCAGGCTTTGCCGATAAAGTTGAATCCGGTGAAATTTCTGACGAAGATATTGAGCAAGCTCTAGAAGACAATATTGCCGACGCAACTAAGCCTGAACCAAGTAATCCTGACACCCCTGCGACAGGTGGAACTGGTGGGACAGGTGGAACAGGTTCTACCGGTACTGGCGCATAATCCCCCCCACTCATTTTAATAACATCAACGCCGCACTATTTATGCGGCGTTATTTTCTTTCACTGCATACTGACAAGGAAAGCGTATGGTCATGCAGGTTATTTCAGAGAGATCCGGTCTTCTCTCTCCAATAACGCTATCACTAGCACTGTTATTCACATCTGACTCCATAGCTGATACAACATTCATCAATTACGGTTCGGTCCAACCTTTAGCATCACATCAAAGTTTCACAGGCTTAACCAATACCCCTAACGCCCAAGTTGTACAAACTGGCGATTTTAGTTTCTATTATGGTCAAGGCGTTCCTTACCGTCAGGGTATCGGTGATTTAGATAACTGGGTTGGCAGCTTTGGACTATTTCCAGGTCTAGAAGTCGGTGGTCGTGTGGTCACAAAAACTTATGACTGTAACATTTATACTGAGTCTGGCTGCGGTATACGTGATCTCTCTGCCTCAGCCAAATACCAACTTCCTTTTATTTATGACTACACCGGCTTCAATCTAGCCATCGGTGCTCAAGATATAGGTGGCGCTGCCAATAACTTCCAAACAACGTATATTGTTGCCGACAAAGCCTTCGAGTTTATACCTATGCGTATCAGCGCCGGTTACGGACAATCTAAGATCGCATCAGGCATTATGGACGGCCCATTTGGTGGCGTTGAAATCCAACCACTGTCATTTTTGCAGCTAACCGGTGAATACGATGCTACTGAGTTTAACTCCAGCATCAAAGCCATGACACCTGAAGGCCTGTTGCCTTACGATATTCAAGTCAGCGCTAATTACCAAATTTATACGACTCGAGAAGATACCGATCATGATATTTGGGGGGTCAATGTCACCGCGCCAGTAATGGGATATCAAGACTCTCTGCCGTATCGCTCTAACGATGATAAAAAAACCTCTCCGCAAGACTTAATTGGCGCAGAGCTTTCTACAGCAGACTCAGCGAGCCTCACCCGGCTGACAGCCGTACTAGAAAAAGAAGGGTTTGTTAACATTCAAGTTGGTAAGCGTGGTGAGACCATTATTGTCGCTCTTGAAAACCGTCGCTATAACCGTAACCAAATGGACGGTGCTGGTGTCGCCTTGGGGCTCATTACCGCCAACACCGGGCAAGCATTAAAAGACAGTTTAGATATCCAAACACCGGAAACCACGGTTAACTTGGTTATGCTTAGCAATGGCATACCGATGATGTCAATATCAACTGAAGCCCAATGTTATCGTGAATTTTTAACCACCGGTATCCAATGTAAGCAACTTAGCTTTTCTACAACTGCGCTCAATCACGCCCTCGATAACACCGCATGGCAGCACCATAAAATCAACTCAGGTGTTGGACGAGCGCAAGTGATCGTTTCCCCTGCTACTCGCTACTCACTAGCGACTGAGTATGGTGTTCTTGACTACTCTTTAGCACTCGCGACCAATGCTTATGTGCCTTTATGGAAAGGTTTTGCTGTTGATGTACGCTATTTATTACCGATTGATAATAGCGACGATTATGAAGAAGGCCGTATTTGGGGCAATAACCAGTTTGACAATGAAATCGATCGCGCAGTTGTACACCAAGCATTTCGTCTACCTTTCAACATGATGACCCAATTCTCTGCTGGCTATGTTTATGGCGGTTATTTGGGTGGCGCCAATGAAACCACTTGGGTATCGCCTGAAGGCTATCACTCTGTCAGCTTTCAAGCGAGTCAGTTCACCTACAAAGATGATACGGATGAATATGGTAATGTCATGAAAGATAGGAGCACTTTACTTGGCACTTATTCCTTATCCATCCCACAATTTAATTGGCAACTCGACTTAACCGCTGGCGAATTCTGGCAAGGAGATCGTGGGGTTCGCGCCACCACCAACCACTGGCTAGGAGATGTAAAAGTTTATGCCTCTTACCTAAACAGTGAAGATGAGCAATTTGTTACCGCAGGCGTGTCCTTCCCTCTGACCTTCTGGCGTGACATGAAACCTGGCTATGTCCAATTACGAGGAACCGATGAGTTCAATCTTTCGGTTCAAACCCGTATTGGTGAAACGCATAACCAGCTCAACACAGGTCTAGGCGCCTCATTGGACTTCCAACATAACTTAACAAGGCAGTACTATAATCGTGACCGCTTTACGCCAAGCTACTTTGCAAGCAATAGCATGCGATTAAGAAATGCTTATTTGAGGTACTTGGAAGAAAGGTAAAGTGAAATTTTAAAGGCGTCATTTTTGTTAAAATGGCACCTTTAGTGACTAACTGCTGAGCAAATAACCTATAAATATTTATCTTTGGTTCTTTTTATCCCATTTATCGGCCACGATATACATTACACCGAAAGCGATAAACAAAACGGTAATACCAATGAGTAGTGGTACGAGACCATTTGCAAGATTAATCATATCGACTCCAACCTAATGCACAACAGTATAGTCTCATTCAATACTATAGTTTATCGTAACGATAATTACTAAAGATAAAAAGTGTAGAGTTAACGATTTACCTCATCTGTAGATTTAATCTAGATACTCTCGGGATAAATTTGAGTCATCAGAAACTGGCACGATTGCTCGAGATCAAAGGTCTGAATCATCTATAAGATGAGCAATATTATTGTAACAACTCAGTCATTAACCCCTTGAATTGGGCACATCGTATGGTAAACAGTTTTTACACCACCAGTAATGGATAATACGTTCAAATTATCAATAAAGAATCGGCTAGTCATTGTATGCTTACCGCCATTGATAAAGATCTCGATCACTGACCTATCGACATAAACTTCAATGGTTTGTTTAGTGCTCAACCTCGGTACCTTTCTCATTGTTCCAAACTTTTTCGCATAGAGTTGAGACATTTTACTACGGTCAAGAATGAACTCCTTTTCTGTAGCCCTGAACACGATGTTATCGCCCGCAGCATTGGAAAGTGTTAACTCAAAGTCGTCAATTTCTGTTTCAAGTTGAACCATGAAGCTGGTTGTATCCAATTCAAGCTCGCTCTCAACAGCAAAAGCTTCACCTTGCAACGCTTTCACTTCAGGTAAAACCGACTGCACCAGATAGCCACCTTGAATATGAAGCTCACGTGGTAAAGACAGCATGCCCTCCCACTGATTCTTGTTAGATGGTGTATTAATATCAGGTAAGCCAACCCAAGCAATCATAATACGACGACCTGTATCATCTAAATAAGTCTGTGGGGCATAAAAATCGAAGCCATAATCTGGCTGAGCGATGTCTTGGTGGTTTTCCAATTCCACAGAGTCTAGATTTAAGCGCTCACCTATAATATAAGCTACAGAATATATATTTTTGAAATCGTATGAATTTTTACTCGATACACCTTGTGGAGAGAACAGCATCACCGACTGGTTATCTATTTCAAAAAAATCTGGGCATTCCCACATATATCCAAGCTTGTTATAACGAGTTTGAATAGGGCCTTTATGTTGCCAATTAATCAAGTCACGACTGCTATACAAAACCATTGAACCGATCTCTTGAGGAGTTTGAGCTCCCACAACCATCAAATAATCATCCCCCTGCTTCCATACTTTTGGATCGCGGAAATGTTCGGTGTAATGTTCGTTTTCGATAACAACACCGTGCTTTTCTATTTTACCGTCGCCAGACATCTTGGCTAAACATTGAGTTGGAATTCGTAACCAATGTTCATCACGCTTGTTACCAGTAAAGAACAACAGTACATGATCCTTTTCAACCAACGCACCACCAGAGTAAACGCCATGAGAATCGTAATCTTGGTCCGGGTGTAGGCCTATGCCGTGGTCTTGGAAATGAACGAAGTCTTTGGTTGAAAGGTGGTACCAGTACTTCATACCATGGACAGGGCCAACTGGCGTCCATTGGTAAAATAGGTGGTGTTCACCATTAAAGAAACACAGACCATTCGGATCATTAAGCAGACCAAACTTAGGCGCAACATGGTAGCTTGGATAGCCAGAGTCTTGTTTGCGAAGCTCTACCATCGCATCAATACTCTCTTGAGAAATATCTTCTATACGACGATATCTTTGCTCTACTGTCCAGTTCGAGTTCAAACTCATACGCTCTCCTCTACGGCATTCGTATTTGAAGAGTTTTTTTGAATAAACTGAGTTAGAGCTTCTTGCGTTGGAAGTGCGGTCATTGCGCCTTTTTGCGTTGTCGCCAGTGCACCACACCCATTCGCCCACTGAATTGCAGAATCGACGACTTGTTGATTGTTCCACTCATCATGTTGAGAAAGCTTTGCAAGCAAGCCGCCAACAAAAGCATCGCCTGCACCTGTGGTATCCACTGGCGTCACTGAGCGGCCTGAAATCAACACACCTTGGTTTTCAAATACTCGCCAAACGCCTTTCGCGCCCTGCGTAACCAAAACAAGCGTGTTGTTAAGATCTGCAATGTTAGCCAAGCCTTGTTCCATCGAAGTTGAATCGGTTAAGAAGTCCAGTTCTTCTTCTGAGAATTTAACCACATCCGCCAACTCAACCGCTTTCATGACCACAGACTTAATTTCAGATGGGTTTTGCCACACTTCATCACGAAGGTTTGGATCGAAGCTGATGTAACCGCCCACGGCTTTCATGCGTCGGATGGCTTCGAAGGTGCTGCTTCGGCTTGGTTCATTAGCCAAAGAGATTGAGCAGACGTGCAGCCACTCGTTTTTCTTAAATTCGGGAATGTCTGCAACAGACATAAACTGGTCGGCACTTGGTTTAACCATGAACGTAAAACTGCGCTCGCCTTGGTCATCAAGATCAACCACCACGGTTGATGTGCGTTGTTCAGGGTCCTTCACCAAGCGATCGGTATTCACACCTTCCTTTTGCAGAGTCACTTCCATAAAAGTGCCAAACGGGTCGTTACCCACTCGGCCGAAAAATGCGCTTTTGCCTAAAAGGCGAGAAATCGCTACCGCGACATTAGCAGGAGCACCGCCCGGACATTTCAATAATGTCGAGTCAGACTCCGGAATGAGGTCGACGACGGCGTCTCCAGTTACCCAAACTTGATTCATCTTTCTTACCTTAAAACTGAAAATCATGACAACCGAAAGCAGTAGCAACCGAAAGCAAGGTGAAACTTCACGCTGTCATGTAAAAATATAAAAAGGCTAGCTAAGCCAAATCACCTAGCTAGCACCCCAAAGCTTAGGAAATGAAGTGAAAAGGGGGGCTTCACTTCTAGGGATAAACGTTAAGCTGTTGTTTTAATGTTTTGCTTGCTGCTCTCACGCAAACCTAAAACAAAGGTCAGAGCAAAGGCAGTCACGAACGCGATAATCATACCTACCACGTAGTAACCAATTTTTTCCGGCGATATTGAGATGATGCCAGGAATACCCGCCGCACCCAGTGCTTGTGCTTTCACATTGAACATAGTGATAAACGCGCTTGAAACCGCAGCTGCACAAACCGCAGCAATGAATGGGTAGCGAAGCTTCAAGTTCACACCGAACATTGCAGGCTCAGTAATACCAAGCAAACCGGTCACACCAGAAGGAATCGCGATACCTTTCATTTTCTTATCTTTACTCATGAAACCAACCGCCAGTGCCGCTGCACCTTGTGACACGTTAGACATCGCCGCGATAGGGAAGATAAACGTACCACCAGTTGTTGCAATATCCGCAAGCAACTGAGTTTCAATCGCGATAAAGCTATGGTGCATACCAGTAATAACAAACGGCGCATAAATCAAACCAAACACCGCACCGCCAATGAAGCCAGCACTGTTGTATAACCAATTTAGGCCGTCACCAAGCAGGAAGCCGATATCACGAGTAAATGGACCAACAATCGTGAATGTTAACAAGCCAGTTATGAAAATCGCCAATAGCGGCGTTAGCAAGTTATCCAGAACCGAAGGAATAACTTTACGCAGCCCAAGCTCAACTTTCGCTAGAATAAACGCAGAAACAATAACTGGTAGTACAGAACCTTGATAGCCCACTTTTTCGATTTCGAAACCTAAAATGTTCCAAACGGGAATACTGCCCGATACCGATGCGCCACCGAATCCCCAGCCATTAAGTAGGTCTGGATGCACCATTAACATACCTAAAGCTGCACCAAGGTATGGGTTACCTCCAAATTTCTTACTCGCTGAAAATGCTAATAAAATAGGTAAGTATACAAAAGGAGCATTAGCAAATGTATTGATCATGTTTGCTAAGTCGTTCAGGCCAGGATTAACATCAATTAAAGATTTACCATCCATGAACAAGCCTTGAGCCGTCAATAGGTTATAGATACCCATCAACAAACCACCCGCGACAATCGCCGGAATGATTGGGACAAAAATATCAGACAGCCCTTTCACCGCGCGCTGCAGGATATTTTGGTTATTAGCGCCCGCTGATGCCACATCATTGGTCGACATTTCCGTCATTTCAGTTAGCTTAGCCAGCTCTGTATAAACTTGGTTAACGATGCCAGAACCAAAGATGATCTGATATTGACCTGCTACTTTAAATTGGCCCTTGACCCCTTCTAAGTTATCAATTGCCTGCTCATCAATTTTATCTTGATCTGCAACAGCAAGGCGCAGACGAGTCGCACAGTGCGCGAGCGCAGTGATATTACTTTTCCCACCTAACAGAGAAAGCAGCTCTTTTGCTATTTTCGGATAATTCATTACATACCCCATTGGATTATCATTCTAGTCTTGAACATTCTCGGGAACGTTTGCAAAAAGAAATTCTGCCTAGAAGCAGCAAATGATCAAATATAATGACTCAATACTGTGAAGATGATCTTAAAATTATCTATCTAGGTTCAGAATAGGGGGTTAAAATCTCCTAATAACAAGCAGATTTGATACTCTGTTTGCAAACAATCCCAAAACTAAAAATACGAATGGATAATCAATAATGGCTAGTCTTCATGATGTCGCTCGACTCGCTGGAGTTTCCAAGTCGACGGTCTCAAGAGTAATCAACGATGAGTATGGCGTAAAAGACTCGACTAAAATAAAGGTTCGTAAAGCGGTTGAAGAGTGTGGATATCTCCCAAACCAAGTCGCTAAAGACTTAAAGTCTCAGAAAACCAACCTAGTTGGCGTCATTGTTCCTAGAGTTTCCTCCCACGCCACCTCTCAAGGTGTCGATGGTTTAACCAAAGTATTAGAGCAAGCAGGCAAACATGTTTTATTAGCAAGCACACACCAAACACACCACAAGGAACTTGAATATATTCAAATATTTAACCAGAAACGGGTTGAAGGTATCATTCTGTACGCGACCCACCTTGACAATAAGATCGTCAAAGCAATTAAAGGCTCTGCAGTGCCAGTTGTATTAGTCGGTCAAGACGGTTCAATGTTTGACATCCCAAGTGTTGTGCACGACGACACTAGAGTAGGGTTTGAAGCGGGTAATCGCCTCATCGAGAAAGGTTGTAAGCATATGGGGTTTATTGGTGTACAAGGCGATGATATTGCAGTTGATAAAATGAGATCTGAAGGCTTCACTCAGTCTCTTCAATTCAACAACCTCACACTGCAATTTCACACACGTGGTGACTTCACCATAGAGTCAGGCTACAAGTTGACTAAACAGTCTTTAACTAACTATCCCAAGCTCGATGGCTTGTTCTGCGCAACGGACCGTATTGCAATCGGTGCGATCAGAGCAATTCAAGAAGCGGGCCTCGTTCCAGGAAAGGATGTCTTGGTACTCGGCGTGGGTGATGATGAACTTGCTTCAGTATGCACACCAACGCTGTCTACGTTTAACTATGCGTTTGATAAAGCGGGAGAAAATGGAGCCAAGCTGCTACTCGACCGTATTGAGAAAAAAGGCTTTGAAATGAGCAAGATGGTGTTGACCTTCACCACTATTGACCGAGAGTCTTGCTAGCGATTTATTTCAGAGATCAGGTTATCCCAAGATAAAAAATGCCAACCTTCGAGTTGAAACGATAAGGTTGGCATTTGGTGATGCGACTATCACATCATGAGTAACACTCTCTATCTAAACGATATATCAAGCAATTAGAACCAAGTTTCCATCTGCAGTGCAAACAGAACCTCGCCGCCCTCTCCCATCGTTGCAGCATCTGCTTCAGTGCTGATCGAGTAACCATTTAGGTCTTCACTCCAATCCACATAGCTCACAGCGAAACGCAGTTCTGGTCGGTCAAAGAAACCAGTGCTAGTTGAAAGCTTCAGTGTTGGTGCAACTGTCGCTTTGTAGAAACCGCCGCTCGCTTGCTCTGTCGAGTTGTCTAAATCCATGTATTGCAATGAACCTTCGTAAACCATCTCAAAGTTCTCTGTGAACTCTTGAGCTAATCGAACGTTTAAAGAAGCCCATGTGAACTCGTCATTCTTCTTCAAACGATCTTGGCTATGCTCTGCCATTAATGCAGGTGCTAAGCGCCAGTTGTCGCCAATGCGAGTGACACCGTAGCTAAACAGGCGAACGGCTTTCGCGTCATCCAGTAGATCACCATTTGAACCGATGCCTTTTAGCTCTGCACCTAGGCCGCTACCCACTAACATACCCGTTTTAGAGAAGCCTTCGCTCAGACCAAAGAAGTTGTCTCCATGGTATGCAAACATTGCGTGTACACCGCTTTCAGCTGCGCCATTTAGGCGGCTATCGTTGTCTGCTGAGGTCATACCGCTCAACATCACTTGCCATTGGCCAATACGGTTATTCATGGTTGCAATGTAGTTTTCTACATCTGTTGACGAGCTATCAATCTCACCAAAATCTCGGCCATAAATAGAGAAATTCGCTTTCCAGTTGTCGCTCATCTGAACGTCATAAACGCCCGCACCAGTACCTGATAAGAAGACAATATCCGAATCGAAAAAGTGAATATCAAAGTTGTCACGATCGAATCGTTTACCCGCCCAAAACGTTGCTTCAGAAAACGCTTCAGATTCAGAGAACATGCTCAGACGGTTCAGTTCTGAATACACTTGTCGCACATTCAACTGGCTTTCGCTGGCAGTCCACTCGTTATTTGTCTCAGTACTGTCGGCCAACATGATGCGAAACAAAGCACTAGAGCCATCGTCTGCAAATCGCTTATGAATCAAGTTCGCTTCAACGTAATGATCATCTTCAACACCAAGACGTCCAATTGGAGCTCCAATGGCACCAGCTGTCGTCATGTAAGGTCCAGTGCCTGTCGCGCCATTGAGGTCGTCGTTGATCAATAACCCAGAGCGAGCATAGCCGTGAAACTCAAATGAAGAAGCCTTTTCATTGGCCTCGGTAGAGACCTGCTCTGTTTGTGCAACCCTTTGTTCTAATTCATTAATACGTTGCTCTAATGCTGCAACGTCTTCACTTGCTAATACCGATGTAGTCATTAGCCCCATTGTTACAGCAACCGCTAAAATGTGTCGTTTCATTCTGATGTTCTCACGTTAATTGTTTTGGGTTGTATGCAAACGTTCCCAGAATAATTCGTAAGCGCATTTCGGCTTATACTTTTGATGTATAAGCTCTATATCGAAGAAGAAATAGAAATCAGTCGTGTTGATTACTTCACTTTTGTATCTGAGTGGATGATAGATCGATAATTTCGGGAACGTTACCGGAAATGCATAATTCTGATAACTTTGTCACAAGTGAAATTGATTAATGGGCGAAAAATAGTGTATCGCGCACATTGAAGCCTTTTCGAAGGTTTGAGAAGGGAGGTGCGCTCGGACAAAATAAACAACTTCTGACACATACTTTTCAGTATCAAAGACCGGTGCACTGTGACCAACACTTTTTCAACAAAAAGTTGATTCTCTACACTGTACTTGTCTAATAATTGCTGAGTAACTCACTTTGCTCTAGTGATACTGGTTTATCTAAATCGCCATGAAACATGATAAACGGTAGCGAATTTTCAGTGATGTAATATAGGCTTCAAGTTCGCGAACAGACTAAGCTCTTAAGCTACATTTGCTTGCTGCATTTGTATAGCACTAATTAGACGTCCAACAGCCGGTTTTACCCTAGCATGACGCTGCCTCTATAAGTGCGTTATTTCAAGGGGGAATTTGGATAACTTTTAGTCGGGCAGTTCATATTAACAAGGTATAAATGAGTATTTACTCTGAATGACTTCGGGACAAAGGCGTGTTTGCTATAGTCGGTTCGCATCACCTCTGCCAAGTGAACTGACAGAGGAAAAGTGACAAACTTTATTGTAAGTGATCAGACTTTATTGGACTCGATGAAACTATATTGTCTTCTGACAGGGGTAATTATGTTTGGAGTTAACTGGAAAGCGGCGGGGCTGGCGTTCATGCTGGCTTTGCCTGTGGGTCAGGTGTTGGCGAGCGAGCGGGCTGAGCAGGCTTGGCGGATGATAGATAATGGCGCATTGGTGATTGATGTGCGCACGACGCAGGAATACGCTGACGGCCACTTACCCGAAGCGCGTAATATTCCTCTCAGTGACGTTGGCACTGGCTTTCATGATATCGATAAGCAGCAACCGATTGTGGTGTATTGCCGCAGCGGTGGTCGTGCTGCGATGGCAATGGAAGCGTTGCAAAAACAGGGCTTCACTCACGTGCACAATGGTGGCGGACTGAACGAAATGCAGGAAACTCAGATGAACACCGGGCCGCTGAATTAGCCCTGTTTAGCACAATGATTTGATTTGAACGGGCCAAACCGCCCCGTTTTGGCTTTATCACTCTCCGCTTATCCCGTTACTGCTTTGTGACATGAGCAATCAGCGTTGGCTTTGCTGGCTGCTCCAGGCTTGACCCAGGCGTGCCAGAGCTTTCAGTACTTTAATCAACCAGCTATCACTCCTTATATAACAAAGTAGGTTGTGAACAGCGGTCGCGAGCAGTAGACTTGCACGAGCTAGAACGCCTGACAGTGTCTATCGCACGTTGATATGTCCGGCGTTGAGCAAATCAGAAACGTCCGGTTTAGCGATATCAAAGAGTAAAAGTAAACATTATCCTTTCATTATGCTACCGTAAAATCGATATTAAATTTGATGGAGATAAACAATGAACAGCGGTTGGGCTAACTTCTTTCCGTACTTTGCCGGAGCTCTCAAAATTATCGTAACAGCGATTGGTGCCTACTTTGCGATTAAATGGCATTTTGATGAAGATCGCAGAGTGAAGGAAGCGGCAGGTGTGGTATTTGAACCACAAAGCTCTTTGAAAAAATTGTTAAAGATGCTGGCTATCCCTGTCATTCTGACCGTTCTGGTCGTTGCCGTGGTTTACGCGACGAACTGGTATTTCGACTGACCACCTGTGTGAATACCATCGCTGCTTAGCGATGGTAAGTCGTGTATCCAAAGTATGAGGTAAGGTCCATGAGACATCTTTAGACTGTGACTCATCGTTTGTCAGCTAAATCATTTTTGGACAGAAATCATTTAGAGTCGATGCTCTAAAAAACTCTCTATTCATTACTTAATGTATTCTGACCGAACCGATACTCCCACTAAAGTGGAAGTCAATGATAAATAAATATGCAAAAGGTGAGGTTTCACCTCTTGCCTATATTAAAATTATGCTGCATACCATCCATCAGCCAGCACTTCAGCTTGATCGAGAACTAGCAGTGGCACTTTGGCATGAAGGCCCACATTGGTGTCGATGCCAAGAGTGGCCTGACCCACAGCCTAGTCACCACCGCGGCCAACGAGCATAACCTCAATCAGCTGGGTAATCTGCTGCATGGAGAGGAGCAATTTGTCTCAGCCGATGCCGGCTACCAAGGGGCGCCACAGCGCGAGGAGCTGGCCGAGGTGGATGTGGACTGGCTGATCGCCGAGCGCCCCGGCAAGGTAAGAACCTTGAAACAGCATCCACGCAAGAACAAAACGGCCATCAACATCGAATACATGAAAGCCAGCATCCGGGCCAAGGTGGAGCACCCATTTCGCATCATCAAGCGACAGTTCGGCTTCGTGAAAGCCAGATACAAGGGGGTGCTGAAAAACGATAACCAACTGGCGATGTTATTCACGCTGGCCAACCTTTTCGGGCGGACCAAATTATACGTCAGTGGGAGAGATCTCACTAAAAACTGGGAATAACGCCTTAAATGGCGAAGAAACGGTCTAAATAGGCTGATTCAAGGCATTTACGGGAGAAAAAACGGCTCAAACATGAAGAAATGAAATGACTGAGTCAGCCGAGAAGAATTTCCCCGCTTATTCGCACCTTCATTAAATGACTTATCCTGTTCTGAGCGTGTCAGCGACGGCGCCACTTCTTAATTATAGGTAACCACAAACGTCGCACTCGCATTCGCCTGACCGGCGGTAACCGTCGATTCAGTCTGAATGTATCTTGCCTGATACTGGAAACTGTAGGCCGACTCACTACCTTTACTTCCCGACCAGATTGTCGCAGGTTCATTCAACACTATCGGGACGCTATTTTTTAATACCTGGACTCCAACCCCGGTCGCGGAACTATCATCACCACTATCATCTATTTTTATAATACCGTTTGCCGCGTGATTACCATCAGCCGTTGCATTAAATTGCATAAATATGTTACCAACATTCTCGCAGG
The DNA here is from genome assembly GCF_026001925.1 of Vibrio gangliei. Taxonomy (NCBI): domain Bacteria; kingdom Pseudomonadati; phylum Pseudomonadota; class Gammaproteobacteria; order Vibrionales; family Vibrionaceae; genus Vibrio; species Vibrio gangliei. The sequence continues at coordinate 298,913 of NZ_AP021869.1, read as the reverse complement.
TGGTAAGATCTATATTGAACGGTACCATATTGGTGGTACTCCCAGGCCCCATAAATACGGACCTATTGTGTCTTCCCAAATTAACTTTAATATCAGCGTTACTGATTTTGCAGGTTGGGGACTTTACCGTAATGCACAATCCTTTTGCACTAAACTTTAAGGCGTTGACCCCCTCAAGATAAATATCACCGAGATAATCATTCAGGCAATACTGGCCTGGAGGTGGTAAACCGCTGGTATCAGGAATGCGCCAAAAATAAATAGTGGGTTTTTTGCTTTCTGAATTAAAATACCTGCCCCCAGAAAAGGGGCGTGCTGTTGGATAAGGCATAAAAAGGGAATCGAAATCAATACCATCCTGTTCACCCATTTGAAAACTGTAACCAATCCCCGGTAGACGATCGATACTGTAAACATATCCTGGCTTGCTTTGATAAGCCGGTCCAACGGGAGCGCCACCAATACTATTGTAGCCACTCGGTTCTGAACCACTACAAGTTATATTCCATTCCGTATTATTGGTCAGAGCCATGCCGCCATAGGTGAATAATAAATCTCCAGGCTGGCGATTAAGTATATCTACTGTAAAATATTGATTAGCCAGATTGATGCTATATTCAATTGTTTTACCACTGGTCATCACGCATGCAAGTATTGTGGGGATATATCCTAGATACAGGAAAACAGATAACCCTAGTATCATTTCTCTTTTCATTTTTTGTCTTCCTTAATCATCTATTTGCAAAGGTTTCGGCTGGTCTGTTGATTAACGGAATACGCAAGCTGGCAACGCTGAACACTATTGTCGCCCCAGACCACATGTAAAACCCCCTTGATGTCCGGGACTCTGGCATATAGCAGCCCTCCTTGACCCACGGCCCCGATGGCTATTCCTTTGCTGTCAAAGACCTCAGCACCCAATGGCGGCGTATTACCATCACTGAGCGTGACATTGGCAAACCATGGGTAGCCAGTACGGGTCGCAAATTTTACCTTCACGGCCGCGCCTGAGTCAGGAACGACGACCGTGCTACTTGATACGATCTCAACTTGATCGCTAATTCCTTGCGGATCGAGATCCAGCCAGTTTTCTGTAAATGGGTTCAGATAAGGGATAATGGTGTAACCACGATTATCCACTGGACGTCCAATACGGTTGGCCACCGTTGCACCGGCAGCCTTAGGGGCCTGTACAATGGCGAATGTTTCACCAATATCAGGTGTCGCAATCACCCCTCCTTCATGCGCAACTAACGCGCCGGAAGTCCCAAGGGAGAACTGCTGTTGATTCTTGCCGGCGCTGGCGCTCGCATTCAGATAGGCATAATGAGTTCGGTAACTACCGTTTACTCCAATGGAACTCTCATGGCCCCCTTCCTTTGGCATATCGTAACTTGTCGTCAGGCCATAGCTGAGTTCGTTCTTTTCACCCCGACTCCCAGTATAAGTCGCTTGTAACTGGTTGCCGTTATTCTTGTCATAATTGAAATGAGTATGAATATTGCCATTACCGTTAATAGGTATAGAGAAAGAAATTCCGACTATTTGGTTATTTTTATGGTTAGCATCCTGACTTTTCTGTGCATAGATATAGTAGCCCAGGCGTTTATAATTATTCGAATATCCTAGCTGATAGGAGTGATAGGTACCATGCTTCCAGTTTTCACTCCATATGCCATAAAATGACAAGCTACCGCCGCCGATTTGTTGCGATAGATTGGCTGTATACTTTGTCATTTCGCGGTAAGTATAGTTGTCATGGTTATTAGCCGATGCCGCATCACGAATTGAAATATACCTTGCATCGTTACTGTGACTCATTGATAAGGTAACTCGGGTATCACTGGTCAATGATTTTGTTGCCGAAACGCGCCAGCGATATCCATCCAGCCAGTCATTTTCAACAGTTTTCCAGGAGGAACGCGAAACATCGACAGCCAGTGCTCCCCAGTAAGTATTTAATGCACTACCGACAAGAGTGGAGTAATACCCATCGGTTCCATTTACCCCCATATAGCCGCTAATATAGTCATTAAAACCATACTGCAGAGTTAATTCTCCGAATCCCGGACGGTTTGAGATATAGCTGTCATCCAGATATCCCATCGACAAATCGTAATACAGCGCCTCCTTACGAACCAGGCCAGGTATGGAAGCATAAGGCACAGTAAACGTGTCCTGGCTGCCATCGGCCTCATGAATCGTCACGATCAGGTCGCCACCTGAATTCGTTGGATAAAGGTCAGCAAAGGAGAATTTACCTGGCGGAACGGTGGCCTCATAGAGTAAGGAACCATTTTGAGTGACGGTGACGCGCGCGTTTGTCCTGGCGATTCCCGTTACCGTGGGTGCAAAACCACGTCGTGACCCTGGCAGCATCCGTTTGTCAGTCGCAACCCTGGCGCCCACGAAGCTGACGCTGTCGAAGAAGGTGCCATCTGTCCATCCCTGCCCGAGCCTAAGGGTTGAGCTCAAATCGAAAAGGCTTTTCTCGGCGTATGTCGAAATATTATCCCACTGAGTATCGTTATCATTTGCCTGATAATTAGACTCGTGGTAAAAGCGCCAGCCGTAAGCGCGAAAACTACCATCAAGCCCGACATAACTGTAATTATGACTATCGCCATGATTGATGCTCTGATAACTATTCGCCTGATAACGTAATACTGCTGCTGGAACACCAACATCGATACTCTCAGGATTAATCTCGCCTCGATACTTCGGTTTTTGTAACGCCTGCGGGATGGTTAAATTTAACGCATTCTCCCCGACGTCATAATGCCATGAAATGCCAGCATTGATCTGCGATAACGGGAGACATGAAGCCTTTTCTGGCCACGTTTTATCTTTAAGCCTCATCACTCTAAATAATACTGGTGTTATGCAGGGTTCAATTTTTTCTCCCACCTTCTGTAGCTCGAATTCAACTTCGCTCGCATACGAACCATTTAAGTAAAGCTTACTGCGATACTTCCCGACATTCATCGGATTACCATACTTAAATTTCTGGAGATCGATATGTGTCGCGTTATGCAAATGCGCACTATTGAAATTAAATGCGTCTTCTGACCATGCAACACCCCATGGTATTATTATTATTATTAACCCAACATTGATCCCCATGAATTTCATCATAATGTCCTTTACTGAGGATAATTATGAGTCACAACAGCTCCATAATCATTGATGGTTGTGAAGCTGAACTTACCTGGCATGGCTTTCAGTGTATGCTCTTTATTATTTATGCTCATCGTTGAAAATGGCGCCACCATACCAGCAGGTTGTTTATTCCCATTAATCGTGATGCTATCAATGGTGATGTACCATGGAGATGGGTTATTCACAAAGAGTGTGTTATTATCATTGTGAAATTCCCAGGTTAAAGATTTGGCAGCCTCGCTGACATTTCCCTTTAATGTTATCGGACGATAAAATAACTTAATACGTGAACGAATCGATAACTGTAAATAGTTGCTACCTTGACTGTTTTTAGGCTCTGGCGGTATATCCAACATGTTAAACCAGTACAATGACTCACGATCTTGTGGAAGCGCGGCGCCGCTAAAAACCAGACGATAGGTCTGTCCTTTTCCTGGTTCAACACGAATAATCGGCGGCAGAACCACAAAAGGCGCCATGTCTTTGCCTGTATTATTTTGTATTGTGCCACCATCAACCCATACTTGCGTCAGTGACGGCATATCCCCTGAATTAGTGACTCTGACTGATACCTCTTTCCGGTCAGATGGAAAGATCACTCTGGTCCCATCAATGACAATATTTGCATTCGCGAAAGGTATATATACGAATAAAAGAAACGTAAAAAAGTAACGAGTCATATTTCAACACCTCCCTGTTCTCTGAGCAGGCAGCCCCTGCCGGAGCTGCCTTAACGTCTTACGGATAAACGATAGTGAAGTTCACGTAGGAACTCACTTTCCCAGCCTCAGCGGCATTTGTCGCAAAGTAACGTGCATAGAAAGGCAGTGTCGCAGAACCATCGACAGGCGTCACGACCGTTGAGTTACCACCCGTGACTTTTCCGGTCGTTGGATCAATGGTTTGGTTTGCAAGGTCAATTACACCATGATTATTATTCAGTAACTCGATATCAACATTATCCGCGCCACCAGAGACACCAGCAGGAATGGTATTTTTTAGTCGCCCCTCCGTTGAGACATATTCATTCGGTTCAAAATAGACCGAAACACCTGAAGCAGTTGTACAATTTTCAAGACCAATAGTGAAAGGTGTTGTCCCCGCAGTTTGATTCGCGGCAGACAATGCAGACACCTGAACAGTGGGTAGTGTGACAATTTTATCTTTATCACCGCTGATGACAGTACAGGTATTAGTAATAATTTCACCATTGAAGGTCACTTTTCCATCAGCAGCCAGCGCCACTGTTGGAGCAAAGATCATTACTGCCGCTGCTGACGCCATTCCTTTGATGAACGTGTTCATAATTAACCCCTTATCTGTAATTTTCAATTAATTTACCCCTTATCTGTAATTTTCAATTAATTTACGTAACACTCATCATCAAGCCACTTAAAAAACACAGCGAGATCCTCGAGGCATCACATTAAAATATTGAAATACGTAATTTTCATTACCTATGATCCATTTTGGAATATTCTTTGCGTATTCCATTGTAACTTTGTCTCTGGCATTTGTTCAAGGCTAAAAAGTACCCGATTACCACTTAAACTCCACTCCATTGAACTACACTTATTGAGAGTGAGTTTGAAGGGTATCCAGCATGGCGAAGAACAAGGTTCAATTTCAAAAAAAAGCATTTAAATTCATAGGTTTATATTGATGCACGGTAACGAAGAACAATGCCATCATCAAGCTTCTTTGACAGCTGGAACGCTGTTTTCCGCTTCAAAGTTACCGCTCAGAACGTGGTTTTTGGCGATTTACCTTATGACTCAAGGGAAAAATGGTATTTCTGCACTTGAACTTTCCCGTCAACAGTGCACTTATTATCTGAATTTGCGGTTAAAAACTGGCCTAACTATTGTATTGCTACTAGAGTATTAGGCTATCTAATGCATGATCCGCACCAGCAGTTTTGGACACCGAGTTAAGTGAGTACAATCACTAACGAGGTGAAGCATGACAAGCAAGAAAAAACGTATTATCCATTCTCCTGAATTTAAAGCAGAAGCACTGAAGCTAGCAGATAAAGTGGGAGTCGCTGTGGCAGCGAGGCAACTCTCGTTACACGAATCTCAGATCTACGGTTGGCGTAAGGCCGCGAAGAAAGACACCAGTACCAGTCAGCGGGAAAAAGATCTAGCCGCTGAAGTCGCCAAGCTTAAAAGGCAATTGGCTGAGCAAGCTGAAGAGCTAGATATAGTAAAAAAGGCCGCCACCTACTTCGCGAAAAATCTAAAGTAGATTGCTACGAATTTATGCTCGAAGTGGGTTTTATTACTGGATTAAGCACCGCCACAAGGCTATCCAGCGCGAGGCAAATCGCCAAGAGCTTGATATCAAGGTCAAGGAGGCGTTTGACAGCAGCAAAGGCCGAGATGGTGCGAGGCGCATTCAAAAAGAACTGGCTGAGAACGGTAATAGTCATAATGTTAAAACCATTACAGCCAGTATGAAGCGTCAGGATTTGACTCCGAAAGCCGCACGTAAGTTTAAGTGTACAACAGACAGCAAGCATAAAATGCCTGTTGCTCCGAACCTGCTGGCTCAGGACTTCAACGCAGCGGCTCCGAATCAAAAGTGGGCGGGTGACATCACCTACGTTGCCACAAGCGAAGGTTGGCTGTACTTGGCGGTAATTATTGATCTTTACTCAAGACAAGTAGTCGGCTGGTCTATGGATACCAGAATGACTGCTACGCTGGTCTGCGATGCGCTATCAATGGCCTTGTTCCGTCGCGGATTCCCTGAGCAAGTTATCGTTCACAGTGATCGAGGTAGCCAGTATTGCTCAAAAGACTATCGAGACCTCATGACCGCTTATAATCTAAAACAAAGTATGAGTAGAAAAGGAAACTGCTGGGACAACGCTTGTGTTGAGAGCTTCTTCCATTCAATGAAAGTTGAAGCGATCCAATATGAGCCGATCATGACGCGAGACGAGATGCGCCAAGCGATCTTCGAATACATAGAGGTTGATTATAATCGGACGAGAAGGCACAGTGCTCTTGGGTATCTAAGCCCAGTTAACTTTGAACAACAAAATGTCGCTTAATGAAGTGTCCAGTCTGGCTGGAGCAGATCATGGGTTCTCAATTGACAGAACTCAAACCATGTATGGTTCTGATAAATGGGTTATTTCATACGATGGCGATGAAGACGAGCCAGAGTCTCTAAATAATCGAACTAAGCAGATACTAGATCTCGTCATTAAGAAGACGAAGAATATGTATTTCAATGAGTTCATTGATTACGTTTACTCTACATATCCGGTGCAAGCTCAAGATCGTTACTCAAACCTCGACCTAGTAACTCTGGCTGACGAATTTTTAGAAAATGAAAAATAACTAAAACGTGAAAACAAAAGGCTAAGGTGTCTATATGGAAAGACTAGTAATACAAAAATTTTCAGAAGTAAATTTAGATGACCCATTTTTTACTACTCTAAAAGCTGATTACGCTGAGTTCTCAGATTGGTTTTATAAGAAATCTGACAACTTAGCCCTAGTGTTATACAACGAACATAATTTGATTGAAGGTTTCTTATACCACAAGTTTGAATCAGGTCCTGGTGATGATACGAACCCGCTATTGCCAAATACCAATCACATGAAGGTTGGCACATTCAAATTTAACCCAGTGCAAACACGCCGAGGCGATCGATACCTTAAAAAGATATTCGACTACGCGCTTTCGTCTATCCCGAACGTGGATGACATCTATGTGACCGTTTTCGCTGATAAGCACCCACATTTAGTTGCCTTATTCGAAAAGTATGGTTTTACAAAATATGGTACAAAAGTGACACCTAACGGTACTGAACAGGTATTGCTTAGAAATTTAAGTGTCAAACATGGGGATGTTGATAAGGACTATCCATATGTGAAAACAACGGGTAACAACAAGTTTTTACTCAGCATCTATCCCAAATACCATACAGCTCTATTCCCTGATTCTCGTTTATTTACCGAATCTCCTGACATCGTAAGAGACATATCGCATTCAAACAGCATCCACAAAATTTACATTTGCGGAATGGAAGGAGTAATGCAGTTTCAAAGGGGCGATGTGATAGTTATCTACCGAACTGGGGATGGCAATGGTGCGGCAGAATTTCGTGCAGTGGCAACATCTCTCGGTGTAGTTGAAGATGTACACCATATTTCAAAATACGAATCTGAAGCTGATTTCTTAAACTACTGCGGCAAGTTTAGTGTGTTTAGTGAAAAGGAACTCAAAGATATCTATCGCTCTAAAAAGTATCCTTACATCATCAACTTTACCTATAACGTTGCATTTCCTAAACGACCAATCAGACGCTTATTAGCAGATAATGCTGGGCTAAACCGAAATGATTATTGGGGTGTGATGCAACTCTCCGATGCTCAATTTAATGCCATCGTAGATTTGTCAGAGCTAGATAAGAAGTTCTTGTACTAATACTAAAGGCGCCTGTTATGGCGCCTTTTTCTCTATGCTGTAATCCAACTTAGCAATTCGTTCACATCACTACCTGATTCAAAATTAATCAAGGGGATGCTACGTGAACTTGCAAAGTCCTGTGCCCGATTACACTCTGCGACCTGCAAAGTTCGCAGTGTTTCAACACTTAAAGCGTCACCATCTCGAGCTTTCAGCCTTTCATTCACTATTGTCTCGTCACAGGTAACATTCACAATTTTAGCAGGCTTGATAGCATCAAAAGTCTCATAACCCAGTTCAATAACCTGTTCATCTTTCCCGACTAAGCAAAAGTGTCCATCTAATAAAATGACCTCTTCAGTAATCTTGTTTAATCCAGATAATAATGCCAATTGATTTTTCTCAGCGTTAGAAACGACTTTACCTGACTCAATGTAACTAGAGTTCTGCTTTATCAGATCACTACATGCATAAATAGGGTAGCCGACAAGCTCTTTTAAAGAACGACATAGCGTCCCTTTACCAACACCATGAATCCCTGAAACGAAGATGATCTTTGACATATTCCCTAGCCTCTTAATGGATACAAAAAAGCCAAGCATAGCTTGGCTTCGAATACTTTCTAATTAACACAAAGATTGGAAGAAAAATCTAGATACTTAAATGACTGCGGAGCTTTAAAGCCGCTATCTTCTTTATAAGGATCAATTGGTTGCTCATATCGCTTAAGGTCTTTAATTTCAATTGCATAGGCCATATCTCTGTTAATAAAGTATTCATCAAAGAACTTTTTATTGATGCCTGATGCCTGTTTTGTTTGTTCCCACAGCTCTTCTGGATGTTTAGCCCATATATGACCAATTTTAAACTCGCCTACGATTTTTCCTTCTGGCATCGTTGAATAAATAACCACAGTTTGAACCTCTGGTCTTTTAAATACTGCTTTTCTATATTCGAACAATTTTTCACCAGAAAAGATTTTCTCGACAAACTCTGGTTTGATGGAAAGTAGTGCTTTCATTTTAATACTCTGGATTAAATTTTCTAACAGCAAATATTAAACGCATATGCTTTTTTTTTCATCCTCAAAATCGACTTATGCGCCACGAACAAAAATGAACATTGCATATTTGAGATCCAATGATACTGTATATAAACACAGTATCAGGTAAATTATTATATGTCTACCCGCAACTTAAAAGACGGCAGCAAAAAACCTTGGCTCTGTGAGTGCTATCCTCAGGGCAGAAATGGGAAACGCATTCGCAAACGCTTTGCTACTAAAGGTGAAGCAGTTTCCTTTGAACAGTTCACCATGCGCGAAGTTAACGACAAACCCTGGCTTGGTGACAAACCCGATCACCACCGATTGTCTGAGTTAGTCGAATTGTGGTTTAAGCTACATGGCAAGAATCTCAAGTCCGGTGATCACACTCGCCTGCGTCTAGAAAACATGGTTTTAGATTTAAACAACCCGATTGCTTCACATCTTAACTCAAAGCAGCTCGCTACCTATCGTTCTAGTCGTTCCAATAAAGGTCGAGGCCAGCAACACAAAGAACTTTCCATCGCTTCGAATAATGTGGACTTTGGATTGCTAAAGGCGTTGTTCAATAAGTTGATAAAGCTTGGAGAGTGGAAGCTACCTAATCCGGTTGATGGGATTGAGGCGATTAAAAAGCCGGAATCTGAACTCGCTTTCCTGACCGAACAAGAGATTCGTCACTTGTTTGAAATGGCTCAACAAAGCCCGATTGGTGATGAGCTGACGAAGATATATAAAGTGTGCCTGGCGACTGGGGCGCGTATCAGGGAAGCGATTTATCTGAAGGGTTCTAACCTGACGAAATACCGCATTACCTACAACAACACCAAAGGCAAACGGAACAGAACGGTACCGATTTCCGAAGAGTTGTATAACCAAATCTATAAGCCAACGAATGACCGACTTTTCACTTGCGGTTACGGCGTGGCGTACAAATGGTTAACTAAAGCCCTTCCCCACTTACCAGAAGGACAAGCGACTCACGTTTTACGTCATACCTTCGCGAGTCACTTCATGACGAATGGCGGCAACATTCTTGTACTAAAGGAAATCCTCGGTCATCAGCATATCGACCACACGATGATTTACGCCCACTTTTCACCAAACCATTTGAGTGATGCGGTAAGGTTTAATCCGCTTACGGCTCTCAACATCTAGCCGCCAAGAATGGCGACAAAATGGCGACATTGCTCATCAACACCCACCATTTACCACCAACATTCATATATTGGCGATTTCATAAAGCTAGTAATAACAAGGGATAGCTAGGTTTCACGGGGTTTATGAATATCGCCCTACATAATAATATACTACTGTCGCTTGCTATGAGAAACGCGGCTTCGGCCCCACTCGTAGACAAATGAATTCAAATAGCCCTTTCTCTTCCGCTCATAGAGTATTGATTGCAGGTAGCACGTAATAGAGCCACTAGCTATAGTGGCTTTTGTCGTTTCTGGTATTCGTCTTATTCACACCTAAATAGCGAATAGTATTATCGACCTTAACGTGGCCAACTGTACCGCTCGTATATTTTTAGTCTACTATCAACAAGGCTGTTGAGAGGGGTGTATTTAAGCTAAGTAAGTGAGCGTAGCGTAAACCGAGAACAGGGGCATTAGCTCCCGTTTTTTATGCCCTTATAAGCGTTATAACATTTGTTGTCACTCAAGGTTGGTTCATATATACTGTGTTAAAACAATTGTTATAACTGGAAGTCACGTAATGAGAACTCAAGTCCGAAAGATTGGTAATAGCCTTGGTAATATCATTCCATCGGCCATGGTGCGCCAACTGGAGCTGAAAGAAGGCTCTGAGCTAGAAGTAAAGTCAGAAGGTGGCAAGATCATCATTGAGCCAATTAAGCGTCATCGCCCTAAATTCATTAGTGAGGATGAATTGCTTAGTGGCAACATCTACACGGCAGACGACAACCTGTTGCCGACAACACATCTTGATAATGAGTGGATTGATTGATGGCAGGGTACGTACCAGAGCGAGGCGATGTCATTTGGCTGGACTTTGAGCCAACTAAAGGCAAGGAAATTGGCAAGTACCGCCCTGCTCTTGTGTTGTCTTCTAAGCGTTATGCGAGAGAAACGAAGTACGTCATTGTGTGTCCTATCAGCACTTCAATCCGAGGTAATGCCATGGAAGTGCCTATTGATGGGCTAGATCGCCCATCCGCAGTGGTCTCGACAGTGGTTGGCACATACTCATGGAAAGACAGGAAAGCAAAGAAGATCACCAAGGCTAAGCCTCATGTTGTAGACGATGTATTGCTGAGACTGATTCCAGCCATTGGTGCAGAACACCTATTTGACTAAAAAAAGAGCGCCACATGGGCTAATGCCGATCAGTTAAGATAAAAATGATCGGTTGAACGATCCTCCAACTAGTTTATTAAGGCTCTAAGATTTCAAACTTAGAGCCTTTTATTTTGCAACTCACTACAGCCCCCTTCACTCGGCCAATTGCTATGCCCCAAATACAGAGCAACCTGGAAAGTGTAATGATCCACTAATACTGGAGAGTTCTTAAGCCGCTTTTTTCATCTGAATATATTGTTCATGCGGAGCAATATAGTTTAATCCGCTGTGTCACCGTTTGTAATTCTAAAAAGCAATATAACTCTTTACTTCAGATATCACCGCGGGGTGATTGATAAAGCTCAGCATATTTAAATGCTCCGACTTTAATACTCTAAAGAAACGCTCCATGACTGAGTTATCCCAACAACTGCCTCTGTGACTCATACTTTGCTTTATATTTAAAGGACTTAGACGATTCCTATAAGCATGGGAACTATAGTGGCATCCTTGACCTGAATGAACCATTAATTGAGTTGTATTTGGCTTTTTCCTGATAATCGTACCATTACAGTGAACACTGGGCTAATATTCATAAGCAACAGTAGCAAAGTGGTTTAATCAGCAAACAGTGGTGTTGTACCAACCAAAGACGACCAAGTGATCGAAGTTGAATCAGGGCAAGACATCTATCTGATTGAAGATTACGACAAAAAAATCATCGTCGAAGATCGTACTGAACTAGTCGAAAATTAGTTGAATACCAATTCATCGTTCTTAGATAAACAAGCAACGATATGCTATTATAAAATATGAACACAGTCAGCTACTTGATTGGATTTTGAGTCAATCAGAGCAGGGGAGGGCAATGAATAAATACTCAATATTCGTGTAGTCGTTAGATTTTGATACTCGTTTGACTTCATTACATCTTTCTAAGTCTTATAGACCAAGTTCTGTATGATAGTTCACTAATGTAGTAAAACGATATTCGTTGCTGTTTAGTACTCGCTGATCATCTTTTTGAACTGCTTTGATATAACGATTAACATACTTATCAAACTGCTTAGTAATATGGCCTTCTTTTCCTAGCAGCTTTTTACCTACGTCTTTACTTCTCAATACAAATACGTCTTGTGTAACGTGTTTACCATCTCGAATCAACATAGCTTTCGAGTAGTCTAACCCCATACCTTTTACACTTCTATCTCCCGTATTCACTTCTAAAATGAATGAAGCTCTGTGTTTGATATATGAGCGAACGGGGATAGCAAATGTCAGTTTATAGTGATTGAAACGATACCGTGTCCACGAACTTTGTTTCCTGACCATTGTTGCGTTTTATGGTCAAAATCTAATGCTTGTATTATTTTTGGATTATCGTTGTAAAACGATTCATCTAGTTTTTTAAGTTCCATCTTTAACCTTGCAGAAACAAAAAAACCCTGTAAAGACAGGGTTTTTCAGGTAGACAAAATACAGGAATTTAAAGTTTTAACGTGCGGATATTCCTACCACACAAACAAACAGGAATTTGAGCGTTTTACGTGAAGATGTTCCTACTCCACAATCTACAACTTAAATATTACTCTTTTTTAGGAAAAAGTCAAGATCGAAATGCTTGTTATAAAAGGAGCTTTTGAATATGTACTCACAGTCTAATGATTTCCTAGAAAAACTCAACTATTAGCGTTTGACAATAGGTATGTCACACTTTTCCAATAGCTTAGGGCAGGTTCACCAGTCTCAGATCAAGGCATCAACATACTGTTCCTCATCCGATAGAAACATTTTAGTGTATTAGGGATAGCACGTTTCTGTCCAAATGAGTTTAAGAAGACATGCTAACTAACGAAGTAAGAAGCATCAGGCAGTACAAACTACGAAATTTAAGGAGCTTTAACGCCTTTAACAGTAATCCCCACCTAGTTCTGGCGGTTAGATTTTGTCACAGCCCCCTATTCGTATCGAATGATTGATACTTTTGAGCAACGGCGGTGTCTGTATATTCACCATCTACAGAGTTTTCTATACTTTGACCATCTAAACCACGAATACCATTTATAGATTCCACCCAAAGATCTCGATCTCGATCTCGATCTCGATCTCGAGTACCACCTATAAACTGACATAAATAGTTATCCAAAAGCCCTTTTGATGGGGACTCAATTTCAGCACTTAAGGCTCTTAAGTAATCCGTTTTATTAGTTTTATGCCAATCAATTGAAAAACCTGCCCGATGACAAAGTTCATTATGAATAATTAACATAGTACGTCCGTTCCCATCAAGAAATGGATGTCCATACGCAAAAAAGCCCATAACCTCACCAGGACGCTGACGCATAATCTCTGCATTATTCCCGAGACGCAGCCCCTGCCCACGGATAGAATGCTTCGAATAATATCTTATGAACTTCCAAGAAATCTTCATAACAATTTTCATTGACCGCTACACCAAAGACAGATAAGGCATCCATGTATTTTTTCATCTAACTTAACCACCGCCAAGACAGCACGGTATAAAAAACCACCTGAGACAGTTTGATCAAAAGGATCACGAAAATGAGACGTTTTCGATCTAATTAAAACCTATAAAAACAGGCGCTTACATTAAACCCACAATAGTGACGCCCATTGGGAGAGCCTCCCCCTATTCCTTTCCAGCCTTTATCCACCAAGCCTTCCCAGCTTTCCACTCCATCCCCTTGAGACAGAAAAATCACTCAAATCAGAACAATGAGACGCACTGGGCCGAAAAAATCTGAGTATGCATGTGGCAAAAATGGCATATCTACGCCTTGATTGGTTTGATCACATCACTCACTTTAAACTAAAAATGCCAAAGATTTTTTGCGTCCTTTTTCATTGTTTTGTTAGCCGATTTTCAAGTCTAGCTGAAAGTTTTTAATCATTTTTTCATCTAAACAACTACGCAAAAATTTATTCATTGGTTCCATATTATTACTAGCGTAAAAATCTAGCATCAAAGTATTAAATTCTTGTTGACGTTTTGCTGGAACATTAATAATAGGAAATCCATGAGATAGCAGAATGCCATTCATCATAAAACGACCTGTTCGTTTATTCACATCCCAGAAAAATTGAGCTCTAGCCATTTGAAGAAATGCTGTAATTGCACAATCGTAAACATCCGTACAACGTTCAACCGAAGTTTCTAATTCATTCCAAATTGTATCTAATTCTTGAGGTGCAGGCGGTTCATATTCAGAACCTGTAATAGAGACATAACCAGAGCGAAACTTGCCCCACTCAAGTATTTCTTCTTTACCTGCGATGCTATGTAATAGCAACGCAATTTCTTTTTTGAAAGAAAACTGGCCTAAATCAACTAACTCGAAAATACGCTCCCACGTTTTTGCTTGGTTCAGGGCCATATTTTGGTCACTAATACGATGACCACCAACGGTAATACCATCTAATATAGTTTGAACTTCAGGGAGTGTCATAGCGACTCCCTCAAGGTTAACCGCATCATAAACCAATGCAGGAACATCTCGTTTAGCTAGTTGCTTTGCCAAAGGAATATTTGGTTTCATTCCCCACTTTGATTCAATAAACATTGTTGAACATCCGTCATAACTAAATGACAAAAGTATACACTGCTCCAATCGTGTTAGAAAAACTCAAATTGGCTGCCCTTATTGGCTAACAATTTAATTTAATAGACGGGTAAAATCCGTATAGTTAACCAAAGCCTCTCAAGGATCTTGTTTAACCAACTGTCAATGATAAAGACTTTATGTTGCCTATATTCGTCTATTCATCCCATTTTTAATTGCCCCACTTATGCAAAAATTTATATACGTTCTCAGCTCTCTTGTACTGCAGTGTAATATAGTGTTTACCATCACGATTTTTGAGATGGATCTTATCCGTTTTATTATCAAATCGAATCCAAGCTCCATCAGAAAGAAACCTTAACATTTCATTCAAAACCGGAGCGTTAATCAATATGCTGACATCATCGTCAAACCATGGTGTTGGTGTGATCAACACTTCACTGGCCTTAGCTTTACCCTTCTCTATCGCTAAATGAACTTGTGTAGGCGCTTGATGACTGTACTGTAAGCTGAGAGCATTTTGTTCATTTGATTCAGTAATATCTAAACGAATTAGCGATTCTAATAAAGCCTTAGGTTCATCGACTTTCACAAATAGATCAAACAACCGACATCGTCGATCCTCTGATTCTAAGTTACGCTGAGTAATCGATAACACTTTAAAACTACAAGACCAGCCTAAACGCCTTACGACTAGCCTATCCTCATGCAGATCTAATGTGATGATGTTCTTTACTTGAGTAAGCAAGCCAATTAAATGATTTAAATGAAAGTCATTTAAATGGCATCGCTCAACTTGCCCAATTGAACTCTCGACCTCCATTTCATAACTCACGAAACTTTCCCCTTTTAGGGATAAAAGTTTCATTACCTTATTTTTATCTGTACTACTGTCATTGCCATCAAGCCCGAAAACGAAGGAAGTGAAATCCTCATTTATTCCTGAATTCGATAAATTGCTTATCACTTTGATAGATTTTAAATACTCCAGCAATATCGATGATTTGATGCTTACGGAATGTATTGGCCTCTTTATATCATAGCGATATTCATTGCTTATACCATCTTTGGAACTCGGCACGATTAATGAGTATGTAATCTCATTCACAGGAATAAAAGCGGCTGATGATCGCTCCCTAAATAAATCCCCCTGCTCGGAGCTCGGTTCATAAACAGACTTAAATTGGAATGTATCTGTTTTTATTTGTATCAGCTGTATGTGACCACCAAATAACATCAGCTTATCAATAAGTGAGTAAAAACTTTTGGCTGGCACTTCGATATTCATATCAGTCGTCATTGTTGAATCAATAATTGGCCAGATATAACTAGCATGCATACCTGATAAACACGCAATATGATTCGAGATATGAAGCTCACTTTTGTTCGGCTTAATGGTTAGTAATAAATGGCAATGATCCTCATCTTTCTTATCAACCAAGACATTTGCAATGAACTTAATAAACTTATGTCGGCCATTTTTATCTAAAATCACCCATGATCTAGCCATCATAGAGCCTCCTCGTGAGAAAGAAGGTTCATACTGTTTATCAAGCCATTACCATTACTCGCTTTCCTGGCATTAAACTGTACATAGGAATGATATGCTTGAATGTGCTGAGCGATACCTAAGAAGTTGTCCCACAAGGGCCAGCGATAATTATAGGGTCGTAACAACGCCTTTAAACACTTATCATCCTCAGCAACCCAATGCACAGAGTGACCTTTGCTTTCAATAAGTTCCTGCCAACTTTGAGCCTCTCTTGATTTCAAATCATCGCTAATAATTTTGACTGTACAGCGACTCATTCCAAGGGTTTCATAAAATACGAGAATACTTCGAAGATCAGATTTCTTAGATATCGCTTTATCCTGAATAAAATAGCGAAGAAATTTCATTGATTGAGCAGAAAGGCGCTTAAATCTATCCCCATTTCGATTAGAAATAGAATCCAGTTGCTGACACAAACGCAACCAGGGCGCTCGTTGGTTAACTTTTATAGTAATCGATTCTGGAATCGTCGGGGCTTGTTGGCACCAATCAAGTAGATCCTTATGAACGGCTTTATCATGAGCACCTTGCTGCAACCAACTTATTTGATAAACAAAATCAGAAAAAGTCAGATCACTTTCAATATTCCATTGCTTATCCAACCCTTTAGGCTCTAAGACTTTAAAGCACTGTTTATTCAGAAGCTTACGTTGAACAAATTCAGCTACCTCCTGTGATAAAAGTAAGGCTTTCTCTGGCTTATCTTCACATGGTGAGCTTAGGGATTTAAGGAGTTCGTAACCATAATTAGAATCGCTCACCCACTGCACAAGTAATGACTTGGATAGTGGGCGCTCTGCTGATGATATCTGCCATTCAACCCAGTCAATCAGATGCAAGTAAACCCCAAACATCGTTGATGGACTTGCATGTCCAATCTTGTCACTCACCCAATCCAATATAGGAAAATAAGGCGATAATGGTTGGTTAAATGACTGGAAATACGCCTTAACTTGCTTTCGTTTTTCTTCAGAAAATAAGGCATGCTTTAGAAAATATGGTACGGTTTCCATTGGTAAATCAAAGCTAACCAACGACAACAAAATCACCCAATTATTGGCAGCGCAATGTCGAAAGATATGAGTCACAATGCGTGGATCTTGACAATGCTTGCGACAATGCCCAATAAACTGATTTTCCAGATTTTGATAGACATACCTTCCTCCATCCTCATTCCAAGACTGAAAAAGATAAGCTTGTTCACCGTGCCGCTGAGATACGTGTTCACAATGCTCAAGACATAGCGTCAAAGCATCATCTGGCAATAAAAATAATGGGATTTTACGAACAGCATGAGAGGTCTTGCGTTTCTTTTCATCGGTTATATACAGCATTCCGGTATCGCAATAGATATCACGGCACTTTAAATGAAGGGCTTCATCTTCACGAAGGCCTGCGTAGTAACACAGTACCATAAACACGATAAGCTCCTTTTCAAGTACCCCTTTACCCTTCAGGAAACTTTGACAGCACTCATCAAACATGAACGGAGGAAGGTAATTAACTCGTACCTTTCCAGAGGCATTGACCAAGTCAAAGATGTCTAAATCAATAGCTGGAAAACCGTTGTATTTTAAGCAATACCGTAAGAAGCGTGCCACTGTATATTGGCTATTAATATCCTCAAAGTGATCAATTCCAATCTGACAAGCTTGAGTAAATGTCTCGAGATCTGTTTCAAGTATGGATAAATCAGACCAAGCATATTTTATGAAGGTTTTGATCCGAGAGTGGTAGGTCAGCAAAGAACTTATCGCAAGCTTTGCTTTCCATGCTGAACCATGAATGAATAAAGATATGAGCCAATCAACCAATAATCGGCTTCGCCATGAAAGTGGCCTTTCTGACAACGCTAGCATCTCTTTCTTAGCCATAGAAAAAGCTAAGGATTTTCTCGTTTCTTTAGGATCGGACTCTCGGTAACGCTGTAATATATCGAGTAATTGCGTATGGTATTGTGCCTCGTGAACCAATATTGGATCCGTTGTTTTCACGTTATCTTTCTCATTATCGGCCTTTATCACAGACCCAATACCTAGATCTTGCTGATGCTCAATCGGATCATTAAAACATTTATTATCAATGAGTTGACTATCGCTATAATCATGATGCTTGATGACTTTCCCTGTCATGGCCCGAATAAATGACACTTCATCTAAAGCATGGTTATATCGCCATAACTCTTGTAGCCCAACACTATGGTGAAGCAAGCCAATGCTTTTCAGTACAGCAGACTCTGTTACCACTAAATCTCCAGCAAAGTTCTCTTCGCTCCTTGATTCACAAGCGCATACAACCCACAAATTTAATGCACTTTTAATCCACTTATTGAGCTTCGATTCCGTTAATGTTTTAACACTGGCGCACAAGGGGAGTAATGATTTCCATGCGAGTAATGACGTTCCATGCAGGTATAACCTACGGTGACAAGTGGGTAAATACACACTAACAACAGCCAAATCAGCAATTGAAGTCGCTGTATCATGATGAACTCTCACCAATTCATACAGTTCATTTAACTTTGTTAAACCCGTTTTATAAGCCACCATCAACAAGAGCTGTCCAGCGTAAGCGGAAGGTGCTTCTATTTCTCTATTCGATAGATAACTTTCTGGCATTAAAACGGGCTCCTTTAACTTTTCATGTAACATCTCAACCAACATCTCAATAAAATAAACAGGCAAATGATTGGTATTGAACACCGGTTTTTCTCGAGGCAAGGGCATCCGAACAACAGGAGCTATTAACGTATTACGACGTTGGACATGCTCTTCAAATAAGCCATCTAAAATGGCTGTTGTCACTTCAAGTTCAGCTCTGCTTTGTACCGCTAACGACAGTGGTTTACTTTGGGATGAAATGGCTGAATCTGACTTCAAGCGTTTTTCCTCAAGCAAAGCAGGACATTGACTATCAATACGAGTGAGCACAGTAAGCACTGCGTCTTTATGAAGCTTTGAAGGAAAGGTAAGGCGATTTTCAAAAAAATTAACCCATTCATGAAATAACATATCGTCCCTCCTCAGTCATTTTCTCTAGGCTCTCAATGATTTTCTTGTCAGTTCTAGTTGAAAAAAGCGTTGAAAACTCCCTCTCTAACACTCCTTTTTGGATCTCTGCTAGTTTAGGAATAGAAGAAAGCTGATAAGACGATATAGGACTTTGCCCCCGCTCAAAGTGGTTCATTAAGACATTCAATTCTGTTTGCGAAAAATCATTGTCATGCTTGGCGTTCGCCCCTTCAAACACCATTCGTGCAGAGACATGACGGAAGGTACCTGGATCTAAATCGCTTAGATAAAGCTTGAATAAACGCGCAACTTGTTTTGGCTCTAATGGGCGCCAACATTCACCATCAAAAACCATCACAATAGGTTGTGCTCGCCGTTCTTGTGAAGAGGCACTCATAAGCTGAAAAGCCGATTGAAAACGCCAATAAGCCATAGCGAGTGCTTTTAACGGCTCGCTTAATATCAATAACCTCCATTCATCTTTATGATGACTCCGCTTATCTTGCACCGTCCATAACCCAACCTCATGCGCACAATCTTTCATGCAAGGATATGGCGATTTGACTGGACGGAGGCCAAGTTCAGTGGCGCACCGAATGTGTACATACAAGGCTGTTATTTCGCTATATTGGGATAAACAGGTGGCTATCGCTGAGTTTTGGTGAATGGTTTGGCTAGCATAACCATAAAAGGCAGTCTGTAGTTTTTCAGTCGCGTTATGACTTAACTGCGCCAATCTTTCAGATACACTCTGATGAATTTCTTTACGCAGTGTGATCGCCGAACCAAATTGCTCGTGGTAGGTTTCACTATTTATGGTGATGAATGTATTTTCCGAATTCCATTCCTGCAATTCCTTGCGACCTAGAGCTTCTAAAAATGTAGACCAAAAACGATGGATAAGATTTGGCATGACCTCGAGTTCAGCATTGATGTAATGCATTTGAACACTGCCTTGCTCAGATAAATAATCCAGTAAGACATGTGGTGCTTTATCACCACAAAATCGATGGAATGTCTGAAACAACCGACTACCAGTCACTTTAAAAGGGAATACATGCCTAGATCTAGATAACCGCTCTCTTAACCATTTTTTGTGATCTTCTTCTGTGATCCGAAAAGCTTCTAGTAACGATACCTTATGGCGCTTTTGTGGCGGAATATCTTGTACAATCAACAGAAAAAGTGATTGCATTGGCCAAGGTAATGGCAGCTCTAAAGCCCCTTTTGAAACCGTTTTTGAAGAATAATATTGCTTCGAATCCATCGGTGGCTGCTTACCTTTAAACAGATCACACGGTAAAAGTATCCCACAACTCCCCTGACGTTTATTACGCTCATAAACAATTTGCTTTGATGTTTCGGCACTAGGCTTTGTCGCTTTTCGGTTGATAAGCTCCCAAGCAAAATCTTTAATTCCAAGTACTTTGAGAAAAAACAAGAACCAATGCTTTCTCTGAGCTTTATCTAAATTTTGTAGCTCCTCAGTCATAAACTCTGGTGCGTTATAATTTAGCCAACTAGAAAACTCATCGACGGTTAAAACTAGGTTATCCATCGGTAGTCTTTTGTTCGCCCGTCGACAAGCATTTGCCATCCCTGCGGTTTCAACATGAAATTTTAATCTTGCTTGCTTAGTCGTGAGCTCTTCTTTATTGATAGCCGTTGCAACTGATCCTTCAGCTATTGAAATGGATTGCTCTGAATACTCGCCATCGATATCGGTTGGGGTATGTATATTGACCTCATATCCATCTATCATCATATTTCTCTGGTGCTGATTAATCGCCTGATAAATGGGCCGATTTTTATTGCGAATAGTTTTCGGCTTTACCTGAAAATATCCCGCTATATCGACCAGATCTGGATTTGCTTGGCAAAGTTGAAATAACTCATTTAGTGAGGCGTCCTTCAATACTGATAAAGGTATTTTTTTCCAAATTAAAGGCTGGTTTTGCCGAGCTTTATCAAAAGATAAACACAATGGATAGTGCAGATCTGCACCGCACTCTTTTAACCTTGCTAACAGTAGAAGCCACCACTGTACATCTGGCTGGTCTAACAAAGATAAAACTTGCTGATGCCCTAAAGACGCTTTCGCTTTGAGCTCCTCACGATTAAATACAATGAGTAGCAAAGTCGAAAATAGTGGGTATTGAGTAAGAGAAGAATGCAGATCCGCTCTTTTAATATACAAGCTGTGGGTATTTACTATCCCCTCACCTTCTAATGAAGTCGACGGCGATATATAACGATAAAAATGTCTAAATTTATCTAGTGCAAAGATAATTTTTTTATTAATACGCTTTTCAAGAACGTTACTTCTGTCAGATATCCCAGTTACGACTTGGTGCCACTTTTTCAATACTTGATATGACAAACGTCTTGATAATAAATCAGAAGTTAAAGGACATAAGTCATTTACGGCTTTAACACCTTCTCGCCAACTCTCAAGGCTAATAGAAAAATCATCTATCTTTAATACCGTTAAATAAGAATAAAAATCTTCACAGAAAATCGATAAATCCTGATTTTTTAACTTAGTCGCTTCATTACTCATGTTCACCACCCGAATTTTCAACAGATTGAACAAAAAGATCTGGTATATGCGAAGTCAGCGAATCCCATGAGAAGTCCGTGTCCAGATAACTGTTTAGAGCTAAATCTTCATCTAGTTTTTCATTGTTCTGCAAGCTAGAAACAAACGACTCAATCTCTCGGCTTTCTCTCGATAACGTAGATCGATTACATCCTAGTACTTTGGCGTAATCTGATTGGGACATGAGGGGATGGTAATTAAATGCTTCCTGCCAATATTTTTCCAAACCATATAGAGCTTTTGATCCATAAGACGAACTTGCCTTGAAATAAAGGTGGCCAACAATACGTGTTTGGATCTCATCCAGTGTTTTCGCCTTACCAAGGATAGCAACCTCACATTGGCAATCGGGCTCTACTTGGCTCAACAACTCCAACTCTGAAAGTGACTCTAACGCATACATTTCTCTTTTATGTACCAGTACTTTTACGGGAAATATGCTCCGCTTGATCCTGACGATCAATTCATCACATCCAACCTTCCTATGGCATCGCATTAAATAATTCAACTGCTCAGGATCTGGATTCAAAAGGGTTAAGCGCACTACTTTTGAAATGAATATTGATTCAACTGCTATTTGATTAACCATATAACCTCACTTTTTTTTTCGGCTCTTAATATGGGTAATGGTCACATCAGAATTTCGACCATCAAAAACGCCAGTCGAAATGTTACAAAATATTTCAAATACTCAGTGGGCAACGAAAAATAAGACAATAAGAGGACAATCAATAAAAACTAAATCATTAAAAATCAATCAATTACACAAGAAAAGACGATAAGGAATTAATTATAAACATGAGCTTTTAGCGAAGACTTGCAAGAAAAAAAAGGCGGGTAGGATGAAAGCGTAAGTAAAGAAAAAGCAGTTGAGACAAAGGGGCGGCAACCCCTCTGCCTCGTACTAGCTGCTAAAGCGTTTAACCCAGTCAAGCCAGTGTGAGTATTTTACCGAACTCCATTTGGCAGAAACAACTCTAAATAATGGAGACTTTATATGGCTAATTACCGTATCCGACCAAATGGCATCATTCAGTATGATCTACATGTATTTGGTGTTCGCTTTCGCGAAACGTCAAAAATGCCTGCCACCCCCAAAAACATCAAGATTGCGAAAGCGACAGTGAAACAAATAAATGCGGAGCTTGAACTTAATACCTTTGAATACCGTGATTTTTTCCCTAATAGTAAAAAAGTCGCCAAATTTGAGGCACTGCGTCGAGAAAAAAGCCCAGATATGCTTTATCCCTATTTCGATGACTACGCCAGTGAATGGATAGAGCGTCAAACCCATCGCTGGTCTAGCTCTTACGCCAAAGCCATCTCAGGTGATATTCATCGCTACCTTATCCCATTTTTTGGCAATACATTGATTAATGAAATCACCTTGAAGCAGGTTGAATATTTTCGAGAATCTTTGGCCAATAAAGAAAGATCGGACGGTAGTTCCTTACTTAGCAATAAACGAATTAATGCGCTCGTTGGCCCTTTAATTTCGATCATAAGTGTCGCTTCTGAAGAGCTGAAATTTGACTATCCATTTCGACGCTATAAACGATTACGAGAAACGGCTGCTGAATCTAGCCCCTTAACCAAAGACCAACTACAGAGCTTTATGGAACATGTGGATCCACAATGGTATGACTACTATTTAGTTCGCTTTTATACCGGCATGAGAAGCTGTGAGATCCATGGGCTTCAAGTCAAACATTTAGACTTTGAGCACCGGCTTATAAAAATTCGACAAAACTGGGTCCAAGGAAAGTTCTCAGATGTGAAAACATCAAAATCACGCCGAGAAATAAAAATGACTGATCAGGTATATCTGGCATTAAAAAGAGTGGTTGAATACAAGAATTATCAAAATGATGTGGTGTTTACCGACTTAAAAGGGCGTCCTTTAAGCTGTCATTATGTGGCGAGAAATATCTGGTATCCGACGTTAGAAAAAGCAGGATTGGAAAGGCGTCGTCCTTATGAAACAAGGCATACTGCTGCGGTATTACATATGGCGGCACTTGAAAACCCTGTTTATATCTCACGAATGTTAGGGCACAGCAACACGAAGATGCTGTTTGATATTTATGCGCCTTATGTTGTCAATGCGACAGGTAGAGATGGTTCGGCTTTTGCCCGATTGATGGCGGGGGAATAGATGATGGATAAACTACAACTCACAACGCTAAAACAGCAAATATCGAAATTAGAAAAGAGATTAAGTGTTGATTCTCGCAATATAAATCTTATCGATAAAGTAGCTTTGGGCTTACTCAATGAAGAAGTGCAAGCCATTTGGTGGAAATCAGAAGTGCCCTTTTCTGATCAACCGAGTCCATTATTGCAAGATGAATTATCGCTATATGCTCAACATACTTGGCAACGTTGGAGAGATAACCCATCCTTATTGGAAGCTCTATCTGAAAGCATAAAAATATATCATCAACACGAAATTGAATATCAATGGGATCTAACTTTACATCAGGAATACCCTGAGTTGTCATTATTGAAATTTTGGTTGGCTTCGGTAAATTTAATCTATAAACAGAGAAATATGAGCCAAACCGACTTATGGTTCAAACATCTGAAGCTGACACACTCACTCCTATTAGCGCAACATCAACAAGCCCTAAATCCAAACTGCCTCGTTGGTTATGCTGAGAATAGAGTTGTTATAGTGGACTTAGAAAGACGAAAATGCGCCATCGTAAGTAAAGATGCATTTTCCACCTTCCAATCCAGTGGCATGATGTTTATGCATTATCCATATCCGGCCTAAGTAAGTAGACTATTCTGCATTAAAACTTAGTGAGAGCGGGGACATCCCGCTCATATAAAATATCAAAACTGCACCATCTGGTCTAATCGATCTGGATACCTGGATTATGCAATACCCCCACTAGAGATAATGCCTCATTTATACCTTACAGGGTATAATATGGACTATATCCTCTAGTGGGGATATACTTTTATTTATCCTTATTAAAGGATAAATACATATATTTCAGCCTATCTAACGCTATCTAGAGAGCAAGAACAAATGATATATAGTCCAAAACAATTAGCAGATATGATGCTACTGATACGTCAGAAGAATGGGTGGACACAATCAGAACTGGCAAAAAAAGTTGGTATCAAGCAAGCGACGATCTCGAACTTCGAAAATACACCTAACAAAACAACGCTTTCGACTTTCTTTAAGATTGTTCAGGCTATGGATCTAACATTGAGTATCCAAGAAAAATCACAGGCAGCTTCGTTAGATGAAAATGATGAGAGTTGGTAATGCAGAAACTAATCGCATACATGAATGGTGAACTTGTTGGCACTTTAGAGAAACATAATAATGGTGCTCACACGTTTCAATATGATAAAAACTGGATAACCAATGCAGCGAGTCGCCCATTATCATTGTCTTTAAAGCTTCAATTACCAATCATCACCTCCGATGCAGTGATAAACTTTTTTGACAACCTTCTGCCAGATAGCCCTCAAGTCAGAGATAGAATCGTTGCAAGGTACAAGGCGTCATCTAAACAACCATTTGATCTCCTAAAAGAAATTGGAAGAGACAGCGTTGGTGCCATCGCTTTACTTCCACCAGAATTGCCTTATATAAAAGAACCTCTTAGATACGAAGAAATTGAAGACAAAAAACTAGAATCTGTTCTTTGTGCATACAAATCTGATATTCCGCTTGGGATGCTCGAAGAAGAAGAAGACTTTCGGATCTCAGTAGCAGGAGTTCAAGAGAAAACAGCGCTACTACTCTTTAATGGGCGATGGTGTCTCCCCAAAGGTAACACGCCGACAACCCACATTATCAAATTGCCTATTGGGGAAATTCAGCAAGCTAACGCGACACTCGATCTTAAAGATAGCGTAGAAAACGAGTACCTCTGCATCGAGTTAGCTAGAGCGATGGGATTCACCGTTCCCAACGTTAATATAATCCAAACAGACAGCATTAAAGCTTTAGCTGTGGAACGATTTGATAGGCGCTGGACAAAAGACAAAAAAAAATTACTACGCTTACCTCAAGAAGATATTTGCCAAGTATTTGGAATGCCATCGTCTATTAAAAATGAATCTCAAGGCGGCCCAGGGATAGCACAGATAATGGCGCTGTTAATGGGGTCAAGCAATGCCATAGAAGATCGCTATAACTTCATGAGATTTCAAGTATTTCAATGGCTCATTGGTGCCACAGATGGACATGCTAAAAACTTTTCGATCTATATTGAGAAGGGAGGGAGCTATAGACTCACACCATTCTACGATATTTTATCAGCCTACCCACTACTGGGAGGAAAAGGGCTCAATATCAGAAAGCTAGAGCTGTCGATGGGATTGAAAGCAACAAAAGGCAAGAAGAATGAAATCAGTAAAATCCTGCCTCGTCACTTTTTGGATACCGCTAAAGCAGTCAATTTTAGCCAAGATATGATGCAAGAGATCATGGATGAAATGAAAAGTGCCTTACCGAAAGCGATATTGCAAGTAAGTGCTGCATTGCCTGAAGACTTTCCTAAGCATATCTCAAGTTCTATTTTTGATAATACTCAGAAAATGATTAAGAAGATCTAGATAAGAAGTCTGGGTTCTGCATTTTAGGTTACTTGGGTATATACCCAATCAACTTGAAGTTGCAGGTTTCAGAACCTGAAAATTGTCGTTAATTCGAGTCGTAATCGAGCCTGCAACTTTTGGTAAAGTCACATCAAATGCCAATAGTTCAATTTCTTGACATTTTGAGTCCGAGCCAAGCAAATAACCATTACGAACCGAGGTAGTGTCATTGACTGTACCACTACAATCAAAACACTCCGCATTATCCCCAAAGCCTAAAACAAACTACGGTCACCGTTATTATTACATTTAACCACAGAAATACCTGCCAACTTTGTGAGGTGAGGTTAGATTAATGATGCGCAAACGGCAAAAAGTCGTTAGTGTCATAAGACATAAGATCCAAAAGACGCGTATTAACAAATAGTGTCTCTCGACCAGCAACCTTTGACTCCAAAACGCCTAATTCCTCGAGAGATTTAAGACTGGCTATTGCAGCTTGTCTAGATCGATAAAAGCCCCTATCGATGAGATCTTTTGTTCTCAAATAAGGCTTCTCAAATAAAAGCTGAACTAACTCATAGGAATACGTTTTTTGGGCAGATATTTTGATGTGCTCTGACGTTTGTTTTTGAAGTTCAAGAATCGCATTGACCTTATCAATTGTCCATTGAGAGGTGATCGTGATAGCATCAAGCATAAAACAGATCCAAGACTCCCAATCGCCGTTTTGGGTAACGTTCAACAATAATCGATAGTAATCTTCTTTGTTCTGCACTATGTAACGGCTCAAGTAAAGGATCGGCTGTGAGAGTAACTCATTCTCAATAAGAAATAGAATGTTGAGTATTCGCCCAGTTCGACCGTTACCATCTAGAAACGGGTGAATGGCTTCAAATTGATAGTGAGCAACCGCTAAGGCGATAAGAGGGTCTACATCATGCTCATGGAGATAATATTCCCAATTAGACAGCTTATTCCTAATATTTTCCTCTCCCACAGGTGGGGTGTAAATGACTTCGCCAGTACGTTGATTCTTTAAATTTGTTCCTGTGATCTTACGGACATCCACTTTTTTGTCGATAAGCTGGCTACAAATATCGATTGCCGTATTGGTATTTAAAGGCCGTGCATTGTTACCAGAGATAGACTCAAACCCAAGAAACAAAGCCTTTTTGTACCTCAGCGCTTCTTTAGTTGCAGGATCGGCACCTGACGAGTCCGATTCGTGCTTAAACAGTGCGTCTGTCGTGGTCACAATATTTTCGATTTCAGAACTAGACTGAGATTCTAATATCGGGATTAAGTTAACCAATAAATTTTGGTTTGCGAGAAGCCTAGCAACCTGATTCAACGCCGATAGAGCTCTGGCAGCAGGGGTCAATTTCTTCAGTATTTTAACCGTTTCGATCCCATCGATAGGTAGCAAAGGGATATCGTAAGGGACTTCTGGGTTAAACATGTAAACCACCTAATGTAATGTTGTGAACTTAAGCGAATAGGTTAATTTTTCACAAAAAAAATAACATGTAATGGATTATAGGTTATGCAGACTAACAGATAAAGAAGATAGGTTAATTTTATTGATAATTTTTAACGCTTTTAGAAAAACACAAATCTTACTGACTGATGGAAGATGACAGCATAAAGGAAATCAGACTTAAAACTTATCAATATTCAGGCTGAGTAATGACAACCTCAACCGTTCATTTTCTACTCTATCACTGCCGAAGATGTTTACACTTCCGAGATGAACTTAACACTACTATTGTCCAAAACTGCCGGTGCGGATCAGTGCTGAGACGTCCATCACATCATACACATCCCTTTCAGGTTTAGTTCCACCTAATTACGCCCCCTGTAACTTAACCAAATCCTTTTGTAACAATCCACAAATATCAAGTTTACAATTATACCACCTTTTAGTGTCATAAATGTGAACTTGTACCACACCGCAATTAAGTCTACAATTATGACACATTTAAATATCACTTTGGATAACTAGAGGTATACAGTGAAAAGAACAGAGGCCATTAAAAAGCTCTTAGAATATGACAAGCGTGGTCGTTATATTTTTACTAATTCAGATCTGGCCAAGATCTTTCACCAAGATAATGAAAGAGCATTGAGGGCAGGAATTAAACGTTTGCAAGATGATGGCTTACTAACTCGAGTCATTAATGGTGTGTACTTATACAATTTAGCGCAGTCGAAAGGCAGCGATACCTTGGAGCAAATTGCTAAAACTATTCGACGTGGAGAATATAACTACATTAGCTTGGAATCTGCACTTTCTGAGTTTGGTGTTATTTCACAGATTCCAGTAGATCGCTTAACGGTGATGACAACAGGACGTTCTGGTGAATTCAAAACACCTTTGGGGACAATTGAATTTACACATACGAAACGAGCTCCAATCGACATTATAGAGAATACCAAGTTAGTAGGTAGACCGCTTAGGTTAGCAACAAAACAAACTGCATACAGAGACTTAAAACGTGTTGGCCGAAATACACATTTAGTAATCAAGGAGGAGCTAAATGAAAATTGATCAAGAAAATTTTGCGCAATTGGTGAATAAAGCAATGCAGCTTGAACATGTATCGCACATGCGTTCAGTCATTACCATCTGCAATTAGAAGAAATACATAGAGTAGATAGCGATTTTTCATCATCACAACGGGTTAGAATGCACTTGCCGACTATAGTACCAAAACCGTCTCATACAAGATCAATCGAGCCCATTACGAGCAACACAAAATAAATAATAATCAATAAGTTAAAACAAATCAAAACAGAACTAAAGATCCCAATAGTTTGTAAAGGATCACCGGTTAGGATCTAAAAAACTGGCTCAGTACTGTCTCACCGCTGAGACATAAGGGCTTGTAACCAACTAACAAAAATAGAAAAAAGGATCTAAATTGGATCTTGTTCCAATATGGGTACTCTTGGGCATTGCTTATTATAGAATTCGAGTGTGTAAATAAACTCGGCTACGCAGTCAGTGAACTTAAACAGACATCAAGCGTTGCCCGATACCCACGCACGATTGGTGTGCGATGCGTAGCTTTCAAGTATTTCAAGATACCGAGAACTAACTCTTCATCGCCATTACAGATGTAATAGTAAGTTCAGGGGAGTTAACCGCTAGACTAAGTAAACCAACGCGGCATCAATATCGATAAACGAAACCTAAAGCCGACAATCCGGCATTATACACTTATTTATATTACCTAAAATTCTTGTAAGCCCACTTTTTTACTGAAGTTGGAGCTATTCTAAGTAAAAATAGATTTAAGGTATGGATAACATTACTTAACGTCAAAACATTTAATTTTCTGAAAGCATAAATTCGAGAGTTTAAATCATTCATTGCTTTCTTGAATCCACGCCTAGTATGAAAGGAATCATTAATCCTAAACTTTAAAAGAGGTTCATTTACATTAGCAAACTTCTTTTCAGCAGCTAGCAGATCAACCCATAAATAGTAATCTTGAGTATTCATAAGCTCTGGTTTGTAACGAAAACCTTCCTCAAAGACAGACATTCGGAACATGACAGATGGATGATTAAATGGACATTTCTTAATGATTTTTCTTGCAAGCTCGTCATGAGAAGCATACATTTTTTTATAAAAAAGATCCTCTCCATTTTCAGATATTTCTTGAACATCAGAACCTACAACCGAAATATCTGAATTATTAATCAAAAATTCGACCTGCTTTTTAAAACGATCAGGATGACAAATATCATCAGCATCCATTCTTGCTAAAAATTGATATTTCTTTTCAACCAGAGACTTTTCAATAATGTCATTTAACCTAGTTGCCAGACCTTTATTATCTGCATTAAAATTTACGACAATACTTTCATTGTTGTTATACTCTAATAACATTGATCTTAGCTCAATATTGATAGGGCCATCAACTTCAATAAAAAGATCTAAATTAAAATATGATTGGGAAAGTATACTGTCAATTGCCTCTGTAACATATTCTACCGTATCAGTCCTATAAACAGACATCGCTACAACAAGTTTTTTATTCACTAGTCACTACCTTTACATATTGTGTAGACATTGCTACATCACTAAAATACTTGTTAGCAATATCATAGTTGTTATTTTTTAAAGAAAAATCTATTAATTCTATATTAGTCTTTAAACTATCAACATTACCAACATCAAACAATGACATTGATATATTAGGTATATTATTCAATTCTTTAAATATGGGAATATTAGAACAAATAGGGTACAAGTTTGAAAATAGAGCTTCAATAAATGCCATTGGCATACCTTCTGTTAATGAAGGCATAATAAAAAAATCAGAAACGGCCATATATTCGCTTACGTTACTTACACGCCCTTTTAATATGAGATTATCATTATCACTTATCATATCTTCTTTTAAAGGGCCATCACCTAAGATAATAAAATCATATTGAGGAAAAAAAACAGATAATTCTTTAATAATTAAAGGTTGTTTTATTTCTGTGAGATGACCACAAAAAATAAATCTCTTTCGATTAGGTGATAATTTTAATTTACTTTCCAACTCTTCCCTAGAGAAAGAGTTATTATTATAACCATCAGATATTACACCGTTATAAATAGTTAAAACATTATGCGCTCCGTTTTTTTCCAGACAAGTTTTAACATTATTAGAAACAGCAACCTTACAAATTCTTTTACTTTTAAAAACTTGGGAATGACAAAGCAACATTATTTTAGACAAAATACCATCATATCTAGATGTATAGTCCTCATATGGGACATTATGTATAGTCGAAATAATTTTATTTTTAACAAACTTACTTATTAAAAGTAGAGCAACATCAGCTCTAATACCATGGCTATTAACTACATCAGGATTATGAAGTTTTATTTTTTTATATATAAAAGTAATTAAATTATCATTTTTCCCCATACATTCAACAGAAGCTCCCAAGGACAAAAGCTTCTCTTTGTATAATGGATCTTCTCGATTTCTTAACCCACAAACAACTGTCTCAATACCTATTTTATTCAAACCACTAACTAGTGAAAGAATAACATTATTTGGTCCAGAAAATTTCAATTCAGATGTAAAAATTAAAAACTTCATCTAAAAACCTTACTTAATCGCCATTTAATAACATGATAAAAAATAGAAATAATATTAAAAAGACCAAATTTACCATCAAAAAGAAATGAAAATAATAATTTAAACTTCTTAGTTATTATACAAGCACTAAATATATTTTTCGAAATATATGATACTTGTGCTTTTGGTGTCATATACTTTTTATACTCTAAAAACCATTCTATAAAAAACTCAGGGGTTGCTTTCTTTTTTAAAAATCGATTTGAGCTTGCATCTTCAACTCTCCAAAATGAAGTAGGTGTATCATCTTGAATTATTGAATATCCTAAAGATTCAGCTCTTAATAAAAAATCATAATCCTGATGACGAGGTAAATTAGGATTAAACATGACTTCTTTTGCTATGTCAGAGGACATAAAAAAAGTACTCGTTTGAATAAGTTTACTATTAACAAATAGCGCTTCAGAGACTGGCTCAGAATCAAGCTTTACTATTTTAGGTAATACATCTGCACTATTTATATCACCACCTTTCTTAACTTTAGATGTCAATATTGTTCTTGGTGTATATATTTTCAATTGTTCTTTTATTTTATTAGGAAGCCAAATATCATCTGAATCTAAAAAGCAAATAAAGTCTCCAGCAGAAGCATTAATTCCTAAATTTCTTGCTTGCCCACCACCAACATTAACTTCATTTTTAATAAAAATTAATTTATAAAAAGAATCAGAAAACATATCTAAAATATTTTCTAGTTCACTTGTATCATCTGAATTATCATCAATAACAATCACTTCCACACTCTCATTATAATCCTGAAGAAATATGCTATCTAATGTATCTTTTATATAAAAAGATGAATTATAACAAGGTATAATAATAGATACCAAAGTGTTCATCGTATAGAACTCCGTCGAAAGGGCTTAATAATAAAGCTAGCGAAAATTATAATCATTAGAAAAACCATTAATGCTTGGATATATAATATATATTGATTAAACCAACCATGAACAATATAAGAAATAGTGAAATACCAAGATAACTGTTCCGTTGCCGAATTATTATGAGAAAGAACTTTTGTTAATTGTGTACTTAAGAATACTAAAATTAATGTGTAGAAAAAATAAAAAACACATAACAATGGTGTAATAAACATCCAGGCAAAATATCCTATATGAGTTTGCCATTGAAAGTGAGGAGATATTTGATATGCAATCTCCCTCTGTACATAATCTTGAGTTATATCAAATATAGGGTACTGTGAGAAAATCTTTTCAATTGTTTGAGGTATCCAGTGATATAAATAAAATGGAAGAAACTGATGAGCATTATACAAATCATTAATTAACTTTGAATTTTCAATTATATAATAAGTAATAGACACTGATTCAAATCGTTCTATAACTCGTTCAAAATATATGAAATATAAATCAAAAAAGTTATTTACATTACTTATTGTATATAAAAGATTTAAACTATCAAA
Organism: Vibrio gangliei; assembly: GCF_026001925.1. Taxonomy (NCBI): domain Bacteria; kingdom Pseudomonadati; phylum Pseudomonadota; class Gammaproteobacteria; order Vibrionales; family Vibrionaceae; genus Vibrio; species Vibrio gangliei. The sequence continues at coordinate 266,099 of NZ_AP021869.1, read as the reverse complement.
AAAATCAAGATCACCACTAGATAATAGCCCTCTTATAATAATATTTTTCAAAATTCTAATTATGGGAGACATTAAAATTGCAAGAAAAAATATAACTAACAATGTTTTTATATTAAGCTTACCATTAAAGTAAAGTCTATAAATAAACAAAAAGCCTATATGTAAAATGGGCCCAGTAAACCCTTTATATATGGATAATGCTAAAAAGATGGCCACATTCAAATAGTATATTTTATTCTTTGAAGAAAAATTATAGAATAAATATATTTCGACAACTAAAATAGGAACTAAAAACTTATTGAAATATAATACAAAAAAAGGCGAAGATTCAGAATCAAAGCCTATCCTTCCATAACCATAAACTATTGAAAATAAAAAACTTATTATTAAAAATAAAAGAGCGATAATATCTAAAACATTAGACTTATAGTTAACTGAACCAATATTAATCTTAGGTATATGTATTCTAAAACAAATTCTATGAAGACTACTGACAAATAAGAATGAAAAAACCACAAGAGATACAGAAAGCAGCAAAAGAAATGGCTCATTAACTATATACTCGGATAGTTCTCCACCTAAAGTTAATCTATTAAAAAATATAAATCCTAAAAAAATATTACAAAAAATAAAAACAAAAAAAACTATTTTTTTGTTTGGTGAATCTAATCCTAAAAAATTCAAACTAGCTTCTCCATATAACAACTCCAAAAATTTATTTAGGAAAAATCAATTAAAAACATTAAAAATTTCATTATATTAAATCATGCTTTATCTCTTTAATGAATTTTAATGTTTTTTCTTTTATTATCTCATCATTATATAAACTATAGGCAAGTTTACGATTATTGGTCATATCTTCTGTTGATAACGGAATCATAAAAGAGTCATATTGAATATCATCAATAAGATAAATAATAAACCCTAAATTTTTAAGCTCAAAATATAGAGGATTATCTTTTTTCAGAAAAACTTTTGCACCTAATGAAAGCATTACTATAATATTGCCTAATGCCTGCTGGCGTATATGATTCATCACTACATACTGACAACTAAGTAGCATATTAAAATAATCATCTATAGGCATGAAACTATCAATAACATTGAAGTTTAGATCAAATTTTTTAATTTCATTTTTTAACCACTCCTTATAATCATTACTACCATAGGATAATGGCATGATAATCTTCTTATCACCAACTATATCTTTGATTAAATTAAGTGCTGATATATGATTATTTGTCTCTGTAGCACTATTTCCTAACAAAATCCCATCACCAAAAATCTTTTTATTTTTTAAAGAATTTAAAGTAGAGAATGTAGAACCATAGTCCCAATCTATATATTTTGCCTCTAGTTTCATTAATTTTTTAAATATAGAATATTCAGATTTAATAACTGGCGAAAAATAGTCTATTTTATAATGCGCACCATCCAAGTTAATTATTTTCTTTATGAATTTGACACAAAATAATCTCAATCTCCCCTTAGAATTCAAAGGATTAACATAGTTGTCAGTAATAACTTTTTGTTGACTATAATTATAATAATCAAAACCAAACCCTATCCAGACAATTTTTTGACCATGTCTTTTATGTAATAATCTTAATATTATTTTATGTTCAGTAGTCAAACCATGAAAAATAATAACGTCATACTTATAAAACTCTCCTAATAAACAACTTTTTATAAGTTTTGGAAAGCTATACAATACAACATCATCTTTATTAGATATATATTTCAACCCCTTAGATAAAATGATAAATGTATTATTTATTTCATCGAAGCTTTTGAATGTTTCTATCGCTTTATCTATGAATTTTTCATCTCTACTAATATGTAATATTTTCATCTAATTTAATCTTTTTATTGCAAGTTCCTTACAAACGTATATATTCTCTTCAAATTTAAGAAGATTAGATGATACAGATTCTCCATCTAACCATGCTTTTAATAGTTTAGTAAAATCAAAACCAACAGCATGACTAATAGGGTAATGCCCAGAAATTCTACAATTCATTTCGGTTACATAGATATCACCATCAACATCAAAACAATCGACAGATAAAATTCCTTTATGGCTAATACTATTAGCTAGAAGTTTACTTATTGATTCAAAAGGGCCATTATTAACCGTTAGACCAAGATCTGTTTCTCCCGCTCTCATTCTAACTTTTTCTTTTGCAAAACAAGTAACATAGTTACTATTTAGATCATTAACAACATCCACTCCAAATTCTTTTCCAATTAATAATTCTTGTATTAATATTGGAGATTCTTTTGTTAACTCCGATTCATATTTCAAATAAGAATTGAATATATCCTTATATGATTTATTATAAAATACTCGAAGTTCATTTTCATCATCTGCAATATATATCCCCATAGATGCCATTCCCCATCTAGGTTTTAATATAACAGGAAAAGATAAATTTCCATCTGAAATTTCATTTAATACACTATCTACATCTAGATATGTTTTTGGCGTTTTAATGTTTTTACTTTTCAAAAATTCATATGTTAACCATTTATCATTGCATATTTCGACTGAATGTTCTGGAGCTAATATAAGTGTGATGTTATTTTCTTGGAAAATATTTTCATTTTTAGCTAACACGAATAAATCTATATCAAACAATGATAATACTACTGATATATTTTCTTTTTTACAAAAATCAATAATGGTTTCTACATAATCATTTTCATAGATCAAAGGGGTAATTAAATACCCATCTGATTGTTTCATTGTATAAGTTAACTCACTATTACTAGTGTATATTTTCCTTTCATTCTTAAATGTTTCTTTAAAGTAATCAACCAAGTAACCTCTACGACCTACAGATGTTAGAAGTATATTCATCTTATTTCTCCAAATTTAATTCATTTATAATATCTTCTATATTTGATGAAGATATTATATCAAAATTATCTTTAATCACTTTAGGTGGTAAATCCCACCATTTTAATTCTAATAACAATTCAATAATTCTATTATCAAAACGATATTTAATTACTTTTGCAGGGCTACCTACTACGATAGAATAGGGAGGAACATCTTTTGTTACAACAGCATTAGCACCAATAACTGCACCATCACCAATGCTCACCCCTCGACAAATGGTTGCATTAGTACCAATCCAAACATCATTACCGATAGAAAGTGGTTGTTCAAATCTGTCATATGCAACTTTATTATTATTAATGTCGTAGCTTTGGTTGTATAAAAAATCATGAGTAGTTATTCTATTGTAATCATGCTCACCCGCACCAATCGTTACGCCCCAAGAAATAGAACAATACTTACCAATTTTACAATGCATAATAACGCTAAATTGACCAGTATAAGTATAATCACCCAACTCAGAATGCAAAATAAAATTATTTCTATCTATTCGTACATTTCTATTAAGTTTTGATTCATATACTCGACTAAAATTACCTATAATGCAGTTATCTTGCACTTCACTATCTTTTAATATTGATCCTGAATAATTATTAAAATTACGCCCATGAGAAGAATTTATAATTTCAGGTATCATTTTATTACCATCATGATTTTTTCTAAGTCATTTGTCTTAAGATCGTTATGAATAGGTAAACATATTACCGTATTAGAAACATTTTTCGCTAAAGGATACTCTTCTATTACATCTTGATAAGGCTTGAAGTCTGTAATTAATGGATAAAAGTACTTTCTTGCTAAAATATTATTCTCTTTTAATTCATTAAATAATTGATCTCGTGATTTTCCATACTCTTTTTCATCAATTACGATAGGAAAGTATGAATAATTGAGTTCGACATTACTTTCAGGCTTAAGTACTCGAATGCCTTTAATTTGTGTAAGATTCTCTTCATAATATTTGGCAATTTTCTTTCTTTTATCAATTGCCGCATCTATATGACCCAATGTTGCTAACCCAAATGCTGCTTGGACTTCATTGAGTTTTGCATTCATTCCACATAAAGACATTTCCGTTTCTGATTCAAAACCAAAATTCTTTAGTCGATCTAACTTTTCTTTCATTTCCAAGGTATGGCAAACAATCGCCCCTCCCTCAATGGTTGAGTAGGCTTTGGTTGCATGAAAGCTCAGCATCGATAACTCACCCATGTTCAATATTGAGCTATTATTTTGCTTAACACCAAAGGCGTGAGCAGCATCGTAAACAACTTTTAGATTATGTTTTTTAGCTATGGTTTGAATGGCTTCATCATCACATGGATTTCCGTATACATGTACGGGTAAGATTGCGCAGGTTTTATCGGTTATTGCCGCTTCAATCTTTTTCGGATCGAGATTAAATGTGTCTGGATCGATATCAACAAAAACTGGGGTTAAGTTCGCCCACTTAATGGCGTGCGCAGTCGCGACAAAACTATAAGGTGTCGTAATCACTTCACCTTCCAACTCCAGTGCTTGCAAAGCAGTAATTAGGGCTAATGTTCCATTAGAAAATAAACTAATGTATGGAACCCCTAAGTATTTACACAGCTCGTGTTCTAACAGTTGATGATAATGACCACTATTTGTTAGCCATTTCCTAGACCAAATATCTTCCAGATAAGGGGTTAATTCATTGAGTGGTGGAAGAAGTGGAGACGTTACCGTTATTTTATCCATGCTTTAAGCCAACTTTTTGAGAAAAATTACCGAAATAATACGTTGATAGAGATCTTGTTGTAGTAATCGAATACTCAGTACATAACTGACTATTGCTATTGTCACTACGGTTACGATAGTGATGATATCGTGATTTGGATTTATTTGATTCGCTACCCACCAGCCCAGAAGGCAACAGATGGCACTTAACGCCCAGATTGGCACCAATGCTTTACATTGTTTCATTTGGGATAATGCGGTTAAGCGTCCGGTATAAAAGGTATTTAGCCATAAGCTTAAATAGGACTGAATTATCATCCCTATACATATGGCTTTTATACCTAATGGGATAGTGAGCACTAAAATGATGGTTGTAATAATCTTTTTAATAATCTCTAACTTTAAAAATAAATCAGAGCGTCCCTTAACTTGCAATAAATTCAAATTGATTGCATGAATGGGGTACAGTAAAAAACCAATGGATAAAATACTCACTAAAGCTGCTGCTTGCTGCCAGCTATCCCCTAATACAACATTGATAAGTGGCTGAGCGACCACGGCTAGGCCAAACATTAAGGGGAAGATCACAACCGCAGATAACCTTAAGGTTAATAGATAGGCCGCTTCTAATTTATCTTCGCTATGTTGCAATTGACTCATCATAGGGTAAGTCACCCTTTGAATAATGGTGGTCATTGTCATTGCAGGCATACTAGATAATTGATTCGCTTGCGTAAATTGCCCGACTTCAACGGCTGAGAACTGTTTACCGATCACTATTTGATAAATATTTTTGAAAATTGTATCAAGTAAGCCTGATAGCAACAATTTAGAACCGAAGCCAAATAAATTCCTAAATGATTCCATAGAAAAGGAGCGCTTAGGTAACCAAGGGTGAATAACATTTAAGATTAATGTATTACAGGCTGCCATGCTTAGGGTTTGAGCGACGAGAGCCCATACACCGTAGCCATTGGTTGCTAAAAAGATAGCAACAAATGAACTAATACCAACACTTGCTAGGGAAGCCTTTGCTTGGGTTTTAAAATCCATTTCAATGGTTAATTTCGCTCTTTGAACCAAAGATAATGAATTTATAAAGACGGTAAGGCCAAGCACTCGCGTTAAATCAATAAGCGCCGATTGCTGATAAAAATCTGCAATGTAAGGTGCACCAATAAATAATGCTGCGTAACACACTAAAGATACAGCAATATTGAAGTAAAACGCGGTAGAAAAGTCGGATTCTGTTCGATCTGTCTTACGAATTAACGCCGAGCTAAAACCACTATCAACAAATACTTGGCACACGGCAATAAAGACCGCCAGCATACCTATCAAACCAAAGGCATGAGGCCCTAGCATCCTTGCTAAGACCAACATGATAATAAGCTGGATAGCTTGTGTGGCTAGCCGCTCAATCGCACTCCATTTTAAGCCGGATGTGGTTTTCTTTTGAAGATCAGACATCTTATGCTTTTAGTAATTCTGATAGGTATTGACCATAGCTATTTTTCGCCATTAATTTTGCTCGTTCTTCAAGAGATGCGCGACTTAACCAACCTTGGTTAAACGCAATTTCTTCTAAGCAGGCAATTTTGTAACCTTGACGTTTTTCAATTGTTTCTACAAATTGAGCCGCTTCAAGTAAACTTTCGTGTGTGCCTGTGTCTAGCCATGCGTAACCACGCCCTAACATTTCTACATTTAGTTTACCTTGCTTTAAATACATTTCATTTAAAGTAGTAATTTCAAGTTCACCACGTTCACTTGGTTTTACTTGTTTAGCGAGTTCAACCACTCGGCTATCATAAAAATATAGACCTGTGACCGCATAGTGGCTTTTAGGGTTAGTGGGTTTTTCTTCAATAGAAATCGCTCTATGTTGCTCATCAAACTCCACAACACCAAAACGCTCAGGATCTTTTACTTGATACCCAAAAACGGTCGCCCCATGACCAGACTCAGCATTCTCAACAGCGTGTTTCAGTTTTGGTGAAAGACTTTGCCCCCAAAAGATATTATCTCCTAGTACCAAGCAAACATTATCATCACCAATGAAGTCTTCACCAATAATAAAGGCTTGAGCTAATCCATCTGGGGATGGCTGAATTGCATACTCGAGCTTAATTCCAAATTGGCTTCCATCGCCGAGTAAGCGCTCAAAGCTACTTTTATCTTCGGGTGTAGTAATGACTAAAATTTCACGGATACCCGCTAGCATTAAAATAGAAATCGGGTAATAAATCATAGGTTTGTCGTAGACAGGTAACAGCTGTTTTGATACACCCATCGTAATAGGATAAAGACGAGTACCTGACCCACCCGCTAATACAATCCCTTTCATACTACTGATTACCCTCAACTTCCAATGTGCCTAAGCGCTCACGCTGATACGAGCCATCTTGTACGCGTGTACACCACTGAGAATTATCTAAGTACCATTGAACCGTTTTTCTTAAACCTGTTTCAAATGTTTCTTCTGGAATCCAATTTAATTCGTTTTTCATCTTGGTTGAATCAATTGCATAACGGCGGTCGTGACCTGGACGATCTGTGACATAGGTAATTTGTTCAGCGTATTGAGTTGCTTTAGGACGAATTTCATCTAGGATTGAACAGATAGTCTCGACCACTTCAATATTTTGCTTCTCATTATGGCCACCGATATTATAAGTTTCACCAACCTTACCTTCTGTTACTACCTTATAAAGCGCACGGGCATGGTCTTCGACATACAACCAATCACGGATTTGATCACCTTCACCATAGATAGGTAGCGGTTTTCCTTCTAGTGCGTTAAGAATAACTAATGGGATAAGTTTTTCAGGGAAATGATATGGACCATAGTTGTTTGAACAATTGGTCACGATAGTTGGTAAACCATAAGTTCGAAGCCACGCACGAACTAAATGATCACTTGATGCTTTTGATGCTGAATAAGGGCTACTTGGTGAATAAGAGGTTTCTTCCGTAAAGAGAGGAAGCTCTCCTTCTTGCTCATCAGGGTGTGGCAAGTCGCCATACACTTCATCTGTAGAAATATGATGGAATCTAAATGCTTCTTTTACGTCAGAGTCCAAACCATTCCAATATTCGCGTGCGGCTTCTAATAAAGTATATGTACCAACAATATTGGTTTCAATAAATGCAGCAGGACCAGTGATAGAACGATCCACATGAGATTCAGCAGCAAGATGCATCACTGCATTTGGTTGATATTTCGCAAAAACTCTATCTAGTTCAGCGCGATTACAAATATCGACATGTTCAAACGCATATCGCTCATTACTTGCAACTTGTTCGAGGGACTCAAGATTGCCCGCGTAAGTCAGTTTATCAACATTCACCACGCTATCTTGAGTATTTTGAATAATATGGCGAATCACTGCTGAGCCAATAAAGCCTGCGCCGCCAGTCACTAAAATCTTCATTATTTCCCTTGATAAAACTGGTTAAACCACTTCACAAACTCATCCACACCTTGCTTCACATCCACTTTTGGTTGATAGCCGGTAGCTTCAAAAAGTGCTATGGTATCGGCATAAGTTTGATAAACATCACCAGGCTGCATCGGCATAAAGTTTTTCTTAGCCTCGATGCCAAGTGATTCTTCTAATGCTTTAATGTAATCCATTAGCTTCACAGGCTTGCCGTTACCAATATTGTATACACGGTATGGAGCAGAACTGGTCGCCGGAGAGCCTTCTTCAACAGTCCAGCTTGGATCTGATTCAGGGACTACATCTTGAATTCGGATAATGCCTTCGACAATATCATCTATGTAGGTGAAGTCTCTTTGCATATCACCATTGTTGTAGATGTCGATCGGCTCACCATTCACAATTTTGTGTGTGAACTTGAGAAGAGCCATATCTGGTCTGCCCCACGGGCCATAAACAGTAAAGAAACGCAATCCAGTGGTAGGCACATTATATAAATGGGAGTAGGTATGCGCCATCAACTCATTAGATTTCTTGGTGGCGGCATAAAGTGAAATAGGGTGATCGACTGAATCATCGGTACTAAACGGCACTTTGCCATTTAATCCGTAAACGGAACTTGAAGATGCATAAACGAGGTGTTTAACCTTGTTGTGGCGACAACCTTCTAAGACATTAAGATGCCCTACTAGATTGCTATCGGCATAGGCAAGAGGATTATCTAAAGAATAACGAACGCCAGCTTGGGCCGCTAAGTGGATGACCTTATCAAACTGCTCTTCTTTGAACAGTTCAGCCATCCCTTCTCTATCTGCGATATCCATTTTTTCAAAAACAAAAAGAGGATGTTCAATACGCTCAAGTCGCGCCAACTTTAAGTTCACATCGTAGTAATCATTAAGATTATCCACACCGACGACTGAGTGTCCCATTTGAGTTAAACGCTCAACCACAGCACTACCAATAAATCCGGCAGCGCCAGTCACTAAATACTTCACTTTTTACACCCTTTTGATCTATTAAACATGCTTACCTTAAATCATAAAACCAAACGCAGTGCGTTCTAAAGCACGAGCTACAACCACAAAAGTAAACGATTGCTTGGCGTGCTTACAAATAAGAGATGAAGAATACACTAATGAGATTGATAACTGATTTTATAGTAGGCAGGCTACCGCACAGGGATGTGTAACGAAGACTCCCTGTCTCATTGAATATCTTGTTGTAGATGATACGCACTGAGCGTGACAACTTTAAGACAAACTACCATGTATTCAGCCCAATCCATTGAACCAAATCAAACTCGCGATACTTAGCTGTAGAAGAAAGCATCACTGCAACATTCATTACATAAACCTCATGAATGCATGGGGTTTGAATTATGCGGTTACAGTTTACTTAAGCACACAAAAAATCCCAGTCTTTTTTTGAAAATAATTTTCGTTTACATGTGAAGCTCGATACTCGGACAAATTTCAACCACCAATAATCGAACAAGATGGCTCAATTGCTACTCTAATTTGCTCTAAAATTCTCGAAGGACATGGACATTTTCGGTGTGAGAATGGGGAAAAAATGATGGGTTTATCGCTTTGCCTAAGTGGCATTTTTGCCACATAGGCTCTCAGGTTTTTGAAAGGGGTGAGACAATTTTGTTTCAGTTTGAGACGGTTAAAATGGCAGGAGGGCTTGTAGAGCCTAGGTTTTACTTAAGTTTAGGTTTTTCATCCCAATAGGCCCTAAAAAAAAAAGAAAACTGTTCTCTTTTGCCAAAAAGTTCACTTCACCCGATCTCCTGCACCGCTGCCCGTAACCGTTGCTAAGATATACTTAAAATAGTCTTTAACGGTGATTGTTTGGATCATTTTGGCATCTAACTCTGCCAATTTTACAGGCGTAGACATGTCCACCTCACTGATTTGGGCAAGGCCTGTTATACCAGGACGCACGTTATATACCCCTCTTAATTCTCGCTCATGTATCAGTAACTCTTGGCTAAACAAACCTGGCCTTGGCCCAACTAAGCTCATTTCCCCTTTTAACACATTAATCAATTGAGGTAATTCATCTAACTTGGTTTTTCTCAAGAACCTACCTAGCTTTGTAATACTTGTGCGATCAACTTCATGTGTAGCAACCGATGCCGTTTCAACTGCCATGGTCCTAAATTTGATCAAGGTAAATGGCTTTTTGTAACGCCCTACTCGAGTTTGACAAAATATTGGAGAACCGGTGTCGAAATAGCCCAAAACGGTAATAATCAAAAGAAAAGGCCACAAAAAAAGCAAACCAAAGAAAGAAAAGCAAAAATCCAGTAATCGCAGCATGAATGCAGTACCTAGTGTGTGTTTTTATTATTGAGATAGAATAAAACCGTTTTAGTGATCCCCTGCTCCCAAGAAATCGGCGGTTGCCAGTTTAACTGTTTTTTTGTATGAGAGATATCGACCTGTAATGATCCACATAGGCGTTGAGCTATTTGTGGCTTATTGAGCAGTTTGGCTGCAATAGTAAAGATCTTCATTGGTACAGGAATAAGCCAGGTTGAAGAATTCGCTGCCTGTTTAATTTGAGAAAGCAACTCACTGGTCGATATATCATGATCATCAGACACCAAAAAAACCTCATTTATAGCTTCATTGTGCTGCGTACAGGTTAAAATCAAATCAACTAAGTTATCAAGATAAACCATACTTCGCTTATTATGTATCGCCCCTAATGGCAACGGTATACCTCGGCAAACCCACTTCATCATAGCTTGAAAGTTCGCTTTTACTCCTGGCCCATATACCAGAGGCGGACGGATAATGACAACATCAAGTCCCGAGTCTTTAGAAAGTGTTTGTAAAGCCTGTTCTGCTTTATATTTACTGAGGCCATAAGGGTCTTCTGGCTCTTGTTCTACTGTACGTGTAAACGGCTCGTTTAACTCAGTGCTTTCACCATTAACTTTAATGGAACTTAAAAAAATAAACCGTTTAACACCAACTTGTTGAGCTTGGTGCGCTAAGTTTAAAGTTGAACGAAAATTGGCATCATCATAGTTTTTTTGTGCTACAGAGGCATCTTCATTCATTTGATGAACACGGGCAGCACAGTGGATCACGCAATCAACTCCATCTAGGCAAGAACTCCAATCAAAATCGGGCGTTAACTCACCATGATGCCACTCAACTTGAGGTAAACTTTTCTGCTGGGTGACGAGCTTACTATTACGAGCAATAGCAGAGACTTCCATCTCCTTCTCTAATGCTTTTTCGACCACTTTCTGCCCCACAAACCCTGTGGCACCTGTTACTAAAATTTTCATAATTGAGGGTCTTTTCTTGATGAAGTACCAATAATTTTATCGATTTTATCGTAAACTCATGTGAGTAAAAACAAATAGCATAGTAAAAGTGTATAAAGCAGTTTACAATTCACTTGTCCATTCAAGTTGCCTTAAATCTATGTATCAAACTCTTAAAAACTTGTTGAAAATCAGACGCCGCGAAAAACGCATTATTAATGCCATTTACGATATTGCAGCCATCACCTTTTCTCTCTACTTTGCGGTGGTTGTACGTTTAGGTCATTATCACTTTCCGATTGGTACTCCTGAAATTTTAAGTTGGGTTGTTACCGTTATCGTAACCATAGCTGCTTTCATCAAACTTGGTATGTACCGAGCGGTGATTCGTTATATGATGGTCGCTGCACTTGGGCACATATTCTTAGCAGTGATGCTCTCAACTATTGCTCTGATGATCTCTAGCTTTTATTTCCATTCGTTTGTACCACGTAGCGTTCCACTAATTTTTGCTGGTTTTGCTGTGGTTACTTTAGGCGGACCTAGAATTCTAATTCGTAATTACTACCATCAGTTTTACCGCCGTAATAAACCCAATGTCTTCATTTATGGAGCAGGGGCAACCGGTCGAGACCTTGCATTTGCCCTATCGTCAGGTGAGGAATATAACCCTGCCGTTTTATTTGATGATGACCCGAAAAAAATTGGCCAGGTTATCTACGGTTTACGTGTACATCCAAGCTCTGATTTCGATAAACTCAAATCGCTATACCAGCCCGTAAAATTATTACTAGCAATTAATAACATCAATAAGGGTGAGCGCTTACGCTTAGTCGACCGACTATCGACTTGGCCTATTGAGCTTCAATCGGTTCCTTCAGTTGAAGATATTGCCACTGGCCGCGCTCAAATTGGAGAAATTAAAGACCTTGATGTGGCCGATTTACTTGGCCGAACTCAAGTCGATCCGGTTCCAGAACTATTAAGCCAAAACATCACCGACCAAAATATCATGGTTACTGGGGCCGGTGGTTCTATAGGCTCAGAACTATGCCGCCAAATACTCGCCCAAAAGCCCAAATGCATTGTGTTATTTGAGCTTAATGAGTACAACTTATACAAAATAGACCAGGAGCTACAATCAGCGAAAACTCACCTTAAATTTGATACAAAAATCATTGCTGCTTTAGGCTCGGTTCAGCGTCAAAACCATGTTGAAAAGCTCATGATTACACACAAAATTGATACCGTGTATCACGCGGCAGCTTATAAGCATGTTCCCCTTGTTGAAGATAATATTGTTGAAGGAATTCGCAATAATGTCTTCGGTACTTTATCGGTAGCGGAAACGGCAATTAACACAGGTGTAAAAAATTTCACTCTTATTTCTACCGATAAAGCGGTTCGACCAACCAATGTGATGGGAGCAAGTAAGCGATTAGCCGAGTTAGTGCTACAAGCTTTATCCGATCGCCAGTCTAACACCTGCTTTACTATGGTTCGTTTTGGTAACGTACTTGGTTCTTCAGGCTCTGTTGTTCCATTATTTAAACAGCAAATTAGAAAAGGTGGACCTGTTACCGTTACCCACCCTGATATTACCCGTTTCTTTATGTTAATCCCCGAAGCAGCTCAACTCGTTATTCAAGCTGGGGCTATTGGTCATAATGGGCAAGTATTTGTGCTAGACATGGGAGAGCCTGTGAAAATTCTCGACCTAGCTAAACGTATGATTCATTTGATGGGGATGACAGAACACAGCATCAGTGATACCAATAAAAGAGATGATGACAAAAAAGAAGGTGATATAGAGATTCGCTTTACCGGCTTACGCCCAGGAGAAAAGCTCTATGAAGAACTGTTAATTGGCGAAAATGTTACGGGAACTTGCCACCCTAAAATCATGACTGCTTGTGAAGAAAGTTTAAGTTGGGCAGAAATGGAAACCGTTCTACAGCAACTTGATGCCTGTTGTCACGACTTTGACTTGGAATGCATTAAGCGTATTTTGTTGGAAACGCCGACTGGGTATAGAGTGAAAAATAAAAACGAGTAATATTATTCCATCAATAAGCTTACTAGCTCGTTAATAATACAATTTTGACGTAACTGATATGAAATCTAATTCAGTTACAGTCAATGACTTATAAAAATTCCCCACCAAAGGTACTTAAATGTCAACTCAAAAAGAACGTTTCGACTCCCTTGATAGTCTAAGAGGCATATTTGCTATCATGGTTGTGCTTTACCATCTAAGATGGGTTGGAAATATAAAAGAGATTGAATTCGTCGCTCATAGTCGTATATTTGTCGATTTTTTCTTTGTTCTGAGTGGTTTTGTTCTGTCTTTCAAATTTAGCAAATCACATACAATTAAATTTAAAGATTTTTTCACTAATAGATTTAAGCGTATTTATCCACTTCATATTATTACATTACTAGTGATAGTTGGAATACAGGTTGCACTCTTAGTTTTATCTCACCTAGGGTTCAATATTGGAAAAGATGCTTTTTCTGGTAAAACTGCATTAAATGAATTACTTCCAAATATTTTATTACTTCAATCCTGGTTTAGTCACTTTAACCACCTTTCATTTAATTATGCTTCATGGAGCATAAGCATTGAATTTTACATTTACTTAGCATTCTTTTTAACTGCAATTTCGAATAGATTTAAATGGTTATTTTGGATAATAGCCATTTTCATCGGTGGATTAAACCTTATCAAGGATTATGGCCTAACCATACAAGCAGCTAGAGGAATCTATGGGTTCTTTCTCGGGGTTATATCTTTTTACATTTATAGATCAGAAAAGTCTAAATTTGAGAAATTATCCTTCGTCAATATCATTCTGATTCCAGCACTGATCTATGCAACTATAATATTGAGTCCAAAGCCATCAATATACCCTAGCTTAGTTTTTTCCATATGCATAATACTGGTTGCTGCTGATAAAGGAGTTTTAAATCGCGCACTTAACATTCGCCCACTATTAAAAGCAGGTGAGCTTTCATACTCTATATATTTAACACATGTTCCAACGTTATATTTTATCTTTGCAATATTTTTAGTGCTACCAAAGGTTTTCCACATTCCTTTTTCGAGGGCAATCATAGAAGAACCTACCATCATCGCATATGGTTATATTGTCACCTGTTTGATTACTGTTATATTTGTATCTACGTTAACAAAAACTCACATTGAAGATCGATTTTATAAATCTAGCCGTTAGAGGTAGGGTTCAGTAATAACCTTTGTCATAAAGGCCTATACTACGACACGCCCCCCTGGCAGCCATCACTGGGAAGAACTCCCCCTCCCTTTTCCCCTGTGTTCAGTCCTTGAAGTGCTTTGAATGTATACGCCCCATGGGTTCATGGGGCGTATACTGGCAAACTTGTAGTTTTGTTGAATCAATAAAAGCGATACCAGTCGGTTTTGATTTTCTTTGAGTAAGAAAAGAGCTTAACGACACAAGCACAGATTGAAGTAATTTAAGCATTCTTGTGTAACTTACGAGGGAAGGAAGATCTTTATTCCAATATTTAATGACATGATTTATATAGAAAGTTTTGAAATCACGGTATCCAGACTGATGAAAAGCGATGACAATCGTCATTACTTCGCTTTCGCTTAACTTAGAAGGCCTTCTTCGTTGCTTAAGCCCTGATTCAATTAAGTGGGCTTCCCATTGAGGAATAAAGAGTAAACAAAAATCATCGACATCAGTATAAATAGCTTCTAAATTAATCATGCCCAAATCCTTGCGATTGATAATTCTCGACAAGCGATCTGAGCGCGACTTGGGCATTTAGTTCATTTCTTATCCGCAGCTCAGATTATTTAATGTCTGTATAAATCTATCTCCAACTGCATCAGTAGAGTAATTCTGAGATACCTCTTGAAGGCAGTTTTTACTAAGCTTCATTCTTAATATAGGATCACTTGCTAATTTTAACACAGAATTAGCAAACATCTCTATATCAAATGCCTGTGACTTTAAGCCTGTTATTTCATTTTTTATCAAAGTTTTTGGGCCATAGTCAATGTCAAAGGATATTACAGGAACTCCACAAGCATATGCTTCAATGATCACCATACCAAAAGGCTCAAAACCAGAGCTTAAAAGAAATGCTGAATAATTAGGTAACACAGAGTATACATCAGTTACAGGCTCAAAAATGAAGACATTATGTTGCAATCCTAACTTTAATATCATCATTTCTAGTTCAGGCTTTAGGGGACCATGGCCAAAAATATCTAATTTACATTCTGGATCATTGTTCACCACGACCTTAAATGATTCGAGCAATAGATCTAAGCGTTTTTGTTCTACAAATCTAGCAAGCGTTATAAATCTTTTTTGATTATCACAATTAAAATCATCTATCTCCTGCAACAACTCTGTCCCGTTTGGCTGCACGGATAGGCGGTTCGGTTCCATAAAATTTTTATACTTACTCAAATCATCATCAGTTAATACAGTTAAATGATGAAGCCTAGGGTACGATTCAACCACACATTTCTGAAGTGAACCATTATGGGCATCGAAAAATTTATGTTCTTGACCAACAATTTTAACACTATCATTAGTATATTTAGGCGCAATAATATTAAAACTAGGGATGGTTGTGACTAAAATACAATCTTTTAAAGACCTTAACTTTCTAATTATCTGTAAATCTGTAAACAACGAAAACATCGTAAACAAATCTTCCTCTTTATGAATCAAATAACTAGAAAATCTAGATAATAACCGAACCGGTATACCTTTCAAACCTTTTATTATACTGTTATTTTTAAATTTATATTTTGTACCTTTCTGTCTAGCATCAAATAGCACAGATATTTTTATACCTGGATCTAAACCAAGATCTGGATTAAATTTAGTACGACGAACGGATATTATCTCAACTGGAACTCCTTTAGCATATAAATAATTTGCCGTATTTGTAACTGTTTTAACAGTACCACCGATACCATAGATATTATAAACCATAAAATACACTTTTTTAGGTATCGAATTTATCTCATTAAAAATACGCTGACAAAATCCATTATTGGCATCGTGAGGAATTATATTATGGGTATATTTATTAAGATTACTCAGAATAGAATTTCGCAACTCAAAAAAGTCATGACATACATCTCCTGGCCAATCCTCATCTGAATTACAGTAGCCTTTTCTGCTAACATTAAAGTCATCCTTATCGAAATGATAAAAAATAATATCTTTATTTAAAACCTTAAAGTCCCAAGCAAGACTTGAGTAATCTGTAATTAAAAACTCAGAATCCAATATCATTTTTGATATATTACCACACACAAAATCGACATGTTTTTTGGAATGCTTGAATAATGGCATGAACTTTAACATTTCGGGATGAAGGTGAAACTTTATTTTATAACCATTGGCTTCAAGATTTTCTCTCAAACAATCGTCTGTAATTAATTCATTATAATTCTTATAAAAATCGCTATCTTTGAAGTCCACTTCAGAAGCATTTTTTAATTTATCTCTCCAGGTAGGAAAAACTAATATATACTTACCTGAAGACTCATGACTATTATGCCCCTCAATGAGATTATCATGCCTAGCTAAACCAGTAATAGGAACGCTACCTATTGGAAATCCAATTCTTTTCTTTATTTCACTTAACTTATCCATTGTAGATTCAGAATAATTATATAGATCTACGTATTCTTTTAGATATGAAAATTCTTTTGATAAATTCTTGTCCATCAACTCATAAGACTTCAACTTAAATAAATTGAAGTTATAGTTATGTTCATCTTTTTTGGACATCATCTGATTGCAGATTATATTTTGCTCATCAGAATTCGATACTAAAAACCTGACAATATTTTTATTATACGATAATTTTGTGAAGTGAATTTTCTTAAATTTAACAACACCATGCTGAAGGTATACTATTGGCTTTATTTTAGATTTAAATTTATAATATATCAGATTTGGCACACCATCTCTAGCGCCATGAGATACTATAACATATTTACACTTATTGTATAAAATAAAATGCTTTAATGAATTCAGCTTAATACAATTCTTCCTATACTTTGCTAAATCACTACTTAACAGCATATCATCTCTATAAACAAAATAATATTTATCATTATCAGGTTGGCGCTCCATTAAATATTTAAAAAAGTAAAACCCATTATCACTAGCTGATTCTCCAAGCCTTTCACCGATGATCCACTTTTCATTAATATTAGAGAAGAACATGGATGAAATAATATATTTAATCATGTCTAATAAGTTTTTTATCTTTTTCATTTTAAACCTTTAATTATATAAATCAAAAATTTCACAAACACTACCATCAGCAATCACTCGTCCTTTATCTAAATAAACTGCACGATTACACATACTTCTTATATCCGAATCTGAGTGTGAAACGATAATTATCAAACGAGATTCCTTCATAATCTCATTCATTCTCTTTTTACACTTTTCTCTAAAGTATTTATCACCTACACTCAATACTTCGTCAATGATCAAAATATCACTGCGATAAGTAGTCGCAATCGAGAATGCTAGTCGAGAAACCATACCACTTGAGTAAGTTTCAATAGGTTTATGAATGGACTCTTCTAACTCGGAGAAATTAATGATTTCTTCAATTTTCTCTTCAATTTCTTTTTTGTTTTTACCTAATAAGGCACCAGCTAGATAAATATTGTCTAACCCGCTTAACTCTTTAGCAAAAAAAGAGTTTAGAGAGAGTAATGAACCCACATCAAGCTTCGAGTAAAATTTACCACTGGTCGGTTCTAGTACACCCGATAAGACCTTACAAATAGTAGACTTACCGGCACCGTTACGCCCGACAATACCAACAATATCTCCCTCATAAAACTTTAAAGACACATTGCTCAAAGCTGCTTCGCGGTTAGCATTGGAATTTGAAACCACTCTCTGTCTTTCATGTTTAGACAAAAATAAGCGTTTAAGGTTAAAGCTCGTACTATTAGCATACTTTAATGTCACATCATCAAGCTCGACGACTAAGTTTTTTTCATTACTCATGTTAAACATTCCTGATGATTTGTGGAGTAAGTCGCTTACAAATACGTATCAAAGCGATCAATACCACAGATGAAGCCACTAATGCGTACAGCATATGGCTATAACTGACCTTATCGGTATATATCAATGCATTGTTATAAAAGCTAATTAAGTGAGCGAATGGATTCAATTCAACCAAAAATCGCAAACTATGCGGAACACGGCTGGCAGGATAAATAATTGGAGTAATATAGAATAAGATTCTAAGACCGAAGCCAACTAAAAAAGCGGTATCACGAACAAATACATTTAACATCGCCCAAAATAGCGATATAGCACTTACAGCGATCATTGTAATGACAAAGGTTAATGCAAGTGCAAATATATCGGGTATATAACCAAGAAACAACAATACTGTTTGTAATATCAAATAAGCAAAGCAGAACATGTAGCTCTCACCACATACCTCGGATGTAGGCAAAATTGGTAAGGGCATCTTTACTTGGCAAACGATACCTTTATAACGCCGGAATGATGTGGTCGAAATTGACATGCTCGAACTCCACCATTTCCATAGTGTAACACCAATTGCAATCATTAAGATTTGATCCGCTCCGCGGTGCCCAAAAATCACTCCAACCACATAGCTATATAAAGCGATAAGCATCATTGGTTCGATAATCCACCATAGATATCCTAAAAATGTACCACGAATATTGGCCTTTTTTTTCAAGTGAGCCAATGTATACAGAATATATAGATTT
The DNA here is from genome assembly GCF_026001925.1 of Vibrio gangliei. Taxonomy (NCBI): domain Bacteria; kingdom Pseudomonadati; phylum Pseudomonadota; class Gammaproteobacteria; order Vibrionales; family Vibrionaceae; genus Vibrio; species Vibrio gangliei. The sequence goes on along the minus strand of NZ_AP021869.1, from coordinate 246,969 downwards.
CTAGATATTGCTTTGGTATTCAAACTATTAGCCTTCATCTTGTTAACTTTCAGTAAGTTGAAAGATTAATTGTGCATTTTGCTTTGCGTGTTGGTCTTGAACAACATTCAGCCAGTCATTGGCATCTTTACGTTCAGTAGCAAAATAACTTTCATTATTCAGCAGTTCACTGATTTCATTTATAAACTGCTTTTGTGTTTTGGGTTTTGGGCCTGGAGTCGCTTGCTCATAAGGAATAGTAAAACCTATTTTATTTTTGTACTTTTCATAATCATAGGGCAGAAATAGTATAGGTTTTAGCGTTAACAGAAAATCTAAGTAAATGCTTGAATAATCAGTAATCAATAAATCAAACTGCCCAAGTATTTCGTTGATATCAGTAACACATTCACGCGAGAGAACACTAACATTTTTCATGTTCTTTACTTTACTAGGGATCCCTGTTTCAAAGTTAGGATGGACCCTTAAATGCAAAGTGCAACCTTGCTGCCCAAGAAACAAGTCAAGCTGCTCAGCATTAAAATCTAAAAATGGAAAAATCTCTGTATCATCAAAAGGCCTCCACGTAGGGGCATAGAGAATGTGCTTTTTTTCTTTTTGCAATTGAAGCACATGGGTAGCATGTTTATAGTTCACATCCAATGCATCGTTTCTTGCTTGGCCAGCAATCACTACCTGTTCATGTTTTAAATTAAGACAAGCTCGCCAAGTTTCAGAAAAAGCCTTTGATGTTGAAAAAAAGTAACTAAAATTCCCTTTAATTAGGCGATAATACAATGCCTTTTTCCAGTTCAGATATTTTTCAGCCCGCCCAATACATTTCAACGGCGCCCCGTGCCCCAGGTGAAATACCTTTCGCTTGTAAGATTGGGCGAAACCACCAATAGGTGTTTCTAAAGATGACGTTATCCAAGTTGCCGCCTTTAAAACATACAGCCTATTTTTAAAACTATATGTATCAATAAAGTATGGACCTATCGACTGGTTTAGTTGTTTTTGCTGTTCTAAATCATTAATGACAAACTTTATGTCAAAGTCGGGGTAATGCTTTAAAAAGTATAAAAACAGATACTTAGAATTATGGTTAAACTCTGTATTGAATTCTGAATTAAAGATAATCCGTTTTTTATCTCGACCAATAAAAAAGCCAAAAATAGAAAAAAGCATGCCTTTAATAAAAAGCACGCTTCTTAGCTTTAAATATCGATTCTTATTCACAACAACCGCACCAAACAAGATTAGATATTCTTTGCAATTTCAATAACTTCTGAAGTTGAAATTGATGGTGTTCTTGGGAAGTAGATGACTTCACAGATATCAGAAAACTCATCAAACTTCCCCTTCCAATCATCACCCATCGCCAGTACATCTGCTTTGTAGAACTCAATGTATTCACGCTTTTTCTCTAGAGAGTGCTCAACAAAAACTTCATCAACAAAAGATAATGATTGGATTATCTTCATTCTATCTTGTTCAGAATAAATCGGGTTACGTTGCTTTTTTGAAAAATTCAGTGCATCACTTGATACGCCAACGATCAAAGTATCACCTAAGGTTGCACAACGTTCTAAAATATTTACATGCCCTACATGAAAGACATCAAAAGTTCCAAAGGTAATTACGCGTTTTGACATTATTGATTACCTAAAATTTGTTGAATAACACGAGATGCCGATTGACCTTTCTCGTATGGATTATAGATAGCATTGAACTGAGCTATTGAATGACTTCTTTCACTAGCATGCATCTGCTTTAACAGGTCTTTTTGTGATTCTACCACAACCCCAGGCATATCCTTACTTACATCCAAGTAAGTGCCTCGCAAATGGTTAAGGTATTTATCCTTATCATACATATAAAAATATATCGGTCTTTCTAAAATGAGATAATCAAAAAACAGGCTCGAATAGTCAGTGATCAGTTCATCTGCGATCAGCAGTAAATCATTAATTCTTGAGTAGCCAGACACATCTAAAAAAAACTCATCATTGTTATCTTTCACTTGAGCAAAGTAATGCCCTCGAAATAAAAACTGAACATCACTTCCAAAATGAGTTTTAAATTCATCATTATCTAGTCGATTAGATGCTACATGCTTTCCATGCTCAAAATCATCATCCCTGAACGTTGGAGCATAGAGAACCACTTTTTTATCTGTATCTATACCGAGCTTTTTCTTGATCATATTTTGATAATCAAGGTTGTCTTTATAGAGAAACAGTTCATCATTTCTTGGGTAACCAAGCTCTAGTAATTGCTCATCCTTAAGAGCGAAAGAGCTTTTAAAACACCGTGAAGCATAAGCGCTAGGGGATAAAAAATAGTCACACCGCTGACCCTCCCACTGATAAGCAAAATGCATAGCTTTTAAACTAGATGTTGGATGATTTTCTATCATGATATCTTTACCTAGCTTTTTCAAAGGGGTGCCATGCCAACATTGCACTAGAGCCTGTTGTTTAGAAGGAATCAAACGGTATGGAAGACGACAGTTGACAATCCAATACTGACTTTCTGCGTAAGCCCTAAAATAAGCAGCCGAACCCCGCTGAACAATCGTAGTGTTCTTCTTTGACTTAAGCCTTAAAGCATCAGGGTCATTAATTTTGTCAAAGACCCATATAAATTTATATTCAGGTTTTGTTTTCTGTAACTCTAGATATAGAGCGTATGGTGAATCTGAAGCTGATTTTCCCTGAAATGATTCAAATACAACCTGATTAGGCTCAACTTTTATCCTAAAGTACTTAACTTTATACACAATCACTGTGAGATAAATGTACAGCTGCTTGACATAAAAATCGAATACACCGGTCTTCGATAGCAACTGCTTGATAAACATTTTAATTTTCTTTTTCACACAGATTGACCTCTAAAAATTCGATGCAAATTCTACCACCTAGCTCACACTTTCGCGAGCCTAGGTAGGACAAATCTTAGTCAAGACCGCGTTCTTATTTGTGACACATACATAACATTTATAAATAAAAACAGTTAACTGCATCGAAAGCATGATTAGTTGCGCAAACTTTACACACTATAAACGTTATTCTGCACTTATGTTCTTACGATTTAATGGCTAGGTTTATGACTTTAGAGCAATATCAACTTCATCCGCAGCATGACTACTACCTAACCCACCACGGCGCAAAAGATACCGTTACCGGCTCTTGTCATGAGTTGCGCATTAACGACATTAATTTGCTTATCGATTGTGGCTTATTTCAAGGTAAGGATAGCCAACCATTAAACATTGAGTTTGATATTGATCATATTGATGCGCTGTTAATCACACACGCGCATATTGATCATATCGGCCGCTTACCTTGGCTACTAGCTGCCGGGTTTGATAAACCGATTTATTGCACACAAGCGACCGCCGAACTCATCCCTTTAATGTTAGATGATGGATTGAAACTTCAACTGGGTTTAAATCAAAAACAACGTGAAAAAGTGTTAGCACATTTGAAAACATTGATTGTGCCTTTGGAATATAATCAATTGAAAAACATTAAGGGAAGACAAGTTCCTAGTTCCTGGTCCCTAGGTAAAGAGCACGAACATACACGCGACTTCCTTTCATTCTGTTTTAAACCTGCTGGTCATATTTTGGGTTCGGCTTATATTGAAATCACGCTACCAAATGATGAAATTATTGTGTTCTCAGGTGATCTTGGGCCGCGTAACACACCACTTCTTCCTGACCCTATATCACCCAAACGTGCAGATTATTTGGTCATTGAAAGCACTTATGGCAATAAAACTCATGATGATGTCGCCACTCGCTCTAAACGCTTAGAAGTCATTGTTGAAAAATCGCTACTAGATGGTGGCGTGATACTTATTCCGGCTTTTAGTGTGGGGCGTACGCAAGAGTTATTATTTGATATTGAACGACTCATTGAACACAGCATTGAAACAGAATCGACCGATGACGACTATTGGCAACAGTTGCCTATTATTCTCGATTCACCGCTGGCCATTGAGGTGACTGAGCAATATATGAAGTTTCATGAACTATGGAATAAAGAAGCGCAAGATGGATTATCAGTGGGAAGAAAACGTCACCCAATGGCGTTTGAGCAATTTGTGATGGTTGAATCTCACAAAGATCATATGAGGCTCGTTAATCGCTTAACCTCCACCAATGAACCCGCTATCGTGGTTGCCGCAAGTGGTATGTGTAACGGTGGCCGCATCATGAATTATTTAAAAGCTCTACTTCCCGATAAAAGAACCGATGTCATTCTAGCGGGCTATCAAGCTCAAGGAACACTAGGTCGAGATCTGCAAAATGAGTATAGCTATGTTGAAATTGATGGAGATAAAGTAGAAGTAAACGCTCACATTCATTCTATGTCTGGGTATTCAGCCCATGCAGATCGTGATGATTTATTGGAGTTTATTGAGGGGATTGAGTCGGACATTAAGCAAATTCATTTGATTCATGGGGAGCCGGAGACGAAAGCTGAGTTTACTGATGTTTTAGTTAAAAAAGTAAATGCTGAAGTTATTGTTTGAATTTTACGATTCTGAGTAGGCATTTGTTCACAGGACGCTGCATGTAGATCCTCGATGTCGCTTAGGCTCCTCAAGGAGGACGACAGGGTTTCATGCTGTCGTTCTACTTAGGAAAAGTAGCCTAACTATCTCAGCAACTTAATGTCTGCTAAGCTATCGTTAACTAGGTAAAGAAAAGAATGCAATATGATGCATACGGTTCATTTAGATAAATTGAAATACAACCTATTAAAAGCATTGGAAAATACACTGCCAGGTCAAGTCTCTTTCGCCTATTTATTTGGCTCACAAGCAACAGGTCAAGCACGCCCAGATAGCGATATCGACTTGGCTATTTTTCCAGAACCGAATATCCCACCAGAAGAAATCTGGAATGCAGCTCAATCTCTTGCTAGTCAGTTAAACTGCGACATTGACTTAATCAACTTGCGAGAAGCCAATACTGTTCTACGTTTCCAAATTATAAGTGAAGGTAAACTACTGTTCGATAAACACAATCAAGCGCCCGGGTTTGAAGTAGACACCTTTCGCATGTATCAAGATTTACAGTACAATCGTAAAGATAACATCAATGGCTTATTAGAACGCTGGAATGAGCAGGAGGAAATCAATGGATGATGTAATTCTCAATAAAGTATCAATTATTGAACGCTGCTTAAAACGAATTGATGAAGAATATCAACATGATGACGTTGAGTTTCGTCGTAATTTCACTAAGCAAGATTCCGTTATTTTAAATCTACAACGTATCTGTGAAGCCTGCATTGACATTGCCAATCGACTATTAAGGCTCAATAACGGCCCTATTCCACAAAGCAGCCGCGATTCATTTCAGCAACTTCACCAACTAGGTTTGTTGGATGAAAACACTTCAAATGCAATGCAAAAAATGGTGGGCTTAAGAAACATTGCGGTACACGATTATCAAAACCTCAACATAGATATTGTCATCGCGGTATTAAACAAACACCTCACTGATTTTAAACTATTTATTCATTCAACCTTATCCATATAAAAAATTCCTATGACCAAACTCAGCATTACCGCTCAATCATTAAAGCAAAACAATAAAGGCCTGGTCAATAAACGATGGCAATCCATAGAAAAGAAAAAATCTCGCAATGAAAAATTAAAGCAAAAAATCAATCTATTCGCAGAACAATTTAAACTTCGCATGCTGTCGAGTGAGCAGTTGATGTGTGATACCAGTGAAGCTTTTATTCTGCATTTATTAACTTTTATTAATAAGAAAAGCATTAAAGGTTATCAACGAGATGCCTTGTATGATTGGATTTCGGATGAGCTTCAAACCTTGGAAGCAAATCCGTTTCGAACCAATGATACATCCGCATTACGAGAGCAATTTCACCAAGCTATGGTGAAGTTTGAAGAAGATACCAATGGCTTCCATCCACAGGACAATACCGACGTTGATATTGAACAGCTCTTGATGATGCGAGCCATGCTTGAAGAGCTGACAGGACAAAGCATAGATGCTTCAGATGAAGAACTACAAGAATTAATTAAAGATCCAACTAATATGGAAAAAAATCTTCAGGACATATTTGCTCGCTTAGACAATGAGCCGTTAGAAGATGATAGCTTTGAAGAGGATATTGATTGGGGAAGTTCAAAGACTAGCCAACAACAATGGGAACAAGAGAACTCACTTCAGACACCTGAGCTATTTAAACAATCAGAAATCACCAAACTATACCGCCAACTTGCCAAAACTTTACATCCAGATAAAGAGGCGGATGCAAGTCAAAAAGAGCATAAAAAAGAACTCATGCAGCAATTATCGCAAATGAAAAAAGATCAAGATATCTTTGGATTATTGCAAATGGCTCAACAATGGCTGCCTGATACAGCAATAAACTTAGATAAAAAAGCCACCAAGCAACTAGAAGAGCATTTACATCGACAAATCAGAGAGCTTGACTATGAGTACGCAGACATCAAATCAAGCCATTCTTTTGAAGGGTATATTTGGCAACGTTTCGGCGGTAAGAGTAAACGAGAGCAAGAAAACAACCTCAACCAATATGAAGCGCACTTAAAAACAGAAATCAATCAATACCAATCAATGATTAAAAACATCAAAACCGTTAAAGTAATGCAACTACAATTAAAAGAGCGGAGTCATCCAAGATTTGCTCAATTTGATGATGATATGCTATTCGATTTAATGAATATGATGGCAGAGCATGATTAATTTTCATGCACAATAAAACCATGAAAGAGGGAACCAACAGCACCATTTAAGGTTTTCTCTCTCAACGAGTCTTCTGCTATACTCGTCCGGTCTTTGTTTCAACTCTCTAGGAAGTGAATATGATTATCGTTACTGGCGGTGCTGGCATGATTGGCAGCAACATTATTAAAGCATTAAATCAAGCTGGTTATAACGACATATTAGTAGTCGACAACCTAAAAAACGGTAAAAAGTTCGTTAATTTAGTCGACCTAGACATCACAGACTACATGGACCGTGATGACTTCCTAACGCAAATTATGGCCGGTGACGATTTCGGCCCTATTGAAGCGATATTCCATGAGGGAGCCTGTTCAGCAACAACCGAGTGGGATGGCAAATACATGATGCTCAACAACTATGAGTATTCAAAAGAACTCCTACACTACTGTGTTGATCGTCAAATTCCGTTCCTTTATGCCTCTTCAGCGGCAACTTACGGCGCACAAGACAAAGAGTTTATCGAAGAACGTGAATACGAAGGTGCTCTAAACGTTTACGGTTATTCAAAACAGCAGTTTGATAACTACGTACGTCGCTTATGGGCTGATGCTGAAGCGCATGGTGAAAAGCTATCGCAAATCACAGGCTTCCGTTACTTCAATGTTTATGGGCCTCGCGAGCAACACAAAGGCAGCATGGCTTCAGTCGCATTCCACCTAAACAATCAACTGCTTTCTGGTGAAAACGCTAAATTATTTGAAGGTAGCGATGAATTTAAACGCGATTTCATCTACGTGGGTGATGTATGTAAAGTGAACCTTTGGTTTATGGAGCATGGTGTGTCTGGCATCTTCAACTGTGGTACAGGTAAAGCTGAAACGTTCCGTGCAGTGGCAGAAGCAGTGGTAAAACATCACGGTAAAGGCAGTATTGAATCGATTCCTTTCCCTGACCATTTAAAAGGCGCTTATCAAGAATACACCCAAGCCAACCTAGATAACTTACGCGCAGCTGGTTGTGACGTTGAGTTTAAAACGGTTGCTGAAGGTGTAGCTGAGTATTTGGCTGAGATTAATAAGTAACTAGACGAATAAAAATATTAACCACGAGTAATACATAATTATTACTCGTTAATTTCTGTAGAGCTGTATGTCTTCTTGCCTTAAAAATTACACATCAAAATTACTGAACATACTGATTTATTTACCTTTTATATGGTTAGGAACCGGCCTTTGCTTAGTCGAGGGTGGCCGTTCTATTATGACCAAATTAATGGTGATAGCCATCGTCTCTCTTCTCATTTGTTATAAAAAAGAAGCATGGTCTTGGGTACATAAAACTCGCCAACAGTTGTATACCTCAACTGCAATGCTCACTTTCGTAGTTTATTTGGTGCTACTACAAGCATATCACGGCGCTGATGAAGGGCTTATTCGAACCCTAGGCTTGCTCACTTTGTATTATTATTTATTCCCTTTGCGCTTATTCAATAACCGATGGGTAATCGCAGCCTTACTCATCAATGCCATTGGTTTAGCCTATCTCATTTATCAAAATGCATACCTAGTTAATGTTAACAGACTCGTAGTTGATGCAAAATTAATGAACCCAATTCCATTTGCAACCTATTGTATGATAGCGGCAATTACTCAAATTTATTTTGCAATCAAAGTTCAACCTGTTTATTTGAAAATATTATGCTTAATGGCCTCCATTGTTTCTATTACGGGTATGCTGCTCACCGACACTCGAGGAGTTGCTCTAGCGCTAACTATCATTGCGGCGTTAATTATAGTAAAGTTATTAATATCGAGATCGAAAACTTTCATTACTATCTCTATATTATTTTTTACTGTGTCAACCGTTCTTATTGGAACATTACTAAAAGATACGTTTATAACTCGTTATAAACAAACACAGAATGAAATACATCAAATCAAAAATGGCAACTTAAATACTTCAATTGGTATGAGATTCCAAATCTGGAATAGTGGTGCTCATACTTTAATTGAAAACCCATTGATAGGCATTGGCAGCAAGAACTTTCGTCCTGAATTTAAAAAGCATGTTGAGCAAGGAATTATATCTAAAAATATCATGTACTTTAACCCTATGCACTACCATAACCAATTTATCGATATAGCAGTAAAAAATGGTTTAATCGGGCTAGTTTTGTTTTTAGGAATATTCGCTGTTTTCTTACTGAAACAGAGCAAGCTCACCATATATTCACTTGGCAGTATTTATACTATTGCTATTTTTATTTGTGGTTTAACCGATGTGCCATTTGCCCATTTAAGCGTTGTTTACTTTTTCATGCCTCTATTTTTATTCTCTAGTTGCATGGAGCAATTTTTCACTCAACGAGATAATGAATGAAGGGTTGATAGCAATCGCTGATAAACTCTCTCATTAGAAAAAGGTAAGTAACCCAATTCTGAAATCGCCTCTTTGGGAGCTTCTAACACTTGTTGAATTTTATTAGCAATCATTTGTTCGTCATAAGAATCGACTAAGTATTTAGATAATTCATCGGTTAGAATTTCACTCGGTCCTGAAGGACAATCGACACTAACCACAGGGGTTCCTATAGACAAAGCTTCAATTAAAACAGTGGGTAACCCTTCAAAGTCAGAGGTCAAGGCTAACAGACGGGCTTTACGGATCCAGGGGTAGGGGTTTTCAACAAAATCATGAAAGAAAACTTGTTGTTGTAAACCTAGTTCATTCACTTGCTGCTGAATATCAGATTTTAAATCGCCTTCACCTAAAATCATTAACTGAACTTGTGAGCCACTCAGTAAAGCAAATGCGTTCAATAAGCGATCTAAACGTTTTTGTTTTTCGATTCTCCCTACAAAAATAATATAATTTTCAGGGCAAGGTTCTAATATTGGATCTTTAGATTTTTTCTGAATAAAATCAAAATCAAAAGGGTTATGAATAGTGTGTATAGAACGAAGATTCTGCTCACCACAACATGTTTTAATAAAATGATGAATACTGTCTGATACACAAAAAACATGCTTACCTTTAAGCTTACGCTTTAATTTAAATCGATACTTATATCGTTTAAAAACATTTCTAGATAGGTATGAGCATTCATCCGAGTTATGAATATAAGCAATTAATCGAGGATCACTAATTTTAGAGATAAGCTTAATTGTTTCACTATGTGAAGCTACCAAAAAGTCAAAAGATGATGATTGATACCAATTCAAAAACTTTTGCTTAATAAGTTTATTTTGTTTTTTTAAGTTATAAGACTTTTTTATCGACAACGAGTAAACAGGAACCGCACCATCAATAGGTAATTGGGTATCATCAAATAAGGTTACGATTTCCACATCATGCCCATGCTCTACCAATAACTTCGCCATTCTTAAAGTCACAACCTGAACGCCTTCAACCTTCAAATCACGTATCAGAAATTTTATTTTCATGAATCAACTCTATTAGTGCAACAGACTTAGTTATACTGTGTTGTAATCGCCCATTATCTGCTTGGCTTTGTTTTATAGCAGACTTTGTGATTGTCTTACATCCAGCGGTGACTTACAATTTGTTCTTAAAAAATTTTCCAAGATTTAAGACCATTCGAGTTTAGTCTTAACTCTAGACAAAGTGAACTGGTGGTAATTGAATACATGACTCAACAACGAAACGATTTTGATGAACTTGCCTATAACCCTCACTTTAAACTTAACTTTTTGGCACCTAGTTACTGGGCTACTTGGCTAGGCATTTTTGTAATTTGCTTAACTAGCTTTTTACCTAAGAGACTTCAGTCTTACATTGCTAAGCTCTTAACGTCCATCATCATCAAGTCAAAATCGGGAGCAACTAAACGAGCCCGTGTTAATTTAGCAATGTGCTTCCCCGAAAAAAGCTCAAAAGAACAAGAAGCTATTCTTTATCAAATGTATATAACTGCAGCGATGTTCATGATGAACTTTGCCTCTTTAAGTCTTAGAAATAAAAATTGGCTAGAGCGCCATACTGAGATTCGCGGGTTTAAGAACATTCAAAAAGTACTTGATGAAGGCGAAAATGTGATACTACTAGTTCCCCACACTTGGGCTATTGATATTCCTGCAGTTTTATTTGCTTCTAGAGGGTTTCCTGTATCTGCAATGGCAAAAAGCCAAAAAAACCTTCTTGCGGATTGGTTGATGCACAAACAGCGGGTACAGTATGGTGGCCGAGTTTATGATAGAAGTGTAGGGATTAAACCTTTTATAAAGTCGATAAGAAAAGATAACTACTTAGGCTACTATCTGCCTGATGAAGATTTAGGCAAAGAACACAGTGTTTTTGTTGATTTTTTTGCCACCCAAAAGGCGACTATTTCAGGATTGGGACGACTGTCTAAACTCAGTAAAGCAAAAATTGTTCCTTTATTTGCCATGTTCAATAGTAAAACAGGTCAATTTGAATTAGACGTATACCCAGCACTCCCCTTTCCAACAGAAAATGAACACAAAGATGCTAGAATAATGAACGAGTGTATCGAAAACTATGTAACCCAAACTCCCGAACAATATATGTGGATACTGAGACTACTTAAAACACGTCCTAACAATGGGATAAACCCTTATAAAAACAACTATTAAGAATAAAATTTAGGATTAAATATCAAGATGCCACATATGAACAATACATTAAAATATTTAATGTATAGAAAAAATATTTCATTTAAAAGTGGAACTGGCCAGCTAATCCGCATGCAGGCCGAACACTTCAGAAAAAATAGCCTTCAGTGGGAGGTTTTTTGTAGTTCAGGCCGGTTAAAAGCTTTATTTAAATTAAAATCCATGCCTAAAAAAGCTAAAGTTATTAATTCTAATCTAATAACAAATAAAAATCACTTCATTATAGATCATGATGCTAGCCTATTGAACTCAGACATGACTTTTATTCATAATATTTCAGATGAGATGTTATGCAATGCATACTTCAATCAATTAAATAAAAGTCAATGTCACATTATTTCAAACTCAAAAATAGCATCAAATATACTTATTAAAAACAACTTCAACCCTAATAAAATATCAATAGTATACCCAGGTTATAACGATAAAAAATTCAACGAAAAGACAAAAATATTAAATAGAGAAAAAGCAAGAAAACTTTTATCCTTCCCTGATGAAAATAAAGTAATTGGATTCATCACATCTGGAGACTTTAAAAAAAGAGGTCTTGACCGATTTATAGAAATCTGTGAACGCTTAAACAACACCCATGAAAACTTAAGTTTCTTTATAATGGGTGCAAAAAGCTTACCAAAAAAATACATTAACCATCCATTATTAAAGAGCTCAAAACTAGTTTATAAAAAAAGAAATAACAAACCTGAATTTTGGCTAAGCTCTATTGATATTTTTTTATATCCTGCGTTATTTGAAGAGTTTGGAATGGTGATTCCTGAAGCTATGGCATTAGGAATTCCCATATTAACAACAAGAAATGTTGGCGCATCTGAAATACTACCGAAAGAATATGATAACTGGATAGCTAATCAATATGATGAAGATTTTTTCATTCAAAAGATTTCTACATTAATAAACAACAAAGAAGAATATACTCAATTGGTAAAAGCTTCATTATTAGCCATTAGCTATAATAGTCAAAACTATGCTGAGCGTGTCATGTCTATAATTAACGATATAAGTAAAAGAGAAAAGCCATGAATATTCTTATTTTTAGCTCTTACAACGATGCTTGGAATAGTGTTCGCCCCGAAGCAGAAATGTTCATTGAAATGGTAAAACTTGGTCACCAAGTCACTATCGTAACGCAAGGTAACTCTGAATATGTTACCCGATTCAAAGAATGCGGCCTTAAAGTCATTGATTGTTACCCAACAAAAAAGATCTGTTATAAGACTATAAAAACTCTACGTAAAGAGTTGTCTTCTACGCATTACGATATTGTGTATGCGATGAACTCAAAAACCATTCCTAATGCGGCTTTTGCCTGTATCGGTTTTAAGAAAACCAAAATGGTCACCTATCGAGGAACAGTCGGGGGATTGTATCGTCATGATCCTAGTGCTTATCTGACCCACTTACACCCACGTGTCAATGGTATTAGCTGCGTCGCTCAAGCGGTAACTGATGATGTGAAAAAACGAGTTTGGATGGATTCCGATAATGTAGTTACAATCTATAAAGGGCACGACCTCTCTTGGTATCAGGCTCAAGCTATATTTCGTTCAGAACTTAACCTCCCAGATGATGCTATTATTGCAACTTGTATAGCCAATGCTCGCCCAAGTAAAGGCGTTCACGTATTATTGGAAAGCGCCTCCAAGATAAGCGATATAGTGCAATTACATATTCTTTTAATTGGTCGTGATATGGATACTGAAGCTAACCTTGCACTCGCTAAAGCAAGTGGGATGAAAGAACGAATTCACTTCCTCGGTTATCGAAAAGACGTTCCTGAAATTCTCGCCACTAGCGATATGCAAATTCAACCTTCTGTCAGTGGAGAGGGATTACCGAAGACTATTATTGAAGCAATGGCTATGGCCGTTCCTTCCATTGTTACTACTACTGGTGGCAGCAAAGAATTACTCATTGATGGTGAATCTGGTTATGTTGTTCCAGTTAATGACAGTACGGCTATCGCTGATAGAATGCGTCAGCTCTGCAATTCAAACGAGACTCGCAAAGAAATGGGATTATTAGCACAACAGCGTGTAATTAATAATTTTTCTCTTCAAGGTACTGCCCAGCAGCATATCGAATTTTTTCAAATCTTACTTCAACAATAAACAATGGCTTTCTTCTATTATGATAAAGACTCTTAAAGCCCGAAATCGCGCCATTAGAAACAAAATTAAAGATTGGAAACTGCACCGTATTTCGAAAAAGTACGATAAAGATCCCCTTGCTGGAAATCCACCTAACATTAAAAATGTTCGCTCTATTGCAATATTGCGCTGGGATAACAAACTCGGTGATGCCATTATGTGTGGTGTTTTTATTCAAGCTTTACAGCAATACCGACCAGATATAAAAATAACCCTTATTTCACCTAAATTGTGTGCTGATTGGGTAGAAAAAGCGACTCATTGTGACATCCTTTTATGTGATAAAAGAAGCCAAAAAACCGCGCTCAATTTCCATCAATACCAAGGAAAGTTTGATGCTGTTGTCGAATTGGGCAGTAGTTTTGACTTTAAAGAGTTAATCGCTTTACATCGACTCGGTGCGCCCATTAATATTGGATATAACAAATCAAAGCATCCAATTTTTAATATTAATATTGACTCGAATGCAGTTCATTTTAAAAACCGCTATTTAATGGCCGCTCAGTTGTTTTGTCTAGATGCTCAATTGACGGATATAACAATTCCAGTCATTCCATTTAAAGAACAAGTAGCCTTACCGACTCTGTCAAACTATCACAACATTGCGGTTAATCTTTTTGGTTCAAGTAAATACCGTCAATTCTCAGAATCCGAAGCTATTAAATTACTCACTCGTTGGTTGAAAGAATTTCCAGACGATCACCTTTATCTTATGCCAGTACCTGATAAGGTTGCTTTATTACAAGACATCGTTAAGCAAATCAATCACGATAGACTTTCACTCATCTCTGAGACTCCCTCACTTGAATTAACATTAAAGTTACTCTCTGAGGTTGAGCTATGCTTTACCCCTGATACATCTGTTGTACATATGGCGAGTGCCTTGAATACACCGACATTAGCAATTTATGCTGACGACCCTAAGAATTTAAAAGAGTGGCACCCTTTATCATCCCAATATGAAGTGATATTAAACCCTAAGGCAAAAGATAGTATCGATCGTGTCTATGTTTACGATTTTAAATGGCAAGATCTAAAAGAAAAACGCCTAAAACTTTTACAAGAATAACTGGATTACATTATGAGAATTCTAATCATCGGCCCATCATGGGTTGGCGATATGGTGATGTCGCAGTCGTTATACATCACATTAAAGCAACAGCACCCTGAAGCGTTGATCGATGTGCTTGCGCCTGCGTGGTGTAAACCTATCTTAGAGCGTATGCCTGAAGTCAACCAAGCCATTGAAATGCCACTTGGTCATGGGGAGTTTAATTTACTAGGTCGTCGAGCCTTAGGCAAAGAGTTAAAACATCAAGATTATACTCATGCTTTCGTTTTACCTAACTCAGCAAAATCTGCGCTTATCCCATGGTTTGCAGGCATTCCCGTACGCACTGGTTGGAAAGGTGAGATGCGCTATGGCTTGTTAAATGACCTTCGCCCTAATAAAAAATCCTTTCAATACATGGTTGAACGCTATGTTGCGCTTGCTCACCCTAAAGCAGAAATGATTGATTCATCATCTCTACCTGGGTTAGAAAACTTGCCTAAACCTAAGCTGCATATTGATTCATTATGCAAAAAAAATACCATTGAAAGGTTTCAACTCAACCAAGACAGAATCGTAATTGGTTTATGTCCGGGGGCTGAGTTTGGGCCGGCAAAACAATGGCCGATTGAACACTACGCCGCTGTCGCAGAACAAATGATCCAAGATGGAAAGCAAATCTGGTTGTTTGGCTCCCCTAAAGATCAGCCAACAACAGAAGCTATAAAGCAGGCTGTTAGCATCGAAAATCAACAATACATCTATGATCTTGCAGGCAAAACGAGCTTAATCGAAGCTGTTGATTTATTAGGTGCATGTGAAACTGTCATCAGTAATGATTCAGGCTTAATGCATGTTGCTGCCGCAGTTGGCTGCAAAGTTATCGGTGTTTATGGCTCGACATCTCCTCAATATACACCACCACTAGCTAAAAAATTAGCTATTGTGCATACTGATATTAAATGCCGTCCATGTTTTAAGCGCGAATGCCCACTAGGACATTTAAAATGCCTAAAAGATCTCGCACCCCAGCGTGTACTTGATGCATATAAAACCTTGTAAGGTGTGTTTGTGATTCGTTATTTCTATACTTTACTGCTCTTTTTATTGTCTCCAATTTTATTGCTGACTTTATATAAAAAAAAGCCCGGCAAGCCTAGTTTTGGTGCTCGCTGGAAAGAGCATTTTGGTGTCACACCACCATTAAAAGATCAATTACAATCCCCTATCTGGATTCATACTGTTTCGGTTGGTGAAACCATTGCTGCCACTCCTTTTATTCGAGCGCTTAAACAGAAATATCCAAACATTCCTATCGTTATTACTACCACCACCAGCACTGGGGCAGAGCAAGCATCTAAGCTAGCGGATGTTGCAGAGCATCGATTTATGCCGATTGATCTACCTTTTGCTATCAAGGGCTTTCTTCGTGCCATTAAGCCTCAACAAATGTTGATTATGGAAACAGAGCTTTGGCCTAACACCCTACATTATGTACATAAGTATGGAGTATCTATCACCGTAATTAATGCTCGTTTATCTGAACGATCAGCGCTACGTTATAAAAAATTTCAACCTATCTTCAATTTATTATCTGAAAATTTAGATAAGGTATTATGTCAGCACCAAGAGGATGCAGAGCGATTCATTCGTTTAGGAGTTACTCCTGAGAGAGTGAAAGTCACCGGCAGCCTAAAATTTGATATATCTGTCTCTGAAGAATCACTAAAATCTGGTGAACAATTACGCTCACAATTAGGTAAAAAACGTCCTGTATGGATTGCAGCAAGCACTCATCAAGGCGAAGATGAACAAGTACTTAATGCACATAAATTACTATTAGAAAAATATCCCGATGCCTTGCTGCTCTTAGTTCCTCGCCACCCAGAACGATTCGATGATGTATACCTACTTTGCGAACAGCAAGGCTTTAATGCTCATCGTCGAACATCCACCATTCAGACACTGTCTATTTTAACTCAAGTTTATCTTGCTGATACCATGGGAGAAATGATGTTACTCCTAGCGGCTAGTGATGTGTGTTTCATGGGAGGAAGCTTACTTGGAGATAAAGTTGGGGGACATAATCTATTAGAACCAGCAGCGGTTGGGCTGCCTTGCTTAATCGGCCCCTCTTATTACAATTTTACTGATATAACGAATCAGTTAACCAACGCTAAGGCCGCTTTTATTTGCAAAAATACAGATGAGATGACAGCGCACTTAACATCACTTTTTTCCTCTGAAGAACAGCGACTTACTTGCAAAAAAAATGCATTCACCGTTATTCAGCGTAATCAAGGGGCAGTACAAAAAACAGTATCAAATATCCAGCTATTATGATGCTCAAACAATTAAGCGCTTTGTTGATAGCCAGACAGCAATGCTTCCCAATCCATCTCTTCCCAATGAACTTGCCTTTTCATTAATTCTTTTTTAAAAGAGCGTAATAAACGGTCTAAGTTCGATTTTTGCCAAACACTTAAATTGGTTTCCCCTAAACCGGGCTCAATTAGGCACTTATCAAAGTCAATGATCCACACTTTATTATCACTATCTAACAATATGTTATGAATATTGAGATCGGTATGATTTACATTGGCCTGATGGAGTTTTCGGATCTGCTCACCAATCGACTGGTAGATTTCTGGCGCTAAGGTACGCTGTTGTAAAATGGCGACTAGATCCTGCGCACCTTCAATTTTTTGCGTCAAAATATCAGCTTGATAACACACTGTACGTTTCACCGCTCGCGCTGCAATCGGTCGAGGAACATTTACCCCTTCATTTACCAAATGTTGTAGCAATTGAAACTCTTCACAGCTTCGGGTTTTATGCCACTGACTAAACCAATAATGATCTTTAATAATTTTTCCAAACAATCCACCACGGCGGTAATGCCGCAAAGCGGCTGGCAATTGCTCAGTTTGTACAAACCAGGTCGTGCCTCGCCCTTGAGCGGATCCTAGAATTTTATTTTGCGCATGCCAATAGTCAGGGTCAAATGCCTGCTCAGCGAGAGATTCACTGATTAAGGTATCATCAAACCAGATAACTTGTTTATGTGATGTGAGTGTTTTCATAGCGATAGGATACCGTGTCTCGTGGTTTTATGCACTCATATTACAAGTAAACGAATCGAGTAACGAGCAGCGTAGCGCCCGAGATTCGACGCTCACAAATGAATAAGTAAAACTTATGTGGCTGTTCATCGTATGCCTTTTCTCTACCTCCGCATTCCCCTATAATCATAACAACTTTTATTGCCAATAGTGACACTATGCCATTATTTACTTCAGCTCCTAACTCTCTGTGTTTTTTACGTTTATCAGCCATTGGCGATGTTTGTCATGCAGTAGCAGCGGTTCAAGCTGTACAACGTCATTGGCCTGAGACGAAAATCACTTGGATTATAGGTAAAGTAGAAGCTCAACTTCTTGATGGTTTAGAAGGTATTGAGTTTATTATTTTTGATAAAAAAGCTGGTTATGCAGGGATGAAAACAGTATGGCAACAACTTAATGGCCGCCACTTTGATGCTCTCATTCATATGCAATTAGCCTTACGAGCCAGTGTTCTCACGTTAGGTATAAAAGCGAAGTATAAAGTCGGTTTTAACAAACAACGCGCCAAAGAAGCCCAATGGTTATTTACCAATAAAAAAATTGATGATGTCACTTCAGAGCATGTCTTAGATAGTTTCTTATCATTTGTTGAATACTTAGGCGTACCAAAACAATCCCCTCAATGGAATATGCCAATTACTTCGAGTGAAATCGATTGGGTTAATCAAAATATACCTACAGAGCAAAAAGTATTGGTCATTAGCCCTGCGGCAAGTAAAGATGAGCGTAATTGGCTAACCGATAGATATGCTCAACTTGCTGATCATGCCATTGAGCAAGGCTTTCAAGTGGTATTGTGCGGCTCCCCCAGTGAACGAGAAATCCAGCTAGGTGAAAATATACGTCAGTTAATGACTCATACGGCCACTAACCTTATTGGGCAAACTTCTCTGAAACAATTACTCGCGGTTTTGAATCGTGCAGATGTAGTGCTCGCACCGGATTCAGGCCCAGCCCATATGGCTACAACTCAAGGCACACCTGTGATTGGTTTATACGCCCATAGTAACCCCAAACGAACTGGGCCGTATCTAAGCTTAGAGTCAACGGTTAGTGTTTATGAAGAATGTCTATCAGAGCAATATGGCAAACCAAGTACAGAATTACCTTGGGGGGCCCGAGTAAAGGGCTCTGATTTAATGCAAAAAATCACTTTAGAATCGGTGATTGAAAAATTTCAATCGCTGACTCAAATGCAAAAAGATTGAGGCTTTATGAATTCTCCAACACTCGCGGTAGCATTGATCGTCAAAAATGAAGAAAAGCATTTAGCCTCTTGCTTAGAGACGGTAAAAGGCTGGGTAGATGAGATTGTTATACTCGATTCGGGTAGTACCGATAAAACAGAAGAAATCGCACGTCAATATACCGATAAATTTTTCGTCAACCTTGAATGGCCTGGATTCGGTCCACAGCGTCGCTTAGCACAAAGCTACATTACTAGTGATTATGTATTATGGCTAGATGCTGATGAACAAGTTACCCCTGAATTAAAACAGCAAATTCAACAGGTTGTTCAAGAAAATAAAGAACACCGTGTTTATAAAATTGATCGCCTAAGTACCGCATTTGGCAAACAGATTAAACATTCTGGTTGGTCTCCCGATTGGGTGACTCGATTATATAAAACCCAAGATACACAATATAATCACGCTCTTGTGCATGAAAGTGTTGAAGTACCAAACTCTCACACAGTGATCGCGCTTAAAGGAAAGCTACTACATAACACATTTGACGAATTAAGCCAATATACCCGAAAGACATCTCTATATATGAAATCATGGGCAGATCAAAGAGAAGGCAAAAAGAAAAGCTCGCTGTTATCAGCTATTGCCCACGCCTTTTTCCGTTTTGTCAAAATGTATTTCATTAAATTAGGCTTTTTAGATGGCAGACATGGGTTGTTACTGGCTATATTAAGTGCCAATACGACCTTTACACGTTACGCTGACTTATGGCTACGTGATTATCAAAAAAACAAGAAATAAGCTTATTCCATAACAAAGGGCCAATAATGGCCCTTACTTATATTTCTACTTTACTTTTCGTCAAGTTACACTTGATAAAATCCCCGATACCACCCCACAAAATTCGCCACACCTTGCTTCACTGACATCGATGGCTTATAGCCAGTCACATCAAACAAATCTTTGGTATCGGCATAGGTCGCATAAACATCACCAGGCTGCATTGGCATGAAGTTTTTGTTCGCCTCTACGCCAAGTGAATCCTCCAATGCTTCAATAAATTCCATCAACTTAACTGGATTACCATTACCAATATTGTAAACACGGTATGGCGCAGAGCTGGTTGCTGGTGAGCCGGTTTCGACGGTCCAATCGGTATTTTTTTGTGGGATCACATCTTGAATACGGAGCACGCCTTCAACGATGTCGTCGATGTAGGTAAAATCACGCTGCATATTGCCGTTGTTATAAACATCAATTTGCTTACCTTCCACAATCGCTTTGGTGAACTTAAATAGTGCCATATCTGGGCGTCCCCACGGACCATACACGGTAAAGAAACGCAGACCGGTCGTTGGTACTCCATACAAATGAGAATAAGTGTGTGCCATCAGCTCATTCGATTTTTTAGTGGCAGCATACAGAGAAATTGGGTGATCAACACTGTCCGCTGTATCAAATGGCATTTTCTGGTTCAAGCCATAGACTGAGCTTGAAGATGCATACACTAAGTGCTCAATCTTATGATGGCGACAACCTTCTAAAATGGTTAAATGGCCAACTAAATTACTGTCCGCGTACGCCATTGGGTTATCAATAGAATAACGAACCCCAGCTTGCGCCGCTAAATGGATCACACGTTGAAAGCCTTGCTCAGCAAACAACGCCGCGACACCTTCACGGTCGGCTAAATCGAGCTCAATAAAAGTGAAGTTATCATGTTTAGCACGGTTTAATCGAGCATGCTTTAGCTCAACTGGGTAATAGTCATTTAAATTATCAATCCCGATCACTTGGTGGCCAGATTGACACAAACGTTCAACCACAGCAGAGCCAATAAAGCCCGCAGCACCTGTCACTAAATATTTCATTTCAAATCTACCTATTCACTTTGATCGGCTAATTTTATGCCACTCAAGCAACAATGACTACCTACAAAGACTCTTAACAATAAATCCATTAATACCGATAGATTTACTGTGTATGTTTTGGAATACTAACAGACTATTTCTAACCCAATTTTGTACTCATAATCGATGAATATTTGCCATGTAAACCTTGCCTCTGGATTCAGTGGTGGTGAAAGACAAACTTTACAACTACTCAAACAGCAAGTAAGAGAAGGCTACCAACTTACCGTTGTCATGAATCCTAAAAGTCAACTCGTTCAAGAGGTACGCAAACTTGGTTGTAAAGTGGTACTAACAAAACATTTCACCAAAACTCATAGTAAAAAGATCACTCAAGATTGTTCTTTGATTCATGTTCATGAAGGAAGAGCTATTTATTGGGCTCTCATTCAACATATACTTCATGGCACTCCATACATTGTGACTCGACGTATTGATAACCCATTAAAAAACAAATGGCTATCCAATCTTGCGTATCGAAAAGCCAGTGCATTAGTTGGTTTAAGTCGTGAAATCGTAAAACAGATAGAAATGCTACACAGCGCTAAAAAAATCGTCAAAATTCCAAGCTCTCCCGTGAGTTACCCCATCGACCAAAATAAGGTGGATCAATTATGGAATGAGTTTCGAGGTAAGTTTATCGTCCTTCATGCCGCTAACATGCTCAAACACAAAGGTTTTGATACCACTGTGAAAGCAGCAAAATTACTTGGGGTCAAAAATCCACGAGTCCAATTTCTATTACTTGGTGATGGGCCAGAACGAAAAGAGTTAGAACAACAATGTCGTGGCTTAACCAATATTCGCTTTATGGGTAAACAAAATGACATGGGGTCCATGTTTGCTGCAGCAGATTTGTTGGTTCACCCTTCTTACACCGAAGGTCTCGGCTCTGTCATTCTTGAAGCGATGGCGGCAGGTTTACCCGTTATAGGCTCCAACGCAGGCGGCATTCCGGACATTATCGACCACGGAATTTCAGGGCTCTTATGTGAAGCGGGCAACGCAAAACAGTTGGCCGATCAAATTGATCAATTAGAAAATGACAAGGCACTGCGTCATAAATTGAAAACTGGCGCTAAAGAAAAACTCAAACAATTTGATATTGCGTATACTTCCAAACTATACCGAGACATTTATACCCAAGTAGCGAGTCAACCGATATGAGCAACGCTATCCAGCACAAAAAATTAACCACACCAGCCATTTATCCAGGCACCTTTGACCCGATTACCAATGGTCATTTTGATTTGATTAAACGCAGCGCACGTCTATTTGATAGCGTTGTGGTTGCCGTGGCGGAAAGTCCAAGCAAAAAGACCATGTTTACTCTGCAAGAGCGCGTCGACATGGTGAAAGAAGTGACGAAAGACTTACCGAACGTGACTGCCGTTGGCTTTTCAGGCTTATTGGTGGACTTTGCCAAGCAACAGCAAACCACAATTTTAATCCGTGGCTTACGTACTACCGTCGATTACGAATACGAGTTCGGCCTCACCAGCATGTATCGTAAACTGATGCCAGAGCTCGAAAGTGTGTTCCTAACCTCTACCGAAGAATTCGCTTTCTTATCTTCCACCATTGTGCGTGAAGTGGCTATTCATGGTGGTGAGGTTGACCAGTTTTTGCATCCGTATGTGGTGGAGAAGGTTAAAGAGAAAGTTCCTAGTTGCTAGTTCCTAGTCCCTAGAAAAAGCAAACAGCGATCGCTTTGCTTTTACACGCAACACGTTACTTTTTGATGCGAGTAGCGAGAACGCTTCGCTCCGAGTTGCGGGGAAAAGCAAGAACAAAAGCATTCCGAGAATCGAGTGCATTTCGTATCACAAATAACTAATTTGGGGTCGATTTTGCTCTTTCTCGCGACACGAAACACGCTACTCGCCACATCTTTTTTCTTTTCGGCTCTCGAACGAAGTGTCCTAGCAACTCGTATCTAGAAACTTAAGCCTGACACTCCCCACAATAAAAACTGTTTCGTTGCCCAATTTTGGCTTCTAAAATGGCTTCACCACATAAAGGGCAAGGCTTGCCTGCTTTACCATACACTTGTAATTCTTGAGCAAAATAGCCTGGCTTACCGTCTGCCTGGTTAAAGTCTTTCAGAGTCGTGCCACCTTGCGTAATCGCTTTGGCCAGCACTTTTTTAATTTCATCCACCAGCAAAGTGGTTTGCTGTAACGTTAATTGATTGGCTGGCTTTTGCGGATGAATTCGAGCTGAAAACAAAGATTCACTGGCGTAGATATTCCCCACTCCAACCACAATTTTGTTATCCATAATGAATTGTTTCGTCACCACTTTTTTATTGCGTGACTTTTCAAACAGATACTCAGCATTAAATTCATCAGTCAAAGGCTCTGGGCCAAGGTGCGACATCACATCATGCTCGGTACCAGTCTCACACCACAACCAAGCACCAAAGCGACGAGGATCGTGGTAACGCAATACTTTGCCGTTAGCCAAAACTAGATCCACATGATCGTGTTTATTCGGCTCGATCCATTGATCCAATACCCGCAAATTGCCCGACATGCCGAGATGAATAATGGCCGTACCCTTCTCAGTTTCTAGCAGTAAATATTTAGCACGACGACGAATAGAGTGAATCACTTGTCCTTGCAATGATTGAATTTCACTTGGCACCAACCAACGTAACTGTGGCTGACGTACTTCAATCTTGGCAATGGTTTGGTCAAGTAAATGTGGGGAAATCCCCATTCGGCTCACTTCAACTTCAGGTAGTTCAGGCATAAGTCGTCCTTGATTTTATCGATCTGGGGGAGATTATACGGGATAGATAACAGCGTGTCTCGAGGCTCGGGCTACGCTACTCGTTTCTTGAAAAAGCTAAAAGAATTGTCTCGGGAGCCGAGAGCGCTTCGCTTCGAGTCGCGAGCAGTGCAACGACCGAAAATCGAGTCCCGTAACCACTTTTCAGCTCTCGAGCGTAGCGTCCCCGTAACTCGGATCTTTTGCTCTTATCTCTTCCGAGCCACGAGCAGTGAAACGCCCGAAAACCGAGTTCCGCAACCGCTTTTAGCTCCTCGAGTGAGGCATCCGCGTAATGTGATCCACCTTTGTAGTCTTCGAGAAGCGAAAAAAAACCCAGCCTACCGAGGTAGTCTGGGTTTTCAATTTCTAAAGAGGAAAACCAATTACTTGATTTTAGCTTCTTTATACATAACATGCTGGCGAACTACTGGATCAAATTTCTTGATCTCAAATTTGCCTGGCATATTACGCTTGTTTTTGTCAGTTGTGTAGAAGTGACCAGTTCCAGCAGAAGATACTAGACGGATTTTCTCACGAATGCCTTTAGCCATTGTTCAAATTCCTCTTATACGTTCTCGCCACGAGCACGGATATCAACAAGAACAGCATCGATGCCTTTCTTATCAATGATACGCATACCCTTAGCAGTTAGACGTAGTTTAACAAAGCGTTTTTCGCTCTCTACCCAAAAACGGTGAGTTTGTAGGTTCGGCAGAAAACGACGCTTGGTAGCATTTCGTGCGTGTGAACGGTTGTTACCCGTTACAGGACGCTTACCAGTTACTTGGCATACTCGGGACATGAATGTCTTCTCCAAATCGTTTCAGCTCGATATCACCTTGGGGCAAAAACCGCTATGGAAAAACCATACCAAGGCTATCAAAGGTCGCGCATTATACTAACTTGATATGCATTGCTCAAGACCTGTACTGATCCTTTTTAGGAAAAACGCGATCTTTTTTTGAACAGAGCAGTTTTTTAAACGCTTTTTTGTATAAAAACTAAAGAGCTGAATTAGGTTTCTATAAAAATTAGTGCGCGGATTGTAGCAGATTTTCGGCAAAAGCTAAGTAATTTTTTCAATAAAAACGTATTCGTGACTCGGAAGCTAGTTTCTCGTTTCTCGAAAAAGAAAAAAAGCCAAAACAAACAGACTGATACCTAAAACACTTCGCATTTTTACTCGTTTATCTTTTTCGTTCTAGAAGTGATAAGTCCAGCTAACATTTTAGAAATATCACGTACTAACAATTCGTACTTATACGATACATTTTCTTCGATATAACCAAATTCACGAGCCAACATAAGTTGAGTTAACACTTCCCCAGCCGAGCCTTTGGCAATATAAAGAAATCGAATAGACTCTTTTAATGTTTGTCTCTCCTCCCCTTCAGCGATATTAGAGACAATAGAAACTGACGCTCGCCGGATCTGATCTTTTAAAGCATAATCTTTCCATTGTTCTGATTGCCTATAAATTTGCTTAGTCAATTCAAAACTAAATTTCCATACTCTTAATTTTTCATACTGCATGAGCAATCCATAAACATATTCATTATCCAATCATCGGTGTCGAGCTCTTTTTCGAAAAACGAGCAGCGAAGCGTCCGAAACACGAGAAGCCTGCGATCGCTATTTACATCCACCCCCTTTCAGCAAACGACACCACTTCGCCATCACCGATAACGAAATGATCAAGAATACGAATATCGACGAGATTTAATGCCTCAACTAAACGGCGGGTGATACGGCGGTCGGCGTCGCTAGGTTCTGCTACGCCGGATGGGTGATTATGCGCCAAAATAAGCGCTGCAGCATTGAAGTGCATCGCGCGTTTCACCACTTCTCTTGGGTAAACGGAAGCGGCATCAATGGTGCCTTCAAATAAGATCTCATCACTGATCACGCGATTTTGATTATCTAAAAACAACACATAAAAAGCTTCACGGTGACGGTCTCGTAATACGCTGCTTAAATATTGTTTGGTATGTTGC
This sequence comes from Vibrio gangliei, assembly GCF_026001925.1. Taxonomy (NCBI): domain Bacteria; kingdom Pseudomonadati; phylum Pseudomonadota; class Gammaproteobacteria; order Vibrionales; family Vibrionaceae; genus Vibrio; species Vibrio gangliei. The sequence continues at coordinate 221,392 of NZ_AP021869.1, read as the reverse complement.
GGGCTGGTCAGTGCATCGCCTCGTTTAATGGTTTCGGCCAAGTAACGCTTCGTCATTTCCACAACCGCTTGCAACTGGGCATATTTGGCACTACCTAAGCCTTTATGCAAGCAAAATTCATCTTGCGAAGCACTGAGTAAAGCACGTAATGAACCAAATTCTTGCAGTAAATATGCAGCAAGTTCGATGGCGTTCATTCCTTGCAAGCCAGTGCGTAAAAATATAGCTAGGAGCTCGGCATCCGATAACGCTTGCGGGCCACGTGATAACAGCTTCTCTCTAGGGCGAGACTCTTGTGGGAGGCTTTTTAAAGACATGGTGTACTCGATGAATAAAAACGTGATAACACCAAGCTTTCTGTTTGAGTACAAAGCAACAAATAAAAAGTCCGCTCAATATCTTAACAATGATCAGAACAAAACAAGTTTACAATAGAAGCGTTATTTCAATCGAAAAGTCGGACTTGAGAAGAATATCGATTTTGTGTCATCACCAATCCGTGAAGTTGTGATAAATTATGGCATCATGAGCAGCACTTAAAGTGCTCAGCAAACATTTCGAGATCATATCTCAAACCATTTAAATTTCAGGTAAATGATTGTGATAGAACAAAATTTGGCAGGTAAAAAAATTCTTTTAGGGATCAGCGGAGGCATCGCCGCCTACAAGTGTGCTGACCTAACTCGCCGATTAATTGAACGTGGTGCAAAAGTGCAAGTGGTCATGACCACAGCGGCCAAAGAATTCATCACGCCTCTCACAATGCAAGCGGTATCAGGCCAACCGGTATCAGATAGCTTATTAGATCCTTCTGCTGAAGCCTCCATGGGTCATATTGAATTGGCCAAATGGGCAGATTTGATTTTACTTGCCCCTGCCACAGCCGATCTCATTGCTCGCACACGCGCCGGTATGGGAAATGATTTACTGACCACTTTGATTTTAGCCTCTGACGCCCCGGTTGCGGTCGCTCCAGCCATGAATCAACAAATGTATGCCAATAGCGCAACTCAAGAAAATATCGCGGCACTAGCAGAGCGCGGCATGATGATTTGGGGGCCAGCCGCAGGGCAACAAGCCTGTGGTGATGTCGGTTATGGCCGCATGTTAGAGCCAATGGAGTTAGTGGCACTTTGTGAGCAATTCTTCGGGCCTAAATTACTGCAAGATCTAAAGATCGCCATCACAGCGGGCCCAACCCGTGAAGCGATTGATCCGGTTCGTTATATCTCCAATCATAGCTCTGGCAAAATGGGTTTTGCGATTGCCGAAGCCGCCGCTCAAATGGGCGCTCAAGTGACGTTAATCAGTGGCCCGGTTGCGCTAGCTACGCCCGCCAACGTTCAACGTATTGATGTAGAAAGTGCCGAGCAAATGCATCAAGTGGTCATGCAGTACGCCACTCAGCAAGATATTTTCATTGGTTGTGCCGCGGTTGCCGATTACCGCCCTGAAACGGTAGCGGAGCAAAAAATCAAAAAGACCGCTGATAACGATCACATGCAAATCAACATGGTGAAAAATCCAGATATTGTTGCTTCCGTCGCGGCACTGAAAGAAAATCGCCCTTATACCGTCGGCTTTGCGGCAGAAACGCAAGATGTAGAGCAATATGCCCGCAGCAAACTCACTCGAAAAAATCTCGATTTAATTTGCGCCAACGATGTCTCTGTCGCAGGTTTAGGATTTAATAGCAACGACAACGCCTTGCATTTATACTGGCAAAACGGTGAGCAAGCACTTACCACGGCGAGTAAGCAACAATTGGCAAAACAGTTGCTTTCCGTCGTTGCACAGCAATTTGCTACGACAAAATGATCCGTTAAAGCGATCCGTTAAAAAGCTCAGTTGCTACAAAGCGATATAAAAGACAATCATTCTAAATAGACAAAATAGAAGACCATTTCATGACTAAGAAAATTGATTTAAAAATTCTCGATAGCCGCATTGGTGAGCAATTTCCGCTTCCAGCTTATGCAACAGAAGGCTCTGCTGGTTTAGATCTTCGAGCTTGTCTTGATGAAGCACTCACGGTAGAGCCAGGTCAAACGCATCTTGTTCCGACGGGTCTTGCTATTCACATTGCCGATCCTAGCCTTGCTGCCACTATTTTGCCTCGCTCTGGCCTAGGTCATAAACACGGTATCGTACTTGGTAACTTAGTTGGTCTTATCGATTCTGATTATCAAGGCCAATTAATGGTTTCGGTTTGGAACCGCGGCCAAGACACGTTTACGATTGAGCCGGGCGATCGCATCGCGCAATTAGTGTTTGTGCCTGTGGTACAAGCTGAATTTAATCTTGTGGAAGATTTTGATGCGACAGAACGCGGCGAAGGTGGATTTGGGCATTCGGGTAAAAAATAGTTTTCGACTTTCGTGACTAGGACGCTTCGCTACTCGTATCTCGATAAAACTCGCGTCCTATTCAACACCATCATCCTCAAAGTGACATTATTTCGAGCAACGAGTCACGCGAAGCAAAGCGCTCGAGAATCGTATTAACGTTAAGGAAAAACCATGGCTGGGCCAAGAAAAAATAATCGTCGTGAAGAAATCCTCCAAGCGTTGGCGCAAATGTTAGAGTCAACCGAAGGGGCATCGCGTATTACTACAGCGAAACTGGCTAAACAAGTCGGGGTCTCTGAAGCGGCGCTGTACCGTCATTTCCCAAGCAAAGCCCGCATGTTTGAAGGCTTAATTGAATTTATCGAAGATGCACTTCTATCCCGCATTAACCGCATCTTGTCTGAAGAAAAAGACACATTGAATCGCATTCGATTGGTACTACAACTATTATTAGCTTTTGCTGAGCGTAACCCCGGGCTATCTCGCATTATGTCTGGCCACGCGTTAATGTTTGAAAACGAGCGTCTGCGCAGCCGTATTAACCAGTTGTTTGACCGCATTGAAACCCAACTACGCCAGATTTTACGTGAGCGTCAAATTCGTGAAGGTAAAAGTTTCCCCGTTGATGAATCTGTATTAGCGGCGCAATTACTCGGCCAAGTCGAAGGCAGCTTAAATCGATTCGTACGCTCAGATTTTAAATATCATCCCACGGCGAATTTTGATCAATATTGGGCGTTGTTGAAAGCGCAGATGGATTAATAACGAAACTCGTTATGCGGGCGCTTCGCTACTCGTTTATAGGAATACAACACCCGCTGCAAGTATAGAAATCATTTCGAGCAACGAGTTACGAGAAACGCAGTGTCCGAGATTCGTAATCTTTTAATCATCATTACGTATAAAATGTAGAGATAAATAAATGACCGATAAGAAATCATCCCAACAAGAAGAATCTCTCGTCAGTTTTGTTCCACCCAAATTCTCAATTGGTTTACTGCATCCGAAATACTGGGGAGTTTGGCTTGGTTTTGGTTTTATTGCTTTATTAGTCAATATTTTGCCTTATCAAGTTCAATACTGGATGGGTCGCAGCCTTGGCTTTTTATCCATGTTTGTGGTGAAAAAGCGCGTTAAAGTGGCGCAACGCAATTTAGAACTGTGCTTTCCGGACATCAGTAAAACTCGCCGTGATTACATTGTGCGTGAAAACTTTAAAAATACCGGATTTGCTCTGTTTGAAAGTGCGATCGCCTGGTTTTGGCCAGACTGGCGCTTAAGAAAGCGAGTTGGCTTTTACCATGTTGATCGTTTAACCAAATTTGAAAAAGAAGGACGTGGCACTCTTATTTGTGGTGTACATGCATTAAACCTTGAATTAACGGCTCGCTGTTGTGCTCTGTTCTCACCGGGTTATGGCGTGTATCGTCCGCACAACAACCCTGCTTATAACTTTATTCAACATTGGGGCCGCACTCGCAGTGGTAACATCATGGTGGATAGAAAAGACGTGAAAGGCATGCTTAAAGTGCTACGCAAAGGGAAGAAGTTATTCTACTTGCCAGATCACGATTACGGCCCGAAAAATGCGGTGTTTGTGCCTTTCTTCGCCGTACCCGATGCGTGTACTACAACGGGTACCAGTGTGTTGGTCGATGCCAGCAAATGCGCGGTTTTGCCGGTTTCCTGTTTCCGCGTTGGCTTCCGTTACGATTTCCGTATTGAGCAAGACATCAGCGAAGGTTTCCCACGTCGCGATCCAGAAGGTGCCGCCATTCACATGAATAAAACGGTCGAGAAACTGATCCTACGTGGTGGCGATCAATGGATGTGGCTGCACAAGCGCTTTAAAACCATGCCAGATGGGCAGAATAAAGGGATTAGGTATAGGGACTAAAAGAGAAAGGATTGTTGCGTGATGCGTGAACGCTGCGCTCCGTGTTGCGAAAAGAGCAAGAGCGTATATCGTATTTCGTATTTCGGGCGCTACGCTGCTCGTTTCTCGAAAGAGCGAAAAGCAAAAAATTGTCACGAGAGCCGAGAGCGCTTCGCTGCTCGTATCTCGAAAGAGCAAAAAGAGATACGAGAGCCGAGTGCGCTTAGCTCCGTGATGCGAGAAAAAGCTTTTCCACGCTTCTCGCATCACGCTATACGAAACGGCTCTTTTGCTTTTCGGCTCCCGAGCGTAGCGTCCTCACTAATAAGCGTCATTCCAGCCGAGCCTAAGCGAGAGCAGGAATCTACTAACAACGGTGCTGGACATAGATCCCTGATAGCTCCTCCGTCGCTTCAGGGATGACGGGAATTTAGGTTAAGGTCTCGATTTTCTAGTCTCCATAAACTAACAACGAGAAACGACATGCAACCAAAAATCCTTTCATCTATCCCTTTAACTTCGCTGTCGGGCGTAGGGGCTAAGGTGGCTGAAAAGCTAGCGAAGATTGGTTTGCATTCGGTTCAAGATCTACTGTTTCATTTGCCGCTGCGCTACGAAGATAGGACCCGCATTTTTCCCATAGCCAAATTACACGCAGGCTTATTTGTTGCCATTCAAGGCCGAGTGATGAGTTGCGATACTCACTTTGGTCGCAAAAAAATGCTCACAGTCAAAGTCAGCGACGGCAATGGCACGCTCACTCTGCGCTTTTTCAATTTCAATGCAGGGATGAAAAACAGCTTTGCTGAAGGTCGCCCTCTCTATGCTTACGGTGAAATCAAACGTGGCAACATGGGGCTGGAAATTGTCCATCCCGATTATCACTTTTTATCGGGGAGTGAGGCACCGCAATTAGAACAAAGCCTGACACCGATTTACCCAACCACCGAAGGGCTGCGTCAAAACACACTCAAAAATCTCACGGACCAAGCACTGGAATTATTAGACAGCGCCGCCGTCAGTGAACTCTTACCCAGCGGTTTGTACGATCATCAAATCACGCTCAATCAAGCGCTGCATATTATTCATCGCCCTTCACCAGATATCGACTTACAGCAATTTGAGCTTGGCAAACATCCAGCCCAACGTCGCTTAATCATCGAAGAATTATTGGCGCAAAACCTGTCGATGCTCGATGTACGCAGTCAAGGCCAGCAAGATGCGGCACTGCCACTCAACTGCCAAGGTGAACTAAAACAGACATTGCTCTCAACGTTACCGTTTTCTCCAACCCGTGCTCAAGCGCGCGTGGTGCAAGAAATAGAACAGGACCTACGCCAACCTCATCCTATGATGCGTTTAGTGCAAGGCGATGTGGGCTCCGGCAAAACCTTAGTTGCAGTACTGGCCGCCACACATGCACTTGAACAAGGCTATCAAGTAGCATTAATGGCCCCTACCGAATTACTTGCCGAACAGCACGCGCTCAACTTTGCTCAATGGTTAGAACCGCTCGGCATTCCGGTTGGTTGGCTCGCTGGTAAACTCACCGGTAAAGCCAAACAAACTCAACTTGACCGAATTTCCTCAGGTGAAGCCAAAATGGTGGTCGGCACGCACGCGCTGTTTCAAGAGCATGTCGAATTTGATCATTTGGCCTTAGTGATCATTGATGAACAACACCGATTTGGTGTCCACCAGCGTTTAGAGTTACGCGAAAAAGGCAAGAAGCAAGGCACCTATCCGCATCAATTGATCATGACCGCAACACCGATCCCGCGCACCTTAGCCATGACCGCTTATGCCGATTTAGAAACCTCGATCATCGATGAACTTCCGCCGGGACGCACGCCGATCCAAACCGTGGCAATTGCCGATACCCGCCGCAACGACATCATTGAGCGAGTACGAGTTGCCTGTGCACAAGAAGGAAAACAAGCGTATTGGGTTTGTACTTTAATTGATGAATCAGAAGTGTTGGAAGCGCAAGCCGCGGCCGATACCGCCGAAGAACTGCAGCGTCAATTATCCGAACTCAACATTGGCTTAGTGCATGGCCGTATGAAACCGGCTGAAAAGCAACAAGTGATGCAACAATTTAAACAAGGCGACTTGCATTTACTGGTCGCCACTACGGTGATTGAAGTTGGGGTGGATGTGCCCAACGCCAGCTTGATGATCATCGAAAACCCAGAGCGCCTAGGCTTGGCGCAACTTCATCAATTGCGTGGCCGTGTTGGTCGAGGCTCCGTCGCCAGCCATTGTGTATTGCTCTATCACGCTCCGCTGTCTAAAACGGCGCAAAAACGCCTTGGGGTACTACGTGAAAGTAACGATGGCTTTGTCATTGCGCAAAAAGATCTCGAGATCCGCGGCCCCGGTGAAGTGCTTGGCACCAAACAAACCGGTCTTGCCGACTTTAAGATCGCCGACCTATTGCGTGATCAATATTTGATCCCTGAAGTGCAGCGAATTGCACGTCACCTACATCAGCAATATCCACAACATGCCAAAGCGATCATTGAGCGATGGTTGGGAGATAGAAGTGGGTATGTGAAGGCGTAGGATCGGGTATCGGTGCTCGGACGCTGCGCTGCTCGGAAAAGCGAAAAGATTGATACGAGAGCCGAGTACGCTTCGCTCCGTGTTGCGAGCAAAAGCTTTTCCACGTTTCTCGTTTCTCGTATCACGCTACACGAAACGGCTCTTTCGCTTTTCGGCTCTCGAACGCAGCGTCCCCGCAACTCGGATCTTCTGCTCTTAGCTCTTCCTAGCCACGAGAAGTGAAACGCCCGAAAACCGAGTACCGAACCCGCTTTTCGACTCTCGAACGCAGCGTCCTCGCCCCTCAGCTCTTGCTTTTGCTTTTGCACGCAAACGATTGCTTTTTGTTGTCAAATTCCTATAATAGCCACCACCAATTACTGACTTATTGGTCAATTATTAAACCTCCAAGGAAGCTCATGACTACGCCGCAAACACCTCGCCCCACTGAATTGGTTTATCAACTCAACGACCGTCCACCACTGCCACAGACGATCTTTGCTGCGCTGCAACACTTGCTCGCTATGTTTGTAGCCGTTATTACTCCCTCTTTAATTATTTGCCAGTCGTTGGGTGTACCGGCCGATCAAACCAATACCATCATCAGCATGTCACTATTTGCATCAGGCATTTGTTCATTTATTCAAATTCGTACCATTGGCCCGATTGGCTCAGGTTTACTTTCGATTCAAGGCACCAGCTTCAACTTCTTAGGTCCAATTATTGGTGCGGGCTTATCTTTAAAAGCAGGCGGCGCGTCGATTGAAACTATGATGGCAGCAATTTTTGGCACCATTCTAGTAGCTTCCAGTGCCGAGATTTTGCTATCACGCATTTTGCAATACGCACAAAAAATCATTACTCCACTTGTTTCAGGCATTGTGGTTACTCTGATTGGTTTAACCCTGATCCAAATCGGCTTGGTCTCGATTGGTGGCGGCTATGGCGCGATGGAAAACAGCACCTTTGGCAGTTTAGATAACCTAGCTCTAGCCGGTATTGTGCTGGCGCTGATTGTGGTGTTAAACCGCGCTAAAAACCCGTATTTACGTGTCGCTTCGATTGTGATTGCCATGTTTGTTGGCTGCATTGTGGCTTACTTCATGGGCATGCTAAACCTCAATGACAGCGCTCAACATGACCTCATCGCGCTTCCTATTCCAATGCAATATGGCCTTGGTTTTGATTGGTCATTGTTCATTCCATTAGTCTTGATTTTCTTAATCACGGCACTTGAAGCGATTGGTGATATTACGGCTACTTCGGAAGTTTCTGGCGAGCCAGTTGATGGCCCAGTGTACTTAAAACGCATTAAAGGCGGCGTGCTTGCTGATGGTTTGAACTCAGCGATTGCGGCGGTATTTAACAGCTTCCCGAATTCCACGTTCAGCCAAAACAACGGCATCATTATGCTAACCGGTGTGGCTAGCCGCTATGTCGGTTACTTCATCTCTGCCATGTTGATTTTATTAGGGTTATTCCCAGGCGTCGCTAGCTTTGTACAACTTATTCCTGAGCCAGTATTGGGCGGCGCAACCATTGTGATGTTCGGTACCATTGCCGCAGCGGGCGTGCGTATTATCTCGCGTGTGGATTTAGACCGTCGCGCCATTTTAATCATGGCACTGTCGTTTTCGATGGGATTAGGCATTGCGCAAAAACCAGAGATTCTTCAGTTTATGCCTGAATTTATTAAGAGCATTTTCTCATCAGGCGTAGCGGCAGGCGGGATCACAGCGATTGTGTTGAGTATGGTGCTGCCAGCGACGAAGGAAGAAAAATAGTTATTCGGGGCTCGGGATTCGGGAGCTGCGCTGCTCGTTTCTCGGAAAAGAAAACCGAATCTCGTTACTCGGTCGCTGCGCTGCTCGTTTCTCGAAAAAGAAAAAGCCGACGACATCATTCCAGCCTATAAACTCTAAATAAATCGTCATCCCTGAGGAGCCGCAAGGCGACATCAGGGATCTACGAAATTCATACCGTTGCTAGATCCCTGATAACTCGTCCCTCGTTTCCGGGATGACAATTTTTTACTCGCAACAGCCCCTCCTACCAAGCTCTTTCGAGTAACAAGAAGTGAAACGCCCGAAAACCGAGTACCGAACCCGCTTTTCGGCTCCCGAGCGCAGCGTCCCCGTCACTCGGCTCTCTGCTTTTCCTAGAAACTAGAGACTAGGAACTGAACTCGCTCCCGCTTTACCCCTTTTTCTTCTTCGCGGTTGGAAAACTAATCTGCACTTTCAAGCCGCCTTCGCTGCGGTTAGTCACCAAAATTGCACCTTGATGCTGGCTAACGATACGCTTCACTATCGCTAAACCTAAGCCTGCGCCTTCACTGCTGCCGCGAGCTGCATCACCTCGAGTAAAGGGTTCAAACAATGAATCTAATTTGGCTTTATCAATACCTGGGCCGTTATCTTCTACCGTGACCCAAACCAGTTTACTATCGGCGGTCATACCGGTTGAAACGCGAATCCAACCATCACCATAGCGAATGGCATTAACAATCAAATTGGACACCACTCGTTTCATTGCCACGGCTTCACCGAGCGCATGACGAATATTATTGGCGACTTGCAGTTCAAATTCGGTGCTGTGCTTATCTTGTTCCGCCATCACCACATCGGACACAATCTGATTCAAATCGATCGGTTTATGATCATGCACTTGAGCCGGTTTTAAATAATCCATAAATTGGCTGATGATCTCGTTACACTCCTCGGTGTCTTTAATCATGCTTTCTGCCAAATAATCATCTTCTGGCGACATCATTTCAGTGGCTAAGCGAATACGAGTTAACGGCGTGCGTAAGTCATGGCTGATGCCAGACATCAATAGCGCGCGGTCTTCTTCTAACGCCTGAATGCCTTTCGACATTTGGTTAAACGCTTTGGTTACCGCCAAAATTTCAGTTGAACCTTTTTCTGGCACCGGCTCTGGAATTTCACCTTTACCGACCTTTTTCGCCGCGGCTTCCAATGCCACCAGCGGGCGATTTTGCAAACGCATAAAGAACCACATACCGGCAATCAACACCAAAGCAATCAATAAGCTATTTCTAAATAAAGGTGCGAAGTCTTTTTCAGTCAATTCGGTTAGTGGAATACGAATTAAACGGTTAGGCAAATCATCAATTTTCAGCCACAGCACATAACTTTCTTTGCCAAGAATAAGTCGGACTTCGGTCGGTGAGCCCACTTGTTCCCCCATTTCTTCACTCAGAAAATCAATCACCGAGGCATGATAAAACTCTTGCGCTTCTGGGCTGGAATCAGGATAAATCGACACCCCAAGTTCGGCTAAAAGTTCCCGTCGAAATGGTCGCTCATTAATATCGCTATTTTTGAGCATGTCTTCTTCATCCAGCATCACCCGCACTTCATGAGACAAAATACGGTTGAACTGTTTTAGACTCGGCAACAATGCGTAGTTAAACACGATCAAGTATGACAACACTTGGCTGGCAATCAGCAATAGCACTAAGAAAAAAACGGTTTGAGTTCGAGAACTGCGAAAACGAAGCATGGGGAGATCCGAGTTATAGATAAAAATTTAAGTCATGAAGCCGTGTTGATATTCGGTTTACGAGTTTAGGCGCTTTGCTTCTCGTGTCTAGAAAAAGATAAAAGCGCATTGCGGTTAGGCTCTGCGCTTTTTCGAGTGACGAGCAACGAGATTCTAGCCTCGCATTACACTTTTTTACCATCCGGCACAAACACATAACCCAATCCCCACACCGTTTGAATATAACGTGGGTGGCTTGGGTCTTCTTCTAACATGCGGCGCAAGCGTGAAATTTGAACGTCGATAGAACGCTCCATCGCTGAATATTCACGGCCACGAGCCATGTTCATTAGCTTATCACGCGACATTGGCGTGCGAGCGTGGGTCACGAGGATCTTCAATACCGCAAACTCACCGGAAGTCAGTGGCATTGACTCTTCACCGCGGAACATTTCACGCGTACCTAGGTTTAAGGTGAACTCACCAAATTCAACGATTTCTTCATCTGAACTTGGCGCACCTGGGGCTTCTACCGATTGACGACGCAATACTGCACGCAAACGAGCCAGTAATTCACGAGGATTAAATGGTTTTGGCAAGTAATCATCCGCACCGACTTCCAGGCCAACGATGCGATCAATCTCATCGCCTTTCGCGGTCAGCATGACGATAGGCAGCTGGTTATTGTCTTTACGCAAACGGCGGCAAATCGATAAACCATCTTCACCGGGTAGCATCAAATCCAACACCATCAAGTGGAAGTTTTCGCGCGTTAACAGACGATCCATTTGTTCAGCATTCGCCACGCTACGAACTTGAAAGCCTTGCTCTGCTAAATAACGCTCTAGCAATGAACGCAGACGAGCATCGTCATCAACCACTAGAATTTTATAATTTTCTTGTTGCATCCATTTATTCCTATTCAGTCTTTGCGGGCAAATACCACCCAACTACAAATTACCTTCAGAATACTGAAAAACTAAGGGGATTGTCTTTAACTAACTTCATATTTGTAACAAATACATACCCTTTTTCTGGTCTTTTCTTATCAATTTGCCTTTAGGTATGCTGATTATCAATCCATTATGCTTTTTCATAATAGATTTGATTGATAAACCACTCTTTATCACCGTCGGGGGTTTTCACCACCACATCATCATCCACTTCTTTTTTCAGCAAAGCGCGCGCCATGGGTGAGTCAATTGAGATGTAATCTTTGGCATCACCATAAATTTCTTCAGGGCCGACAATGCGAAACTTCTTGATATCACCCGCTTCATTTTCAATTTCTACCCAAGCGCCGAAAAACACTTTGCCTTCTTGCTGCGGCGAGTAATCCACCACGGTCACTTCGGGTAAGAATTTACGTAAAAAGCGCACACGGCGATCAATTTGACGTAATAAACGTTTATTGTACTGATAGTCAGCATTCTCAGAGCGATCTCCAAGACTGGCCGCCCAAGTAACTATTTTAGTGATTTCTGGGCGTTTTTCATGCCACAGATGGTCATGTTCCGCTTTGAGCTTGTTGTACCCTTCTCGGGTGATCAGCTTGGTTTTCAAAACAATTTCCTGATAAAAAATTCATTACACAGTTAACGTCATTCTACTGATATTTCAAAGATGTTTATCACTCAAGATGAGATGAATTGTGTTAATTTCACGACAACTCAGGATTAAAGGCTTGCTCCACCTAAAATTACCTTGCAGAATTCCACACAATTATATACCTAGGTATAAAACACCATAAAGAGAGACGTTATGAGCCAACAGAACACCATCTGTCAGATTATTGCTCAAGAATTGAATGTTCGTGTTGAACAAGTTCTTGCCACCGTTACCCTTATTGACGATGGCAACACCGTGCCTTTTATTGCGCGTTATCGTAAAGAAGTCACTGGCGGGTTAGATGATACCCAACTGCGCAGTTTAGACAGCCGTTTATCTTACTTACGTGAGCTTGAAGATCGTCGTCAAACCATTCTCAAATCGATCAAAGATCAAGACAAACTCACGCCAGAGCTTGAAAAAGAAATCCTCGCTACCGACAGCAAAACGCGCTTAGAAGACCTTTACCTTCCTTACAAGCCGAAACGCCGCACTAAAGGTCAAATCGCGATTGAAGCTGGCCTTGAACCACTAGCTGATGATTTATGGCAAAACCCTCAACTCGATCCGGAAGTGGAAGCAGCCAAATACATCAAAGACTCGATTGCGGACACTAAAACCGCACTCGATGGTGCACGCGCGATTTTGATGGAACGTATGGCCGAAGATGCCGACTTGCTGGAAAAAGTGCGTACTTACTTGCAAAAAAATGCCGAATTGCAATCTCGTGTCGTCAGCGGTAAAGAGCAAGAAGGCGAGAAGTTTAAAGATTACTTTGAGCACAATGAGTTGATCAGCCGTGTGCCTTCTCACCGCGCATTAGCCATGCTACGTGGCCGTAATGAAGGCTTTTTGCAACTGTCGCTCAATGCTGATCCTGCTCAGGAAGACAGCGTGCGTGGCTCATACTGTGAAACCATTATTGCCGATCATTACCGTATTCACTTCAATAACCATCCAGCCGACAATTGGCGCAAACAAGTGATCAGCTGGGCATGGCGCATTAAGATTTCGATGCACCTTGAAACCGAGCTGATGGGCGCAATGAAAGAACGTGCTGAAATCGAAGCCATTGAAGTGTTTGCTACCAACTTAAAAGACTTGCTAATGGCCGCGCCTGCGGGTCCTCGCGCCACATTAGGTTTGGATCCGGGTTTACGTACCGGCTCTAAAATTGCCGTGGTCGATGCCACCGGTAAAGTACTGGCAACCGAGACGATTTACCCTCATCAGCCACATAACAAAGTCGAAGCCTCAGCCAATACTATTTTGAAGTTGGTGAAAGCACATAATGTGGATTTGATTGCGATTGGTAATGGTACCGCTTCTCGTGAAACCGACACTTTTGTGGCAGACATCATCAAGCGTAACAACTTGAAAGTGCAGAAAATCATGGTCAGTGAAGCGGGCGCTTCCGTGTATTCCGCTTCAGAACTGGCAGCCAAAGAGTTTCCTGATATGGATGTGTCTTTGCGTGGCGCCGTATCGATTGCTCGTCGCCTGCAAGATCCATTGGCAGAGCTGGTAAAGATTGATCCAAAATCCATCGGGGTTGGCCAATACCAACACGATGTCAGCCAAAGCATGCTGGCTAAACGTCTGGATGCGGTCGTAGAAGACTGTGTAAACGCCGTCGGTGTGGATGTGAATATGGCGTCAGCGGCACTGCTTACTCGCGTGGCAGGTTTATCAACAACAATGGCACAAAACATCGTCGATTACCGTGATGAGCAAGGTCGTTTTGAATCACGCAGCGCCCTCAAAAAAGTGCCTCGTTTGGGGCCAAAAGCCTTTGAACAATGTGCTGGCTTCTTACGTATTATGGATGGCAAAAACCCTCTCGATGCCTCTTCTGTACACCCTGAAGCCTACCCTGTAGTGAAGAAGATTGCTGAGAAAACCGGTAAAGCCACCAAGGCACTGATTGGTGACAGTGAGTTTTTACGCAATCTACGCGCCGCCGATTACACCGACGAGACCTTTGGTCTGCCAACGGTGACTGACATCATCAAAGAGCTCGACAAACCGGGCCGTGACCCTCGCCCAGAGTTTAAAACGGCGACCTTTGCTGAAGGCGTAAACGAAGTCAAAGATCTCGAACCTGGCATGATCTTAGAAGGGGTTGTATCGAACGTAGCCAACTTTGGTGCTTTCGTTGATATTGGTGTACATCAAGACGGCTTAGTGCACATCTCCGCGCTGACCGACCGCTATGTGTCGGACCCACGCGAAGTGGTTAAAGCCGGTGACATCGTCAAAGTCAAAGTGATGGAAGTCGACATTCAACGTAAACGCATCGGCCTATCAATGCGCTTAACCGATGAGCCGGGTGAGCAAAACGCACAGCGCAGTGCAAAACCAAGCGGTGATCGTCGCGCACCTCGTCAACAGCCACGTCAAAGCAAGCCAGAACCAATTGGTGGTGGCGCAATGGGTGGCGCATTCGCGGCCGCGTTTGCTAAAGCGAAGAAGTAGGTAGACGTTACTCGAGTGACGGGCGCTCCGCTGCTCGTTACTCGAAAAAGCGCTCGCCCCAAAAGTCGTCATTCCTGCCGAGCTTTAGAGAGAGCGGGAATCTTATTACAGCGTGCTGTATATAGATCCTCGATGTCGCCTAGGCTCCTCAAGGATGACGCCTTTTTACACCACCTCCGCCGCTTTTTCTCTTTCAAGTAACGAGCAGTGAAACGACCGAGAATCGAGTATCGAAACCACTCTTCCCGTCAATCCTCCGTCAATAAATGTTAAATAACCGCAAGTGCTATTAACATTTTTATCACATTACCTAAAATTAGATTCTCTACATTCTAAAAAATACATGAGGGAATCATGAAATATTTAACAGCAGTGATAGCAACGTCAGCTTTAATTCTTAGTGGTTGTGGTGGTTCCGACTCAGACGATAGCGACCCACAAAAAACCGCGAATGTTTCTTTTGCCGTCTCCGATGCACCAGTAGATGAAGCGCAAAATGTTTATATTGGCATTACACAAATTGAACTTGTTCCCCAAAGTGGCGACTCGATTACCTTAGATGTCGAACCGGATTCCGCCGGAGTGGATTACCACCAAATTGATCTGCTTGCCTATCAGGGAAAAGATTCAAAACTCATTATTACCGATGAACCTGTTCCTGTCGGTGAATACAAGAACCTTATTTTGCATGTCACTAAAGAAAGCGGCATCAATAAAGTGATTGATAATGCGGGAGAGCAGCCACTCAAACAACCGAGCAATAAGTTAAGACTGGGTAGCTTCACTGTGACGGAAGATGCCACTCAAGCCTTTACTATTGAGTTTGATTTACGTAAATCTCTGGTATTACGAGGGAACGCTAATAACAACAATGGATACATCCTCAAACCGCATGGCGTTTCAATTATTGATAATGAAAGCGCGGCTACTCTAAATGGTGCTATCACGACCATTACAGATACCTGCCTCGCGACAGAAGATAATTTTGTCTACCTTTATCAAGGTTCAAATTTAGACAGCACTAAACTCGGTGATTTATACGACGAGAATGACGAAGAATTTAGCTCAACGTCAACGCTACCAGAAGGAACAATTGAACCTTATGCTACTGCTAAGCTCGATGAAGCAGGCACGTATGAATTCGGCTTCTTACCCAGTGGCACTTACACTGTCGCATTATATTGTGGTGGCGAAGCGGATGATTCTATCCAGTTTGATGGTTTGACGATCCCTCAACCCGATGGTCAAGTGAAAGAAACAACGTTGACTGAAGGTGAAACGACTACCGTTAATTTTTAAAAGGTAATTCGTCGCTCGGAAAGCGAAAGGCCAGAGCGAGGAAGAGCAAAAGATTGTCGCGTGATGCGTGAAAGCTTCGCTTCGGGTTACGAGAAAAAGCATGAACGTGACTCGGTTTTCGGGCGCGTTGCTGATTCTAGCTCGAAAGATCTTAGGATGGATGATGTCATCTAGAAAGACGTCATCCTGAATAGCGACGAAGGAGCGTAGTTCAGGATCTCCTACAGTAATTGATGTATCAACACGCTGTAGGAGATTCCGTATCTTCTTCGCCTAGGCTCATGTACGGAATGACGTTATTTATTCTCTATTTCAATACATAAACAACGCATCTGCTTTTATCTTTTCCAAGTAACGAGCAGTGAAACGACCGAAAACCGAATACCATAACCCGTAACCGCTTTTCGGCTCCCGAGCGAAGCGTCCCCGAATCTCGGATCTTCTGATTCTTGCTTTTCCAAGCTACACGAAACACGCAACTAGAAACCACTCTTATCTTTACCGAGCCACGAGCAGCGTAGCGCCCGAAAACCGAGTACCGTACACGCTTTTCGGCTCCCGAGCGCAGCGTCCCCGAATCTCGGCTCTCCTGCTCTTGCTTTTCCAAGCCACGAGCAGCAACGCGTCCGAGAAGCGCAGCGCCCGAGACTCGTTATTTTTACTCCTCAATCCAGCCTTTCGCGCACTCTACTGCTCGCTTCCAGCCGTTATGACGACGTTCACGTTTGCCATCATCGGCGCAAGGTTTAAAAGCTCGGTCTAGCTCTGACTTATGTTTCAGCTCATCAATGCTACCCCAAAAACCCACGGCAAGGCCGGCAAGGTATGCAGCGCCTAACGCGGTGACTTCAGTGACAACTGGGCGTTGAACTTCGGTGTTTAACACGTCCGATTGGAACTGCATTAAGAAGTTATTGGCTACCGCGCCGCCATCGACTTTCAAGAAATCAAGCTTGATTCCTGAATCGGCCTGCATGGCTGAAATCACATCCAATGACTGATAAGCAATACTTTCCAAAGTGGCACGGATAATGTGGTTACGGTTGACACCACGCGTTAAGCCAACAATCGCACCACGAGCATACGGGTCCCAATGTGGAGCACCTAATCCAGTGAAAGCCGGCACGACATAAGCACCGTTTGAGGTATCTACTTTGGTCGCGAAATATTCGGTATCAGCAGCATCACTAATCAATTGCAATTCATCACGTAACCATTGAATCGATGCGCCACCCATAAATACTGCACCTTCGAGGGCA
Organism: Vibrio gangliei; assembly: GCF_026001925.1. Classification (NCBI taxonomy): domain Bacteria; kingdom Pseudomonadati; phylum Pseudomonadota; class Gammaproteobacteria; order Vibrionales; family Vibrionaceae; genus Vibrio; species Vibrio gangliei. The sequence goes on along the minus strand of NZ_AP021869.1, from coordinate 204,479 downwards.
TAGCTCACTTCGCCTTTAGGTCCACAAGCAAGGGTGGTTAATAAGCCATTTTTCGAGGTCACTTTTTTATCGCCGGTGTTCATCAATAAGAAGCAACCTGTGCCATAAGTGTTTTTCGCTTGTCCGGCTTCCACACACATCTGCCCAAACAACGCCGCTTGTTGGTCACCCGCAATACCGGCAATGGGAATACGGGTTCCGCCTTTACCACCAATGTTGGTTTGCGCATACACTTCAGACGATGACTTCACTTCCGGCATCATAGACTTAGGAATGCCAAGCTCATCAAGCAATTTGTCGTCCCACTCAAGGGTGTTGATATTAAACAACATAGTACGGCTGGCATTGGTTGGATCCGTCACATGAGTGCGGCCTTGAGTCATATTCCAGATCAGCCATGAATCGACGGTACCAAATGCCAATTCGCCTTTTTCAGCTTGCTCTCGTGCGCCTTCCACGTTATCAAGAATCCACTTTACTTTGGTACCCGAGAAATACGGGTCGACCACTAAGCCGGTGTTTTCTAAAATATACTCTTCAAGACCGGCTTTTTTCAGTTCTTCACAAATACTCGCAGTACGGCGACACTGCCACACAATGGCATTATAAACCGGCTTACCCGTAGTTCGGTTCCACACCACGGTGGTTTCACGCTGGTTAGTAATACCAATACCGGCAATCTCATCCGAATGTAGGCCGCCTTTCGCCAGTGCTTCAACCAGAGTCGAGCTTTGCGATGCCCAGATTTCCAATGGATCATGCTCAACCCACCCGGCTTGCGGATAAATTTGAGTAAATTCACGCTGCGCACTGCAAACAATATTGGCATCACGATCGAGTACCACTGCGCGAGAACTGGTTGTGCCTTGATCCAAAGCGACGATGTATTTCTTTTCCATGTTATTTTCCTATTTATATCGTGATGTTGTTATGCGTTATTAGTTGAAACTTGTGGTGCATTCTCTGCCGGATCATTTGGCTGTTGATCCACTTCTGCTAGATAGGCACCAATGACTTTTGGATATAACCAACCACCGAAACAGGCGCCGAGAATAGGAGCAGCAATCGGCACAATAAAGTACGGAATATCTTTGCCACCAGTTAACGCCATATCGCCCCAGCCAGCCAGGTAAGCAAAAAACTTCGGTCCAAAATCACGCGCAGGGTTCATCGCAAAGCCAGTCAATGGACCAAGAGAACCACCGATTACTGCAATTAATAGCCCAACTAATAAAGGTGTGACGGCTCCGTTTGGTGCGCCATTTCTATCATCACCCAGCGCTAAAATCACAAACATCAATACTGCCGTAATGACAAATTCCACCGCAAAAGCACCGCCAAAACTTAAAGCGGGATTTGGGTAGGTTGAGAAAATACCAGCTAATGCCAGGCTATCCTGTGATCCACGCACCATAGAGTGAAGCGTTTCATATTGAGTAAAGAGATTGCTGTATAAAGCGTACACTAAAGCAGCAGAACTGAACGCACCGAGCAATTGCGCACCAATATAAGGAATGACTTTTCTTTTATCAAAGCCATGAAATAAGGTGAGAGCAATGGTTACCGCAGGGTTCAAATGTGCGCCGGACACCCCACCCGCGCAATAAATAGCCACAGCAACCCCTATCCCCCAGATGATACTGATTTCCCATTGTCCAAAGCTGGCTCCAGTTAGCACTAGAGCAGCAACACACCCTACCCCGAAAAAGATCAGTAACCCTGTACCGATAAATTCCGACAAACACTCTCCGAGTAATTGATTTTTATTTGTTGTAGACATTTGACGACCTATTTTTAGTTATTGGCAGATCTACTTCTAAAAAGATCCTAGTTATTGGAATAATTCGAACTGAAAGCTACAACATGTAACAAATATGTAAACAAACAATAATCACAAATGTGCGTACGCTCAAATTTTTAACTATTCGAGCAATAAAAATAAACATAAAAACAAAAAAGAACATAAATATGATCTAGACAGTTTATTTATTTTCGGTAAATTATAACAAAAATGCTCGAACGAACATTTTATTGATAAATTCGAACCGAGGTTAAGATGACAAAGAAAGAAAATGTAAATGAGGTGTTAGATCTCATCGTCGTGGGTGGCGGGATCAATGGTGCCGGTATCGCAGCGGATGCTTCTGGCCGAGGATTAAACGTAGCCCTCTATGAAGCGAACGATTTTGCTTCCGCTACCTCATCAGCAAGCTCAAAGCTTATCCACGGTGGTCTGCGTTATCTTGAGCATTATGAGTTTCGCTTAGTGTCAGAATCACTGGCTGAGCGTGAAGTGTTACTCAAAAAAGCACCGCATATCGCGAAACCAATGCGTTTTCGTCTGCCTCATCGCCCATTTTTACGCCCAGCATGGATGATCCGTGCCGGTTTATTCCTTTACGATCATCTCGGTAAACGCGGCTTATTTGCAAAAAATGAAACTTTGAAAGGAAGCCATGGCGTCGATTTCCGCCAAACCAATGTCTTAAAAGAAGAAATGGTTAAAGGCTTTGAATATTCAGACTGCTGGGTGGATGACGCCCGGTTGGTCTTGCTCAATATTCAGCAAGCAGAGCAGCAAGGTGCCGAAATCAAGAACTATTGTGTGGTTGAAAAAGCGGAACGCATTGGTGATATCTGGCAGGTATCCCTATTGGATAAGCGCACTAACACGCGCTTTGAACGTCAATGCCACGCTTTAGTCAATGCCACCGGTCCTTGGGTGCGCAGTTTTATTACCGATAACATGAACGCTCAATCACCTTATGGGATCCGCTTGATCAAAGGTTCACATATTATTGTGCCGAAGATCCACCAGGAAGAGCAGGCGTATATTCTGCAAAACGACGATCAACGCATTGTGTTTGTGATACCCTACCTGGAAGACTACTCGCTGATTGGTACCACCGATGTTGAATACCAAGGCGATCCAAGAAAAGTCGCCATTGATGATGCCGAGATTGACTACTTGATTAAGGTTGTGAACCAGCATTTCATTCACCAGATCGCACGCCAAGATATCGTCTCGACTTACAGTGGCGTTCGTCCATTGTGTGATGATGAATCCGACTCTCCACAAGCCATCACGCGTGATTACACCTTATCGCTTGAACAGGAAGGGGAAGAAGCGCCATTACTGTCCATTTTTGGTGGTAAGTTAACGACCTATCGTAAGCTCGCGGAATCGGCCATGAAACAACTTGCGCCTTTCTTCCCACAAATGGGTAATGCTTGGACCGCGGGTTCTATCTTGCCGGGTGGCGAAGGCTATGATGAAAATTTATTAGCGATGAAATTACGCCAGCAATGCCCTTGGCTTACTGATAAAACCATTCGTCGTTACTGTCATCAATATGGGGTGAATACACAACGCATGCTGCAAGGTATTGAGGACGAAAGAGATATGGGACAACGCTTTGCTCAAGGTGTCTATCAATGTGAGATCGATTACTTAATCCAACATGAATACGCCTACACCAGTGACGATATTTTATGGCGTCGCACCAAGCTAGGTATTGTGCTTAGCCAAGTGGAACAGGCGCTAGTGAATGATTATATCGAATCAAAGTCGCAAAACGCTCAAAACAAAACGTTCGATAACACTCAAAAGGTGGGATAAATATAACGATTTGAGCATTTATTGTGGGCTAATTCGTGGATACATTGCCTTTCATTATGCAAATCACGTACACTCTTTCTGGTTGTTAGCGAAAAAAGGGAAAGTAACGTGAGAGCAAGTGAAAGGCATGCGAAAATTATTGAGATAGTCAAAGCACAAGGCTATGTCAGTACCGATGATTTGGTTGAGATGTTTGACGTCAGCCCACAAACCATTCGTCGTGATCTTAATGAGCTTGCCGATGCCAACAAAATCCGCCGTAATCATGGTGGCGCCACGCTGGCAACCAGCGCTGAAAACTCGCCTTATAGCGACCGTAAAGTCATGAACCAAAACGAGAAGAATAAGATTGCTCGTGCTTTGGTGAAGCATATTCCTGACGGTTCAACCTTATTTATTGATATTGGCACGACTCCTGAAACCGTGGCAAAAGCGTTATTAGAAAGCCACCAGCAACTTCGAATCGTCACCAACAACATTAATGCTGCCATCATTTTAATGAGTAAGCCGGAATTTAAAGTGATTTTGGCGGGCGGTGAAGTACGCAATAAAGATGGCGGCGTGACCGGTGAAGCCACGCTCGATTTCATCTCTCAATTTCGTTTAGATTTCGGCATTTTAGGCATCAGTGGCGTCGATTTTGATGGTTCACTACTCGACTTCGATTACCACGAAGTGCGAGTCAAACGTGCCATTATTGAAAACAGCCGCGCAGTGTTTCTTCCCATTGATCATTCGAAGTTTGGCCGCAATGCGATGGTAAACTTAGGCAAAATTGATGATGTCGATTTGATTGTCACCAACCAAGCACCACCAAAAGAAATGGCGAGCTTGATTAAGCAGCAAGGGATAAAGATCGAGGTGGTTTAAAAGCCGATTACGGTACTCGGGTTTCGGGCGCTACGCTGCTCGTTACTTGGAAAAGATAGGAGCGCTTGCGTGTTAAGTGGAAAGCCTTTTCTCGCAACACGAAGCGAAGCGTTCTCGCACCTCGCAACAGTCTTTTCGCTTTTTCGAGCCACGAAAAGTGAAACGACCGAGCTTTCGAGTAACGTTAACCACTCTTAACCGTTCCACCCACAAACTCCTCAACCATCCGACAAAACGCCTCATGCTCGGTCATAAATGGCGCATGAGACGAGCTTTCGAATACATGGCATTGACTGTTCGGGGCAAGGTGCGACACATCTTGCTCGACTTTCTTTGGCACTAACCCATCTAAGCGGCCGTATAAACGCAAAAACGGCACTTGTATATCCGCCAACACTGGGCGTAAATCGACCTGGGCTAGAATATCCAATCCAAGCGCAAGTGCTTCGGGATTGGGCATAGGGCGGGAAAAAACTTGCTGCTTAATCGCTTTGACATCTTGCCTTGCCGATGGGCTGCCCATGGCTTGCAGCGTCATAAAGCCTTCAATGGTTTTCTGGAAATTATTGGTCAACTGTGAGGTGAAATCACTGAGTACTTGAGGCTGAATGCCACGCCAACCTTTCTCTGCGGCAAATTTTGGTGAGCTAGCCACGGTAATCAAGCGCTCCACTCGCGCAGGGTGTGTCACTGCAATATTGGTCGCCACCAGACCGCCTAACGACCAACCGACATACACCGCCTTATCTGGCGCTTGAGCTAATACTTGCTGACACATATCCTCTAAATCACTGGCGCTCGCCTGATGACTTAACCCATAGCCGGGCAAATCAACACTGTGCACACAAAACGACTGAGCCAGTGAATCCATCGTCTGCTGCCACACTGCGCCATTCATTCCCCAGCCATGAATCAATACTAAATCTTGCCCTTCTCCTTGGGTTTGCCAGTGCAGCTTGTTTGTTTGCAGCGATGTCATACCTTTTCCTACTAATTTCATACTTAAAGCGTGACTTTTGAATGAATCATGAGTCACTGCTTTATTTTATTAAACGATAAGAAATGAAATTACTACAATCCCTATTGGCTTGGCTACCTCGGCAATGCCATTTATGTCGCTTAACCCTCTCCGAGATACCGCGACATTCGTTATGGTGCGACACTTGTGTTGAGCGACTCACGTCATCCGCACCTCGTTGCCAAGATTGTGGCCTGACGACACTACATACGGTTGCACAATGCGGCCAATGCCTCTCAGAGCCACCACCTTGGGATCGTTTGTATTGCATCAACGATTATAAAGCGCCACTGAAAGAATATATTCAGCAGTTAAAATACCAGCGTCAATTTTGGCTAGCCGCGGATCTTGCGCCTTTGTTAGCGGATAAGATTGAAAATCCAGCGCCAGAATTGATTCCAGTGCCTTTGCATTGGCGCAGAATGTGGAGACGTGGTTTTAATCAAAGTAGTGAGTTGGCAGAGCAATTGGCTCGAACTTGGCGCAAACAAAACAAATCCTATTGTGTAAACCATGAAATATTGCGACGAGTGATCGCCACCCCACAACAAAAAGGGCTCGATAAAAAACAGCGGTTACGCAATACCCGTCATGCCTTCCAACTCGTTCAACCACCCAAACATGACCATGTGGCTTTGGTGGACGATGTCGTCACGACCGGTGCCACCATAAAGCCAATTTGCCAAGCCTTGCGTAAAGCCGGAGTGAAACACATTGATGTGTACTGTTTATCGCGCACCCCATCACCTAAATAAGCAGGATTCCGTAAATTGGTTTGGATCTGAGCAATAACAGGAGTAAAATAGCTTAAAAGCCCACTAAAATAGTCAGGTATTAGTCGTGTCAGATACAATTACTATTACAGAAAGTGCTCAAGCACACTTTGCAAAATTGCTTGAACAACAATCTAATGAAACACATATTCGCGTGTTTGTGGTTAATCCTGGTACACCTAACGCAGAGTGTGGCGTGTCTTACTGCCCACCGGAATCAGTGGAAGCCTCAGATACCGTTTTCGAATTTAAGGGCTTTAACGCTTATGTTGATGAATTAAGCCTGCCTTTCCTAGAAGACGCTGAGATTGATTTCGTTACCGATAAAATGGGCTCACAACTGACGCTAAAAGCACCCAACGCCAAAATGCGTAAATTGGATGATGATGCGCCATTAATGGCCCGTGTTGAATACGCGATCCAAACTCAAGTGAACCCACAGCTAGCCAGTCATGGTGGCCATGTTAGCCTAATCAGTATTTCTGATGACGGTGTGGCTCTAGTTCAATTCGGCGGCGGCTGTAACGGCTGTTCAATGGTGGATGTCACGCTAAAAGAAGGCATCGAAAAGCAATTGATTGATCAGTTCCCAGGTGAGCTAACCGCCGTACGCGATTCAACTGAACACCAAGCCGGTGAGCATTCTTATATGTAATCACGATGCTTGGAGCTCGGATGCTTCGCACTCGTAGCTCGACTTTCATGTTCAATAAAAAGCCAGATCGATAATATTATCGCTCTGGCTTTTTTCGAATCACGAGTAGCGAAGCGCCCGAAATACGAGCTCTCGCTTCGACTTCACTTACATCGCTTGCGTCAGTATCTTCTCCCAACCTATCCCTTCATCGCCAAGCACAATAAAGTTTGGATTTTGTAACGTATCTCGCTCGTTATAAGAAAGTGGTTCAAGTTGAGTGCTGAGAATACGGCCTCCGGCTTCCTCGACAATACACTGTGTCGCGGCGGTGTCCCATTCTCCGGTTGGGCCCAAACGGATATAACAATCCACTGCACCTTCCGCCACTAAACAAGCTTTGAGCGCCGCTGAGCCAAGTGGAACCAGCTCATAGTTACGTGCTGGTGACAGCTTTTCGGTGATCTTATTGATGTTTTGACGACGGCTGATGGCAATCGCAATCGACTGATCGTCACTATCATGTTTTAAGGTGTGAATACGAATGCTGTCATCCATTTCCGGAATTTTCCACGCCCCCTTACCTTTATAAGCAAAATACGTGACGCCCGAAACGGGGGCATAGACCACGCCCATCACAGGATGATTATTCTCAATCAGCGCAATCACAGTGGCAAAATCCCCACTGCGTGCAATAAACTCTTGCGTGCCATCAAGCGGATCCACCAGCCAGTAACGATTCCACTGAGACCGTTTCTTTAGGCTAATATCGGCATCTTCTTCAGACAGAATGGGGATATTCGGCGTGAGCTCTGCTAGGCTTTGCATGATAATTTTATGCGCGGCCAAATCAGCAGTGGTCACCGGAGTATCATCGTCTTTAACGAACTCTTGATAATCTTTATTGTGATAGATTTCCAAGATGCGCTGACCGGCTTCGCGGGCGATGCTAATGACTTGCGGAATAAGATGAGAAAGATCGCTTGAAATTGCCATAAATCACGCTTCCTTTAATAAGCCTTGTGCTTTTAATTCTCGTAATGCCAACATTAACGCACTGATACTGCGTGCTTCGCAAAAGTCCATGTGAGTCAGTAACTCTTCTGCTTGCTGCAAAGGCCAACGAATCACTTCTAGTTCTTCTGGCTCATCGCCCTGTAAACGTTCGGGATACAAACCTGTGGCTAAAAATAATGTCATTCGGCTAGAAAAATAAGACGGCGCGAGCACGACTTGCTTTAAGGCAACAAAATGTTCTGCCCCCATGCCAATCTCTTCTTTCAACTCACGGTTCGCCGCTTGTTCTGGGGTTTCACCCGGATCAATTAAGCCTTTAGGAAAACCCAGTTCATAACGCTCAGTACCCGCAGAGTATTCTCGAATCAGGAGCAAATCACCATCGGCAGTCACTGGCACACTCATGACACTGCCACGATTGCTCGGTTTCATACGCTCATAAGTACGTTCTTCACCATTAGAGAAACGAAGCTCTAGCGATTCAATTGCAAACAGGCGCGACTTTGCCACCACGGAGGTTGACAATATTTCAGGGTGTTGATGTTTTGCCATATCGTTTCTCCTAACTCGAGCCTAGGGTCTTGAGCCCGGTAACATTCAATTCAGTTACATCGAATCCAGTTACAGCTTACCCGCAAAACTGAATTGATAACGACCTTGAGAATTAGGATTACCTAACCACTTAAGCTGTTCTGCCATCGATTGCGGGAAATTCGCGCCTGGCTTAAACCACGCCATCGATTGATAACGAGCTTGTTGATTCAAACTGGCGGTAAACTCACTGCTGACTTGATCGTTATTTTGCTTACCTTTCACTTCAATATTTTGAGCTTGGCAGGTTAGGTCGGCAATCACAGGCCCCGGCGTTAATTGCCCGACGGGTGAAAGGATTTCACTGCCACTCCACGCTAAGCTACCACTGGCTTGCTCACACCAAGGTGCCGCATATTGAAGAGAGGTTAACGATAACTCAAGTTGACCTTTTAACTCAATCGGCGCTCGCATTGGTATATAGCGTAGCACCTGCTCAACGGGTACAGAAGCCAACACATCTTTCGCATACAAACCTGAAAGTCCGACGCCAACGATCCCTTTCCCGGCTAAGCGCACGCTACTGCCTTGACCAAAACGCACTTGATATTGCAGTTTCGCACTCAATAACGAACTCGGTTGCCAGCGCCAAGAGACACCGCCATAACTTTGTCTATTCACCGACAATTGCTGCAATTGCCCATTCCAAATCGTGCCTGAGATTCCCGTGACGTCAATACCACGAGTTTTAGGTAGTTGCTGATACACCCAAGCGGCAGGGATATGAGCCACCAAACTTGCCAACAACACCAAGATAAAAAGACTCAGATACCATTTCAAACCTTTCAACTTCACGCTCCTTAACCTCGCGTAAATTGCAGTCGATTGACATCCACCATACCGGATTGATCGGCACGGTTAATATCGAGATACAACACCTGCAAGCCATATTGGTCACGCAATTGCGCCAGCCAATTAATCAAGGTATTGAATGGTAAGGGTTGCACCCAAACTTGCAGCATATCATCACGCGGTTGCATGCGGATCAACTCGACCTTGTAGCGTGAAGCGGTCGAGGAAATCACTTGATTCATGGGCTGATTACGTTGTACGCCTTGCGATCCCGTTTGAGCGCGTAAAGTCACGATGTTATCAGCCGAATGAGTAACCCAACTCAATAGTTGCTTTTCACTATTCAGGCGCATTTGTGCCTGCTCGGTACGAGCGTTGAGTGGTTGCCAAATTCCCCAGTACACAAAACCAAGCGCAAACAGGCCAAGACACACCAAGACAAGGCGTTGCTCTCGGCTTGAAATACTTTGCCACCATGCAGTAATAGGGGCTAATGCGGTCGTGATTTTTTCATTCATCTTTAATTCCCCGCCCCTTTTTCTTTGATCACATAACTGCCTTGGACCACAGTGCCATTCTTATTTAATTGGCCTTGTTCCACCGAAAAAGTTTTCGCGAGCTCAGTACGTAATATTTCAAATGATTGGAAATCATTACTTTGCGCATTAAGGCGAATTTCTTGACGCGAACCATCAAATTGAAGGCTTTGAATCGAGACCGATTTCACCTTTTGCAGTGCTGGCGGTAATTGGGCAACCCAACCTAATAATGATGGACCGCCCGCGCTATTGCCTCCCGATAACGCGCTTTCCTCTTCTTGCATCAAACGCTTCAAATAACTGACGGTAGGAATACGCTGTCTATCTGGGAAAACACTACGGAAAATACGTTCGCTTTCAGTGCGGTAAGCTTGGGTTTGCGCTTCTAGTTGCTGAACTTGCACGCTTTGCTGCACCAACAATAATGCAATAAAAATAACACCGGCTACCGCCACTTTACGCCACATTTTCCAGTGTTTAAACCAAGAAGACTGCGCTTTAAAAGGCCCAGTAAGTAAATTCACCGAAGCAGAAATGGCCCCTTGCGATAAAGTCTGCATCAACATTTCTTTTGGCGCTTCCAGCCACTTGCCGGGCAATTGCGTATGTTGTTGCGGCTTATCGCTGTAGCAATAAATGGTCAATGACTCTGAAGCTTCATCCGACTGTCCTAATGCTTCCACACTGGACTGTGCTGCTTCGATGACTTCCGACATCACCTCAAGCTCATTATTTTCAGCGCCGCTAATATTTGCAGAGCTAAAGTTTTCAGAGCTAGGGTTTTCAAAATCAAGGCTTTCAACGCTCGCTTCATCAGTAGATGACTCTTGCAGCAACTCATCGAAATGCAAAGCATCACCATCGGGCTGTAACCAACCTGAATTTAAAAAGAGCTCCAGCCATTCTTCATCAACCGCCGCACCCTTCACATCACTTTTACGCAATAGCCACTGATTATCCACCTGCATGGCACTAATGCAGCCATCTTTTAAGGGTAAAGCAAGGCAGTCTGGCAAAACTTTTTTCAGCGTTATGCCATGAGATTTAAAACGTTCAACCCAATCAGCAAGGGTCTGATGCAATACCGTGGCGACAATGGCTTCATCACCCTGCTTCTTAATGATGCTAAAGTGCATTTTGTCGATGTCTTGCGTCAGTTCATCTTCCATTAAAAATGGCAACATATTGGCTAATTGACGCCCAGCACCAGCTGGAATTTGAATCGGAGTGATCAACACCTCACTGCTCGGCAATAAGGCGATCACACTACGCTGAGCGCTGTAATCGACTAACTCTGCTAAATGCTCTCGATTAGCTAATTCACCCGATGCAATCACATCATTTAAGCTATTCGACCAAACTAACCAAGGTATTGGATCGGTTGGGTTACTGCTCAGCTTGATTGTCAGAAACTCGTTCACTGATCCCTCCGAAACGACGACGGATTACTTGCGTCGTTTTTTTATCTGCACTGTAGATTAAACTTCGTAATCTCACTCGTGAATCTTCCACTTTAATTTGTGTATGCAATTCAAAATATTGGCTGGTCACGGCTAAAAAAGGGCTCGCTTCACTTTTAATATTAGCGGCCACTTTGCCTAATTCAGCTTCATTTAAAAAACTATCGACGTCTTTCCAACCATCGCGAGGCCTTGAATCAATTAACTGTAAAGCATCGCTCAAACTTAAAGACGGTTGGAACATGCCAGCTAAAATCGCCGCTTGTTCAGGCTTTAACGTATTCACATTGATGTACAAGTCGGTCGTGGGCAGCGCACAGGTCAATTGCTGTAAAATGGTCATGGCTTGCGGAGTCACTTGATAAACCGCACGCAATTCATTGTTATCGGCAAGCAAACCATCGGGGGCTTCATAGCTAGGCTGCATCCCTTCATAATTGCTGCTTTCTACCCCGCTTGGGGTACTGACTTGTGCATCACTATCGACAAACTCTTTGATGGAGTCCGCTATCACTTCTGCCTGATAGCTGTCGATTGATGCGCCACTATTCTCCTGCTGCTGGCTTTGCTCTTGCAGCATATAGGCTAAGGCTTTTAATAAATAAGGCCGCTGTGACGAATTGGTCTCAGGCAAACTGGCTAAGGCGTTTACATTAAAACACGCCTGCTTATCAATAATGCTGCCAATCGCCTCACCATTTTCTAGCGGGTATTGCGTCCCCTCTATTGCCCACGCTTGGCTCAGATTGATGTTATCCGCGTTATCTTTGTAAGTTTCTTCTATCGCCGCTTGCGCAAGTGCTTCAACGCCCACGCTGTACCAATACGCTTGTTGATGATGCAATAAATTACTGGCGCGATAAAACTGGGTCGACATACGCTCAGTCATGGTAGCCGCGATTGCCACTAGCACAGCCACTAACAGCAACACAAAAATCAATGCCACACCGCGCTGCTTTTGTAAGCTGGTTTTTCTCAGGCCGTTTTTTTGCAGACCGCTTTTTCCCTGAGTGCTTTTTTCCAAAACAACGCCTTTATTTTGCAACTTCAAGGGCGACGTCATTGCGTCACCTCATTGGCGCTATCATTATCTGAATTCTCATTAAGCGCCGAACTCGAAGCACCAGGTGCAATCAAAAAGACTCGACGTATTTTGCCATAATCTTGCAGCGTCATATTCACCTCGACCGCTGATGGCAACTGGTTTTCGCTTTCCCAGGTTGGCTGCCATTGATCATCCGCATAAAAACGAAAACTGATGCCTTCGACTTTATCGAGTACATCCCTTGTTAATGGCTCTTGTCCTTCTGCACTGTCTGGATAGCGCCACCACACTCGCTCAAGTTTGTGCTCAACTAACCGATAACCCACTTTTAATACTTCACCACGAGGAAAGGCTTGCTGAGGATTTTGCCAACCTAAACGGGTAAATAAAATTCCGTTAGAGTCAGAATCTAAAACATACTCTCCGACATACAACATTCGAGTCGTGGTCGCATTGGCGCGTCCTTTAAACGTACGAGCTGCCATTTGGCGAAAATCGCTTTCCAATACGATCATCGCGCGTTGAATTTGTTGTAAGCGCACCGTTTTTTCTGCCGATTGCTCATTGCTACGCTGCACCTGATTAACCACTTGATAGGCGGCAATGCTTAAGCTAGCGAACACCATAATGGCAACCATCACTTCAATGAGAGTGAAACCAGCCACCGCTTTACGAATACGGCTTAACCCAAGCTTACGGTTTAACCCTGTCTTACTGCTTAACCCTGTCTTACTGCTTAACATAGGTTCTCACCGTCATGAGGTTACTCTTGCGATCTTCATGTAATGATACGCTCACATCGACGGCTTGAATCAGCCCTAATCCTGTTTTTACCGGAGTGGCTGTCCAATACCACTTTTGCCCTGCAAACTCCTCGACTCCTTTTTTAGAGGCGGTAAACGATGTGGCTAAATGCACCATCGCTAATTGATTATCCACCACCATACTGGCAAAGGTTTTTTCCTCTAAATAGGTTAAGGTGTTGATGTGTTGAGTCACGGCCCGAATCACACTGATCGCAGCAGTGGCAAAAATGGCTAATGCGATCAACACTTCAAGCAGTGTCATGCCTCGAGTGCGATTAAGGCGTTTCATCTAACACCTCACCCGGCGCTAATAAATGCACTTCGCCCACTTCTGATACATTGACACGCCAGGTTTGCTCTAAGGCTTGATTGGGCTCTGAAGCAAAACTCATCTCAAATGGGGTCATATCTCCACTCGACAGCACATACACTTGCGGTGGCTTAGGTTTGGCATTTTCATCGTCAAAACGGTCTTCGTAGAAATCCTCTTGCTCAAACAAGGAATCACGGTTATTCCATGCATCGCTGCCAAGCTCAATAGTCACGCTCAGATCTTGCGGTAAATCCGTCGAAGCAAATTGCGGGCTATCTTCCATTTTTTGCCAACCTTTATCCCCCAGCTGCATATAGTGATAGTGCGACTTTTTGGCATCGATGAATAGGCCATAATCTTGACCACTTAAGATCGCATCATCACTTAATAATTGCAGCCGTTGGTAGAAACGTGACGCTTCCTCTTTCGCTTGGTCGTCTTTGTTTTGTGGCAACGTCTGCACCACCGTGAGCGCACTCAGTGACATTAGCACCACCACTAAAAGCACTTCCAACAAAGTAAAACCACGCTGACGCTGCATTCTTTTCCTTAGTATGTTACGAGTTTTTAGCCGTCATTCCGTACATGAGCCTAAGCGAAGAAGATACGGAATCTCCCACAACTCATTGATACATCAAAAGTGGTAGGAGAGCCTGAACTACGCTCCTTCGTCGCTATTCAGGATGACGCTATTCGAGCTACGAGAAGTGAAACGACCGTAATCCGAGCCACGTTTTCTATTATTGGAAATCCTGAATATTCCAGTTGCCAATATCTTGCTGTGAACCTTCGTCACCGCCTTCTTGGCCATCAGAACCTAAAGTGAACACATCGACCGTACCGTGATCGCCAGGGCTTAGGTATTGATAATCACCGCCCCAAGGGTCTTTTGGTAGGCGCTTGATGTAGCCACCATCACGGTAATTACGAGGCTCTGGGCTGCCAGTTGGTTTTGAAACCAATGCATCTAAACCTTGATCTGTGGTTGGGTAAACGCTGTTATCTAACTTGTACATATCGAGTGCATTTTCCAGTGCCACAATATCGGTCACCGCTTTTTGTTGGTCGGCTTTTTCTTTGTTACCTAAAAGGTTAGGTACAACAAAGCTAGCCAAAATACCCAAAATCACCACCACAACCATAACTTCAAGCAAGGTGAAGCCCTGTTGTTTATTCGTTGATAAATTCAATTTTCTACTCATTGTGACTCCTACAAAAATATAAGTTACGTATCTCTTTGGACGTATCTCGAGTTTCGGGCGCTACGCTGCTCGTGGCTCGAAAAAGACAAAAGCATTCCTATAGTACTAGCAGCGAAGCGACCTAGCAGCGAAGCGACCTAGCAGCGAAGCGACCTAGCAGCGAAGCGACCTAGCAGCGAAGCGACCTAGCAGCGAAGCGACCTAGCAACGCTTTTCATCCTTACTGCGTTACCAAATTATTCAATTCCAATATCGGCATTAACGTTGCTGTGACAATAAACAACACGATGCCAGCCATAAACACAATCAATAATGGTTCAAAAATGCCTAATGCCATATTGACCAGGGATTCAAAATCTCGGTCTTGGTTATCGGCGGCGCGGATCAGCATAGGTTCAAGCTCACCACTTTGTTCACCACTGGCGATCATGTGTAGCATCATCGGCGGAAACAGCTTGGTGTGCTCTAGTGATTTACGCAAGCTGGTGCCTTCACGCACTTTATCTGCCGCCTCTAAAATCTGCGCTTTAAAATATTGATTACTCATCACATCGGCAGCCACTCGCATCCCATCTAACAGTGGAATCGCACTGGAAGAACAAATCGCGAGCGTTCTGGCAAAGCGTGAGGTGTTTAACCCTTTTGCCACCTTACCAATCACAGGCAAGGATAAAATTTTCCGGTCCCATTTCATGCGAAAACTTGGCTTTTTTAAGGCCCACTTTAAGCCAACAATCAGTGCCACTATCAGGCCTAAAACCAATAGCCCCCAATGCTGAACAAAGTTACTCGCTAGCAGCAAGAACTGGGTCGAAGCAGGCAAACCTTGCCCCATTTGTACAAACTGATCGACAATTTTAGGCACCACCGCCGCGAGTAAAAACGCCACCACACTGATCGCAATTAAGGTCAACATGGTTGGGTAAATCAGGGCTTGTTGCAGTTTAGAACGCATTTTTTGGCGATTTTCAGCGTAATCAGCAAGGCGATCCAAAATCGCATCCAGATGGCCCGATTTTTCACCCGCTGCGACCATGGCACAAAACAAATCATCAAACACAGCTGGGTATTCCGCCATGCTGTCCGATAAGGTGTAGCCTTCGACCACTCGCGAGCGAATACTGACCAACATATTTCGAATGTGCGGCTTTTCAGTTTGATCCGCCACAGCACGAATGCATTCTTCTAGCGGCATGCCGGCTTGAACCAAAGTCGACAGTTGACGTGTCACCAGAGCTAATTCGTTGGTACTGATCCCGCGTTGAAAACTAAAACCACTGGATTTGGCTTTTTGCGCTTTGGCTTTAGTTTCCACCACTTCGGTTGGCATTAAGCCTTTTTCTTTGAGGCGTTGGCGTACTTGGCGAGCATTATCCCCCTCTAATACACCTTTCTTTTGCTTACCTCTTGCATCCAGTGCTTTGTATTCAAATGCCGCCATGACTTACACTTCCTTGGTCACGCGTAACACTTCTTCTAAAGTCGTGATACCTTGACGCACTTTCGCTAAACCATCATCACGAATACTCGGAGTATGTGAGCGAATTTGTTTCTCAATACTTTGCTCACCCGCTTCTGAATGAATCAACTCTTGAGTATCTTCATCAATCAATAACAGTTCATGAATACCAGTTCGACCACGGTATCCTTTATGATTACAGTGCTCACAACCAGTAGGGCGATACAATTCTAGCTCGTCACTTTTCTTTAAACCGAACAGTTTTTTCTGTTGCTTATCAGCTTGATACGGCTCTTTACAACTCGGGCACAAGGTTCGCACTAATCGCTGAGCTAATACGCCGAGTAAAGACGAAGAAATTAAGAAAGGTTCGATGCCCATATCTCGCAGACGAGTAATGGCACCAATTGCGGTGTTAGTATGCAGTGTCGACATCACCAAGTGACCAGTGAGTGAGGCCTGAACCGCAATTTGCGCCGTTTCCAAGTCTCGAATTTCCCCCACCATCACCACGTCTGGATCTTGACGCAAAATAGCACGTAAGCCACGTGCAAAGGTCATGTCCACTTTCGGGTTAACTTGGGTTTGGCCTATGCCATCAATATCAAATTCAATCGGATCTTCGACTGTAAGAATATTTCGTTCGGTGCTGTTGAGCTCTTGCAAACCCGCATACAAGGTGGTGGATTTACCGGAACCCGTCGGGCCTGTCACCAAAATGATGCCGTGTGGGCGCGCAATCAGATGACGAAATGCTTCGTGATTTTTCTTGGTCATACCAAGGCTATGTAAATCCAAGCGAGTGGCATTTTTGTCTAACAAACGCATCACCACACGCTCAC
The DNA here is from genome assembly GCF_026001925.1 of Vibrio gangliei. NCBI lineage: Bacteria > Pseudomonadati > Pseudomonadota > Gammaproteobacteria > Vibrionales > Vibrionaceae > Vibrio > Vibrio gangliei. The sequence continues at coordinate 187,499 of NZ_AP021869.1, read as the reverse complement.
CGTGTGAAGATGGCATGGTAGAAACACGCACGTCTACCGCCCTGCCACCAATGCGTAGCGAAATACGACCATCTTGCGGCACACGCTTTTCCGCAATATCGAGTTTTGACATCACTTTAACGCGTGACACCAAAATCGGCGCGAGTTTACGGCTCGGAGATAACACTTCACGCAAGACACCATCCACACGGAATCGAATCGAGAGCACTTTCTCAAAGGTTTCGATATGAATATCCGACGCCCCTTCTTTAATCGCCTCACCGAGCATGGCGTTGATCAATTTAATGATCGGCGCATCGTCTTCAGATTCCAACAAATCTTCATTTTCAGGTAGCTCTTCTGCTAATGAAAAAAAGTCATCATCGGCGCCAATGTCTTCCATTAACTGACGCGCTTCAGAGGAATCACGTTGGTAGGCTTGCGTTAATCTACTTTCAAATTCATTCGCATCTAACGGTTGCGGCTTAAAACTTTGCCCACAGGCACGACGAATTTCTAACAGCACTTGTGGCGTCAACTCTCCAGCGTAATACAGCACAGGTTGCGCCTCGCCATATTCCAGCACCACTTTATGACGCTTGGCGTAAGCAAAAGGCAAGCGCAGCGCCGAACGAGTTTCGACTTCTGCGCTTACTGCTTGAGTGTCATCATCCAACATCATTGCACGCTACCTTGAGACTCATCTTGATTTAACTGATCAAGGAACGCTTGAATTTCAGCCGGTTGACGCGTGTCTTGGCCAAATTTTGGAATCACTGGCGTTTCCGTGTTTGGCATTAACTTCAAGCCTTTTTGTGCGCGGTATAATTGCTCAGCTCGAATGTAATTGTACTTGCGACGTGATAAGCCATCGACCGCCATGCCATCACGAATAATGGTTGGCTTGATGAATACCATCAGGTTCTTTTTCTCTTTACTGGTGGTGGTGTAAGAGAACAGCGCACCTAGGTATGGAATATCGCCCAATAGTGGCACTTTAGAGACACTTTCTTGTGCGCGATCATCAATCAAACCGCCTAATACAATCATTTGTCCATCTTGTACCATCACTGAAGTATTAATCTGACGCTTAGCAAAGCGCACATCGACCGCGCCATTTGGCCCAAGAACATTTGACACTTCTTGTTCGATCTTCATTTGAATCGAGTCGCCTTCGTTGATTTGTGGCGTGACTTTCAATTTGATACCCACTTCTTTACGATCCACCGTTTGGAATGGGTTTGAGTTATCAGAACTGGCTGTCGAACCAGTCACCACTGGCACTTCTTCACCGACAATGAAAGACGCTTCACTGTTATCCAGTACCGTAATACTCGGAGACGATAGAATGTTGGAGTTGGTATTGGTCGCCACGGCACTGATCAAAGCCGTCCAGTCACCTTTTACAATACTCAATGCGGCACCATTCACGCCACTTAATGCGGCGGCTAGGGTTGAGTAATCGCCATCTTCTGTCGTAGTTTCATTACGTAAGAAGTTACCATTGTCATCATAAACAGCCGTCGTTGAAGTGTTGTCTTTGGCTTCTTCAATACCGACAGCAACCTGACCAATTTGGGCATTAGCATTGGAATATTGCACCATAGAACCGGTTTCAAGGTTGCCATATTGCACCCCAAGATCGATGCCATCGCCTTCGGATAGTTCCACGATTAACGCTTCAATCAAAACTTGCGCACGGCGAATATCCAACTGGCTGATCACATCTTGCAGCGCTTTCATAATATCGGGCGGCGCAGTAAGAACAAGAGCGTTAGTACCAGGGTCGGCCGCGATCATCACTTTGCCGCCATTGCTGCTGGTTGTGGTGCCAGATTTGGCTTCTTTTTCCGCTTGGAGGTTTTCAGACACGCCCGTGAGCACATCGACTAAATCTTCGGCTTTAGCATAACGCAAATACACCACGCGGTTATTGCCTTTGGTTGCCATTTCTACATCAAGCTGACTGATGAGCTTTTTCAAACGCTCACGCACTTTCGGATCGCCAGAAATCAAAATGGAGTTAGTACGCTCATCCGCTACCAATTTCGGTTGCAATAATTCTGGGGTATTTTTGGCATCGGCGCTTTTGTTTAATGAATCGACAATGCGCACCATTTCAGAGGCGGAAGCGTTCTTTAGCTCCACCACTTCGACTTCTTTGTCACCGGCTTGATCGACGCGTTTAATGATATCCGCCAGACGATTGACCACCGATGCGCGGCCAGTCAATAGAATGATATTAGAAGGGTCATAATGCACTACGTTACCGGCACCGGCATTATCATTAAGCTGACGTAAAATTGGCGATAATTCACGTACAGAAACGTTTTTCACTGGCACAACGCGAGTGATCACGGCATCGCCGCTGACATTCTCACCATTACCGACAACCGGTACACCCGATGTTTTGGCATCCTTGTCTTTAATGACTTTCAAGATACCATCATCCATTTCCACCACGGCGTAGCCATACACTTCCAACACATTCAGGAAGAACTTGTAATACTGCTCTTCATTCAATACATCGTAGCTACGCACATCAATTTTACCGCGTACCGTTGGGTCAACGATGATGGTTTTATGTAAATTACGTCCAACAATATTGATGAACTCTTGAATATCCGTGCCTTTAAAACTTGCGCTAAAATCCTCCGCAACGGCCGATACTGACATCAAACTTGTTAATGCAATCAGTGAGACTTTGCTCAACCACTTTTTCAAACTATGCTCCTGCTCACCAAAGGTGATTTTACTGTCCTGAAACGGCTGCTATGAGGCCGTTTAAAACTGAATATAAATATCATGCGGCTGGCCATCTCGTTCAACAGTGAGATTCCACTCCATTGAATCTAATGCGGTCTTCCACAGCTCCGTCATTTGAGAGGCATCGGTAAGATCTTGCCCATTTAAGGAAGTCGCAATGTCACCGTCTTTCAAGCCAACTTGATCAAAAAGTGCACGATCATTACCAGGCCGTACGCGATAACCTTTTAATTGCCCTTCTTCCATCACTTGAGAAAGGCGAATGTATTGAAATATCTTCTGCGGATCCGACGAGATCTCTTCACGGATCGTATCTAAATCTGCCGCGCCATCGCCTGTCTGAGCTGGTTCGACGGCTTGACGTGCCACCGGTTGCGGCGAGGCACTATAATCTATGCCTTGTAACATCAAGGTTTCATCTCGGCCTTGATTACGAATGATGACGCGATCGACATACACGGCTTGTAATGTCACCCGTGTATTATCAATGGTTTCACCAATACCATAAGTCGATTGTTTACCTTGGTTAGCAATAATAGCCAAACTGAGTTTATCGTTACTGCTGGACACTGCACCGACTAACGTTAAATTTAAACGCGTTTGTGGGGCATCTTTGGTCACGGGTTGAGACGATTCGGTTGGGGTTTGCGTGTATAAACCAAACAAATTCGCGCTGAGCAAAGAAGACACGGAATCGGTCGATTGTGGACGAGCAGAAGCGCTACTGCCTGAAACTTGAGGCGCAGTCCAACGAGAAACGGTTGGTTGAGTACTGAATAAAGACCAAATAAGGATTCCCACCAACCAAGCGATCATGGCCACCAGCACTAAAGTACACAAAAAGCTCACTTGAGCCTGATTTTGTACCCAACGGCTTGATAGTTGTGCCCATTGTTGCTGCCAGTTGTCTTTCGACACCAAGTTTGATGACATCTTATTCCGAGTCCATTCGCGTTAAATTATCGAGGAGTGTAAACCTTAACGGTTTAAAGGGATTAAACCAAATAAAATCATACGTTCTTATGCTAAGAGTCAAGGTTTTCTGAGTTTCTCGTCTCTTTGTTTCTCATCCAGTGTTACAGGCTGTCCATTCTATCTACTTTAGCCTGACCAGGCCTATTGGCAGACCACGAAAAAAGTGAAAATATCCCAAGATACTGTCTTTTTCCTAATATAACTTGAAAAATACTGATCGAGGCTCCATTTCCTTTGCAACAGGTTAAGTCTAATAACAACTTTTTATGTCATTTATATGTAAGTCGGCATCATAGATAACCGCCTTACTGTTCATCTTTTAGGGGCATATCTCAGAATGAGCTCACAAACATCATCGGTACGTTTAGACAAATGGCTTTGGGCAGCACGTTTTTACAAAACTCGTTCGATAGCCAGAAGCATGGTTGATGGTGGTAAAGTCCACTATAATGACCAACGTACCAAGCCGAGTAAAATCGTCGAATTGGGCGCTGAGATCCGTTTACGTCAAGGTAATGAAGAAAAAACCGTGATAGTAGAGAAAATCTCCGATCAACGTCGCGGTGCGCCTGAAGCGCAAACCTTGTATACTGAAACGCAAACCAGCATCCAAAAGCGTGAAGATAATGCGCAAAAACATAAACTCAACGCGTTATACAGCCCTAGCCCCGAGCGTCGCCCTGATAAGAAACAGCGTCGCAACTTAATTAAATTTAAACATCAATAAACACGCCGAGGTCTCAAACTCATGGCAAATAACCTTTTGCACCGCTATTTATTCGAAGATTTGTCTGTACGTGGCGAGCTAGTTCAACTCGATACGGCTTATCAACAAATTCTTGCTAATAAGGATTACCCGCAGCCAATTCAAACGATTCTTGGCGAATTGTTAGTGGCCACCAGCTTATTAACCGCCACTCTAAAATTTGAAGGTTCTATTACTTTGCAACTGCAAGGTGACGGCCCAGTCTCTTTAGTGGTGATTAATGGCGATCACGACCAAAAATTACGTGGTGTGGCTCGCTACAAAGGCCAAATCGATCCGGAAGCCAGCTTGCACGATTTAATTGGCAAAGGTCACTTAGTGATCACTATTTCACCGAATAAAGGCGAACGCTACCAAGGTGTGGTTGGTCTTGAAGGCGATAGCTTAGCGGAAATTTTAGAAGGCTATTTTGAGCGTTCTGAACAGCTAAAAACGCGCCTATGGATCCGTACGGGTGAGCATCAAGGTCAAGCTCATGCTGCTGGTATGATGCTGCAGATCATGCCAGATGGCACAGGTTCTGCCGATGATTTCGACCACCTAGAAAAGCTGACCGAAACAATTAAAAACGAAGAGCTATTTTCACTGGAAGCCAACGAAGTGTTGTATCGTTTATACAACCAAGAAAAAGTGCAGTTATTCACACCACATCCAGTTGAGTTCTTCTGCGGTTGTTCTCGTGAACGTAGCGCAGGTGCGATCGCTACCGTGGCCAAAGAAGAGTTAGATGACATTCTCGCCACCGATGGTGAAGTGGCCTTACATTGCGATTATTGTGGCACCACTTACTCTTTTGATGCGGCTCAAGTGGATGAAATCGTCACGGCTGCGAAGAAAAACCTACATTAATTCATTGTATACAATAAGTGACATATAATTGATAAAAAAGCCATGTAAATGAAGTGACCCCCAATAGTTGGACACCAATTATTGGGGGTCTTTTTATGTCCAAGTACAGTCGAGCATTGAAATGCTCTATTGCTAAACAATATCTACAAGGCGAGAGTTCATCTGAAGAGCTTTCTCGTCTTCATTCCATACCATCACGTCAAATACGTTACTGGGCACAAGTGTTTGATATTCATGGTTATCAGTCATTTAAACCTCATGGATTTGCGAAGACCGCACAGACCAAACTGCAAGCTTTAAAACACATGTGGACGAATGGTTGGTCTGTCAGTCACACTAGTGCGATATTGAATTTTTCGTCTCCTGGCACTCTCTCTGTTTGGCTCAAACAATATCAAAGAGATGGTATTCAGGGACTTGAGCGCAACAAAGGACGACCAACAATGAGTAAACACCCTTTTATTCAAGATAAGCACGATGATGAGAAAACACTTGAAGAGCTCAAAGAGGAGTTAGCGTACTTGCGAGCAGAGAACGCTGTCCTAAAAAAGTTAGAGGAGCTGGAACAGGAGAAACGTCGTCGAACAAAGAAAAAACGAAAGTAGTTCTAGCTCTTAGAAATCAATATTTACAACAACATCTCTTATATACCCTTAAGTTAGCGAGAAGTAGCTTCTACTATCATACGCAATCAAGCAACGCCGCAGATAGTTATCAAGATGAGAAGCAGTTGTTCGAGAAAATATACCATGACCATAAAGGGAGGTATGGCTATCGTCGCATTCACCTAGAGTTAAGGAAGCAGGACGTGATGTTAAACCATAAGACAGTTCAACGTCTGATGAGGTTACTTGGCTTGAAATCAACGGTTAGGCCCAAGCGGTACAGCTCATATAAGGGAGGAGCAGGAACAACCGCTCCGAATGTACTAGAGCGTGACTTCACTGCAACAAAGCCAGATGAGAAATGGGTAACAGATGTCACTGAGTTTAAAGTTAAGCAGCAGAAGGTGTACTTATCACCAATCGTCGATCTATTTACACAGGAAGTCGTCGCTTATAAGGTTGCTAAAAACGCGTGCTTACCTCTCGTCACTGACATGCTAACAGAGGCAGTTTCGACCTTAGATAAGAACGCGAAGCCAATCGTTCATAGCGATCAAGGGTGGCAATATAGGCATAGAAAATATCAGAAAGCTCTCGCTGACCGAGGGTTAACTCAAAGTATGTCGCGAAAAGGAAACTGTTTAGATAATGCAGTAGCAGAGAACTTCTTTGCCTTGCTGAAAACAGAAATGTACCATAACCAGCACTTTGAAAATGCGGATGACTTAATCACACAGATTGAAGAATACATCGAGTACTACAATACGAAACGCATCAAGGTGAAATTAAAAGGCCTGACTCCGATAGAATATCGAAATCAGGCCTTACAAGCCGCTTAACAGAACTGTCCAACTTTATGGGGTCACTTCAAAAAGCGGCTTTTTTGTTTTCTTAATCCCCTCCTCAGCCTATCTAGCCTGTTTTAGATCACAACTTATTTCGTTTCAGATATTAATCAGACTGCTCTTGATCACAACTTTTTCTATTTCTTTCTTTGCTACTCTAAAGTTGTATACACGATCATAAAACCGCACGAAGAAAGTGGTTATAGTGTATTTCAACTAAAATAATATAAATATCCTACAAATTTCCTATTAAGGAGCATCTATGACTGTTATGGATCAGGCTACTCTTGCACCTACAACTACGTTAGATCTATCTGCTTACGGTATCAGCAACGTGACTGATATTGTTCGCAACCCAAGCTACGAACAACTCTTTGCCGAAGAAACCAAAGCCGAATTAACTGGCTATGAAAAAGGTATCGTGACGGAATTAGGCGCGGTTTCTGTCGACACTGGCATCTTTACTGGCCGCTCACCTAAAGACAAATACATCGTCAAAGATGAGGTCACCAAAGATACGCTGTGGTGGTCTGATCAAGGTAAAAACGATAATAAACCCATCACTCCTGAGGTTTGGAAAGAGCTGAAATCATTGGTCACCAAGCAATTATCAAATAAACGTTTATTTGTGGGTGATTGCTTCTGTGGCGCTAACCCAGAATCTCGCTTAAAAGTCCGGGTTATTACCGAGGTCGCTTGGCAAGCACACTTCGTAAAAAACATGTTTATCCGCCCAAGTGAAGCGGAATTAGAAGATTTCACTCCGGACTTTGTGGTCATGAATGGTGCGAAAACCACCAATCCAAACTGGAAAGAACAAGGTCTCAATTCAGAAAACTTTGTGGCATTTAACCTCACCGAACGCATTCAAATCATCGGTGGTACTTGGTACGGCGGTGAGATGAAAAAAGGCATGTTCGCGATGATGAACTACCTGTTACCACTGAAAGGCATGGCGTCAATGCACTGTTCTGCCAATGTTGGTGAAAAAGGCGATGTCGCGATTTTCTTTGGCCTTTCTGGCACAGGTAAAACCACCCTTTCGACCGATCCAAAACGCCAATTAATCGGTGATGATGAGCACGGTTGGGATGACGATGGCGTATTCAACTTTGAAGGCGGCTGTTACGCCAAAACCATCAAGCTATCGAAAGAAGCCGAGCCAGATATTTACCATGCGATTCGTCGTGACGCATTGCTAGAAAATGTGTCAGTCACGCCAGAGGGTAAAATCGATTTCGATGATGGGTCAAAAACCGAAAACACCCGCGTGTCTTACCCGATTTATCATATCGATAATATCGTTAAGCCGGTATCCAAAGCCGGTCACGCACAAAAAGTGATTTTCTTAACCGCGGATGCCTTTGGTGTGTTGCCCCCAGTGTCTAAATTGACACCAGAGCAAACCAAATACCATTTCTTATCTGGCTTTACTGCCAAGTTAGCGGGGACAGAACGTGGCATTACCGAACCAACGCCAACCTTCTCAGCCGCCTTTGGCGCCGCTTTCTTAACTTTGCACCCAACCCAATACGCGGAAGTGTTAGTCAAACGCATGGAAGCAGCGGGCGCGGAAGCCTACCTAGTTAACACTGGTTGGAACGGCAGTGGTAAACGTATTTCGATTCAAGATACTCGTGGCATTATCGATGCAATCTTAGATGGTTCAATTGATCATGCAGAAACCAAGGTGATCCCAACCTTTAACCTTGAAGTACCCACTTCGCTTCCGAACGTAGATGCCAGCATTTTGGATCCTAGGGATACCTATGAAAATGCCGAGCAATGGCAAGCCAAAGCGGATGAGCTCGCACAATTGTTCATTAAGAACTTTGCTCAATATACTGATAACGAGGAAGGTAAAGCATTAGTCAAAGCTGGCCCTCAACTGGACTAATTCTATTTAACCACGTTAACCACAACGAGAAGCCTACGGGTTTCTCGTTTTTATTCAGGCGCAGGATAATTTAAACCCCACATCAAAATTGTGCCAACAAGCAGAAGTGCTTATACTTCCCCCTCGTCATTGATGCATATGTTTATTCTCACGATTCAATGATTTTGGAATGAGTTACCCTACCCAGTGACTTGAATATAATAGGACATTACATGAGAAAACTGCTTGCCATTGTTGTCGGCTTACTGTCATTAGTGGTAATTGCGCTATCCGCGTCTTATTCTGCTCTGCACACAAAATATGCGGCACAAGTCGTTAACACTGCGCTGGAATACGTTTATGACGGTCAAGTCCAGGTGCGAGGTGTCACATACTCCTATCAAGAACCCCATCATATTCAACTTGATGGCGTGTTAATCAAACGCCAAGACAATTCATCGACCTTAATCGAACAAATGGATATTTGGCTGGGTGACCAAATCTGGGCTGAAAATAAGATTCAAATCGATAATGTGGTTATCGATGGAGTTAAATTACAAAGCGGCTGGCCCAAAATGACGTTACCTCGTTATATGCAATTGAACCAGCTCTCTATCGCCAATATTGATTTTGCCAACCAAGGCTGGGTCGCTCGAGATGTAAATATTCAAATCAAACAACCGAAGCATCGTGATGCCCCTTTATTACCGTTTTATGGCGAGATTCAATTATCTGCTGACCAACTGTATTGGCAAGGTGAAGCCTTAGATAAAGTGTATTTGGATGTCGACATCACCCCAACACATACCACTTTTTACGATATTCGCTTCCAATGGCGACAAGGCCAATTTGCGGCTCAAGCAACCAAAAAACAAACCGAAACTGAATGGCAATTACCGCGAGTGTCCATCACAGGGCTACGTTTGCAGCAAAATGATTTAGACAGCATCAGCAAAGCCAGTCTGAATTGGTTCGACCACATTCCTATGCTGATCGATGATTTAACCATCAGTGAATCGAGCATAGAAACCTCGCTATTGAGTGCCAATAACATCAAATTAAATGCCAATGACTTACGTCTGCCTTTACAGGTTTGGCAACAGCGTGATACCTCAGTCTTCGCCACTGCGGACAACATGAGCCTTTTAGGACAAGCAATTCAATCCCCAGCGATGGATATCAGCCTACAGCCCGATACGGTCAATATTCGAGATATTTCTTTAGAAATGTTGCAAGGTAATTTACACCTGCAAGGCACCCTAACCCCAACCAGCTTGAACCTCGCTCAGCTGAATATCAACAACATGAAATGGTTTCCAACCCCTGAAACGAAACAGCATGTGGCCGATTACTTGCAACAGTTGGAAAACATTGAAGCTAAGATGGTCACCATCAATAATGTACAGTTTATCGACCTGACTACCACTCCGGCCAAACAAGCCAGTGGTTTAAGCATTGAAGGTGACAACATCGAGATCAAAAAGGATAAGCACTGGGGACTATGGCGCGGCAAATTAACCGTCAGCGCTTCCAATGCCACCTACGATAACGTCACCAGCAAAAACCCGATTGTCAGTATGCACAGTAAAGAGGGGCATTTCTGGCTAGATAAACTGTTTATACCGCTCGAAAATGGCTTAGTAAAAGGCACGGCGGATATGGCTTTCAATCAAACCAGTCAACCATGGAATGTCAACCTTGAAGCCTCTGGCATTCCACTGCGCTTTTTCTCGCGTTGGTTTGATCTGCCTCTTCATCTCGATGGCATTACCGACTTTACGGTCAAAGGTGAAGGCTTATATGGCGATGAGTTGATTTTTAATCACAGCGTGACCGGTAAGTTAGACGCGAGTGTGACTCGAGCCACCAGCGAAGATGACTTCCAAACCTTATGGCTGCGTAATCAAGGAATAAAGGTTGAACCGTTAGTGCCACCACAAGACGAAACATCGTTATCAACAGAGCAAGACGCGAAAGAAAACGCCAAGGCGAAGTCTCAAGCTAACCAGAAAAAAGACGCCCAACCGGTGACCATCAGTGACATTCATTTAGTCGCCGACCGTGGCCGTTTATCGCTCAAGCCTTTTAGTATTGATGGCAAAGATTTTTCTGCTCATTTCGGTGGAGAGTACGATTTCTTATTTCCCGAGAAAGGCAATTTACAATATCGATTAGAAGGTCAATGCCAAGCGCTCATATTCAACTTACTTGGCGATAGAAATTCAGTACAAGTTGAGAACGATTGCCGCTAAATAAGACCAATCGTACCAATTACCTCATCCTCTTTGCTTGTTAAAAGGCTCGAAAAAAATGCGCGATTCATTATTCAGTGAATCGCGCATTTTTATACCCATTTTGAATTTTCATCGACCACTAACGAACGACAGGGGCTTCCCCTAAAAAGTCCGTCATCAGCATATAAGTCCCCGTAAACTCAACCGCCGCCACATCACCACTATAAACCGTCACTTTCACGATAATACGAGCGCGGCGTCCGTTCATTAAGCGATCTAAATCGCCACTAATCCCATCTAAAGAAGTAACGGCAACCGGACTTTGTGTCACGGGAGCACGAAAACGAACGCTACTGTCAGCCAAAATGATATCGGCTTCCAAACCTTTCTCACGCATCAATAGCCACGCCATGCCCCACCCAGTCAAAGTGGTTAAGGTAAAAATAGACCCAGCGAACATGGTCTCATGTGGGTTAATATTCGGGTTTAACGGCGCGGAGCATTCAAATTGATACCCAGTGTATTGGCTAATACGAATCCCCATTGCGGCACAAATTGGAATTTCTTGACGCCAACGCTTTTGCAACTCATCACACCAATCTGGTCGGCGAGAAACATTGGCACTGGCCTTTAAACGCTTGAGCATTTGCTGGTGTCTTACTGGACCAATTTCGTCACTCAATTCACCTTGGCTTTCAAAACCATTTTTGGCATAAAAACTGATCGCATCCTGACGAGAGTTACACACTAATCGCTTAGCCCCTTCTTGCAGCGCATACGACTCCAGAGCCACTAAAATCAGCGAGCCGAGACCTTTCCCCCTATGCTGAGGCAATACCGCCATATAACGAATTTGACCTTCATTATTCGGGGTTAAATACATACGCCCCACCGCCATAATGCGGCCGCGGCCATCGACAATCATGCGATGCTCACTCATTTCATCGTATTCATCACGCTCAGATCCGAGCGGAAGGTGAAATGGTTCTCGCAACATTTGCCAACGAAAATGATAATAATCCTGCAAGTCAGATTCGGTTTTTGGCGTCACTAACTTAAACATGTAAATCCCTTACTTGTTAATTATTTAGACTTGTAACCAGAACGTGACGGGGCCGTCATTCACTAATGCCACTTTCATATCTTGGGCAAAACGGCCATTTTCGGTACGCACATTCGCTTGGCGACAATAATCGGAAAAACACTCATACAAACGTTCAGCTTCCGCAGGATCTGCGCCCTTCGAAAAACTTGGACGCATGCCTTTTTTGGTGTCTGCTGGCAAAGTAAACTGAGAAACCACCAGCACATCACCACCCGCTTGCTTCACATTCAGATTCATTTTGCCCTGTTCATCTTCAAAAATGCGATAACCTAGCACGCGCTCGGTCAGCCTTTTCGCTTTGGCTTCATCGTCACCTTTTTCAACGCCAAGCAAAACAAGTAAACCTTTATCAATTTGCCCGACAATCTGACCTTCAACTTTTACGCTGGCCTCACTGACCCTTTGAATCAAAGCAATCACGAATCGTTCCCTTTTCCTTTCACTTTTTCAACAACATGCCTTAATGGATGATAAGGCTCATCATTATACCAATGCTCTCGTTCACCTAAGCTCGCGGTTACTTCAGCGCCCACTAATACAATGAACCAACACAAAAAAATCCAGACGAACAATATTGGAATCGCCGCCAAAGCACCATAAATTAACTGATAAGAAGGAAAAGTAGTGATGTATATAGCAAAGCCTTTCTTCGACAACTCAAACAACAGACCGGCCACTAAGGCACCTGCACAAGCATGATGCAGTTTCACTTTAATGTTAGGTACGAGCATGTACAAGCCGACAAACGCCGACATGGAAAGTAGCACCGGTAAAATTCGATAAATGCCACTCACCACTTCTTTGCTTAAGTACTGCTCAGAGGTGATGTATGAGCTTAATGCTAAGCTCGCCCCCATCAGAATCGGCCCCAAGGTGAGCACCATCCAATACATAGAGAAAGAATACACCAAGCGGCGTTTACGTTTGACTCGCCAGATGTAGTTCAGATTTTTATCTATGTTTGAAATCAACATCATGGCAGTGATAAAGACGAAAGCACCCCCAATGGCGGTCATGCTCGACGTATTAGAGATAAACGTGTTGAGCGCATTTTTTACGGCATCCCCCGCGGCAGGCATGAAGTTTAAGAACACGAACTCTTGAATTTGCTCGGTGATGCCTTCAAACACAGGAAATTTTGAAAGCGCAGTCACCAACACCGTCATCAACGGCACCAATGAAAGTAAAGAAATGTAGGCCATGTAACCGGCATTGACCGCTAAACGATCCAGTACGATTCTATCTTTTAAATACAGCAGATAATGAATACATACGCTGATTTTTTTATCCATCATCACGTCCCTAATGATTTTAACTAGGATGGTCTCTTTCACAAAATAAAGCGCTTCAAATAGAGTGCCAACCTCTAATCTTAAAGTAATTTAAGCACATAGCTGACTTTATGTGGCTGTCTCTAGAATAATAAAAAAGCCGATGCATTGATAGCATCGGCTTTAATTGCGTATAAACGCTTAAGCGGTTACGGCTTACTTAGCAGCACGACCTGCACGTTTACGATCGTTTTCCGTTAGGAACTTCTTACGGATACGAATACTTTCAGGTGTCACTTCTACTAGTTCGTCATCATCAATGAACTCAAGTGCTTGCTCTAGCGTGTATTTGATTGCTGGAGATAGCGTTTGAGCTTCATCTGTACCTGATGCACGGACGTTCGTTAGCTGCTTACCTTTCAAACAGTTTACGGTTAAGTCGTTTGAACGGTTGTGAATACCGATAACTTGGCCTTCATAAACTTCATCCGCGTGCTCTGCAAATAAACGACCACGGTCTTGAAGGTTAAACAGTGCGTAAGTCAACGCTTTACCGGTTGCGTTAGAAATTAACACACCATTGTTACGTTGACCGATAGTGCCACCTTTGTGTGCATCATAACGATCAAATGTATGATAAAGCAGACCAGAACCTGAAGTTAACGTTAAGAATTCAGTTTGGAAACCGATCAAGCCACGAGAAGGCATATCGAAGTCCATACGTACACGGCCTTTACCATCTGGTGCCATGTCAGTCAGTTCACCTTTACGGATACCGATGTTTTCCATGATGCCACCTTGGTGTTCTTCCAACACGTCGATAGTCACTTTCTCATACGGTTCCATTAATTGGCCGTTTTCTTCTTTGATGATTACTTCTGGACGTGATACTGCAAGCTCAAAGCCTTCACGACGCATATTTTCGATCAAGATAGAAAGGTGAAGTTCACCACGACCTGATACTTTAAACTGATCAGGGTTATCGGTTTGCTCAACACGTAATGCTACGTTGTGTACTAATTCTTTTTCTAGACGCTCAAGAATGTTACGTGAAGTCACGAACTTACCTTCTTTACCCGCGAACGGAGAAGTGTTTACTTGGAACGTCATGGTTACTGTTGGTTCGTCAACAGAAAGAGGAGTCATTGGCTCAACGTTGTTTACATCACAGATGGTGTCAGAGATTTTTAGCTCACCAAGACCCGTGATTGCAATGATGTCACCCGCGTTAGCTTGCTCAACTTCGTGACGCTCAAGGCCAAGGTAACCAAGCACTGTACCTACTTTACCGTTACGTTTTTTACCATCAGCACCAACGATAGTCACTTGTTGGTTAGGACGAACCGTACCACGAGTTACACGAGCAACACCGATAACACCTACGTAAGAGTTGTAATCAAGTTGAGAGATTTGCATTTGTAGCGAACCGTCGATGTCAACATTTGGACATTCAACGTTATCAACGATAGCTTGGAATAGTGGTTCCATGTTCTCGCCTGTTTCGCCTTCTTCAAGCGTCGCCCAACCGTTAAGCGCAGAAGCGTAAACCACTTGGAAGTCTAACTGTTCGTCAGTTGCACCTAGGTTGTCGAATAAGTCGAACACTTGATCCATAACCCAATCAGGACGAGAACCTGGACGGTCGATTTTGTTGATAACAACGATTGGTTTCAAACCGTGTGCGAACGCTTTTTGTGTTACGAAACGAGTTTGAGGCATTGGGCCATCAACTGCGTCAACAATAAGAAGCACAGAGTCAACCATCGACATGATACGTTCAACTTCACCACCGAAGTCGGCGTGTCCTGGAGTATCTACGATGTTGATGCGGTAATCATTCCAGTTAATTGCGGTATTTTTCGCAAGGATGGTAATACCACGTTCTTTTTCGATGTCATTTGAATCCATGACGCGCTCTTCAGCTTCACCACGAGATTCAAGGGTACCCGATTGTTGTAAAAGCTTATCAACCAAGGTCGTTTTGCCGTGGTCAACGTGCGCGATAATCGCGATATTTCTTAACTTATCAATCTGTGGAGTAGTCATGGAATTCGATTCACTTATAAAAGACGCCCAAACACTGGACGAACTTGATTAAAAAAACGGTCGTAAATGTACCAGATTTTGGAAAAAAACCTAGAAATAAGTCACATTAATGGACAAATATTACCCAGAAATGACGATTTAAGTGTAGACCACTCAGTACAAGGCCTGGACGAGCAACACAATTTTTCCTCTTCCTTTCATTTTTATCTTCTCTTTCTGATTGCGCGTTTTATTTTTCTTTTCCGTGAAGTGTGCCCTACGCACCATAGGGATGCTTTCCTTACTCATTACCTCCCCCCTTATTAATTACATTGACAAACCGTGCAATTCTCGGCTGAATAGGGAGAGTTATTTATCCTTTTTGCATCAGAATGGAACATAAAGCACCAATTTGGTGCAAATCGATTCCAAAACAGTGCAATGATATGCACTTAATTGGTATAGATAACTTTAATTCATTGTTTTTTAAGGATTTATATTTTTGGCACGATTTTAGCTTTAGTTTCAATAAGAAATAGTTTTAGCAACTAATAGTTTTGGCAAATTAGATTTGTATTTTAATCGAGATGCTTAAAGCTAGATATCCATTGGAATCGCTTTGATCGCTCAAACCATATTGTTAACACCGGAGGTTATCCAAGATGTCAGTAGAAAATGTTCTATCTCTGATCACAGAAAACGAAGTTAAATTTGTTGATTTACGCTTTACCGATACCAAAGGTAAAGAGCAACACATTTCAATCCCTGCACACCAAGTAGATGCTGACTTCTTTGAAGACGGTAAAATGTTCGATGGTTCTTCAGTTGCTGGCTGGAAAGGCATTAACGAATCAGACATGGTAATGATGCCAGACGCATCAAGCGCAGTTCTTGACCCATTCACAGAAGACGCAACGCTAAACATCCGTTGTGACATTCTTGAGCCTGCAACGATGCAAGGTTACGATCGCGATCCACGTTCAATCGCAAAACGTGCGGAAGATTACATGCGTTCTACTGGCATTGCAGACACCGTTCTTGTGGGTCCAGAACCAGAATTCTTCCTATTTGATGACATCAAATACGGCAACGACATTTCTGGCGCATTCTTCAAAATTGATGACGTAGAAGCCGCTTGGAACACAGGCACATCATACGAAGAAGGCAACAAAGGCCACCGTCCTGGTGTGAAAGGTGGTTACTTCCCAGTTGCTCCAGTGGATTCTTCACAAGATATCCGTTCTGCAATGTGTTTAATCATGGAAGAAATGGGGCTTGTGGTTGAAGCTCATCACCACGAAGTAGCAACCGCGGGCCAAAACGAAATCGCATGTCGTTTCAACACGCTAACTGAAAAAGCGGATGAAATTCAAATCTACAAGTATGTGGTTCATAACGTAGCGCACGCTTACGGCAAAACAGCGACTTTCATGCCTAAGCCACTGGTTGGCGACAACGGTTCTGGTATGCACGTTCACCAATCTCTAGCAAAAGACGGTGTAAACCTATTTGCGGGTGACAAGTACGGCGGTCTATCTGAACTCGCTCTTTACTACATCGGTGGTATCATCAAGCACGCGCGTGCAATCAACGCCTTTGCTAACCCATCGACTAACTCGTACAAGCGTCTAGTCCCAGGGTTTGAAGCACCTGTTATGCTTGCATACTCTGCACGTAACCGTTCTGCATCTATCCGTATCCCAGTGGTACCAAGCCCGAAAGCGCGTCGTATCGAAGCTCGCTTCCCAGATCCAGCAGCAAACCCATACCTAGCGTTTGCGGCACTGCTAATGGCAGGTCTTGACGGTATTAAGAACAAGATCCACCCTGGTGATGCCATGGATAAAGACTTGTACGATCTACCAGCAGAAGAAGCAGCTGAGATTCCAAAAGTAGCAGAATCTCTAGAAATCGCACTGAAAGCGCTAGATGAAGATCGTGAGTTCTTAACCGCTGGTGGCGTGTTCTCTGATGACTTCATCAACTCTTACATCAGCTTGAAATCAAAAGATGTAGAGCGCGTGAACATGGCGACTCACCCACTAGAGTTTGAATTGTACTACTCTGTATAATTTCAAGCTGGTGACTCTGTTCAGATTTTTTCTGTAACAGTGTAAACAATAAGAAAATTTTAGGCTCGCCTCTCAGGTGAGCCTTTTTTTTATTGTCGCTTTTTGACTATCAATTAAGCTAACTCTAACCTTCTTCTCTTTCGAGCATCTCTAGGAAGAAGAACAGCTCAAACGCAATGGAAAGTCGCCGTCATTGTGTGAATTAATATAAAACTGAAAAACGGTATTCATCATGAAATTGTTTCATCTCTCTATATTGTTTCATCTCTCTACAATGCTGGTTACCTTAGGTATTGGGCAAACGGCTCAGGCGGCACAAGTTTATAAGTGGACCGACAGTAAAGGCGTTACCCACTTTAGTGATAGCCCTCCGCCCTCTCAAGCGAGTAATAAAGAAACCGTATCGCTGCCCGATATCAAAGCGCCTGCACCAAAGCCACAATACGGTAATAGTCAGCAAATCGACGAATCTGTTGCCGCCGCAACGAGCTCTGCCGAGAGTACGTTAGCGCCGCAGACAGCAACAGAAGTAACAGAAGCAACAGAAGCAACAGAAGCAACAGAAGCAACAGACAAGGAGACCAGCACCAAAGCAGAGCAGCAAGAAGAAACCATCACGGTAACGCTAGCCAATTTACAGGACGATCAAACCATTCGTAGCAGCCGTGGCTATATCACGGTGCAGGGAGAACTCAGCCGTAAGCTCGGAATTAGCGAAGCACTGCAACTAATGATGGATACGCAACCTTATGGTGCACCACAAACTCCGGCCATTTGGGAATTGCAAAATATTGACCGAGGTACGCACACTTTTTCAGTCAATGTTGTCGAAAGCGGCAAGGTTATTGCATCATCTAAAACAATCACTGTGCACCTGCATAGAACAACAGTGAAATAGTTGCATCACTGCCTCATTGTGGAACTGAATCTGTGCCCCATTGAGCAAAGGCCACGATAAGTCTTTTATCTACAAACAAAAAAACACTTTCTGTTTGTGTTGATTTTTATCATGCCCCATACTGATGCTTTCAGGTGCACCATTTTAGTGCGTAAAAATGGATTTTGAGCATGATGACCCACAGTAGCTTTAACACTAATGAACTCTCGACCACCATACTCGGAAATATGGTGACCGCGACCTTATTATTGGATGAAAAGTTAACCATTCATTATGCCAACCCAGCAGCAGAACAATTATTCTCACAAAGCGCGAAACGTCTGATTCATATTCCACTGGCACAACTGATCCAACACGCTTCAATGGATTTGGCGCTATTTACTCAACCACTACAAAGCGGGCAAAGTATCACCGACAGTGACGTGACTTTTGTTATCAATGGCAAGCCTATGTTGCTAGAAGTCACAGCCAGTCCACTTTCAGTCAAATCAGACAACAAAACTCAATTAATGCTGCTGGTCGAAGTACGTAAAATTGACTATCAACGACGCTTAAGCCAAGAGCTCAATCAACACGCTCAACAACAAGCGGCCAAATTATTAGTTCGCGGCTTGGCACACGAAATCAAAAACCCACTCGGTGGGCTGCGCGGTGCAGCGCAATTACTGGGTCGAATGTTGCCCGACCCAAGCCTGAATGAATATACCCAAATCATTATTGAGCAAGCAGACCGTCTGCGAGCCTTAGTTGACCGACTACTTGGACCACAAAAGCCAGGCAAAAAATCACCGGTCAACTTACATGAAGTGCTAGAAAAAGCGCGTCAATTGGTGGAACTTGAATTTGGAAATCAAGTGATTATCGAACGCGATTACGATCCCAGTATGCCGCACATAGTGATGGATGCCGATCAAGTCGAGCAAGCCTTTTTAAATATCACCAGTAATGCCGCTCAAGTGTTAGCCCCCCAACCTAATGGCACCATCACCATCAAGACCCGCACCGTTTACCAAGCCAACATTCACGGCCAAAGGCACAAATTAGTGGCACGCATTGAAATCATGGATAACGGCCCGGGCATACCAGCAGAACTGCAAGATACACTTTTTTATCCTATGGTCAGCGGCCGTGAAGGCGGTACGGGCTTAGGCCTTTCTATCTCACAAAATATTATCGACCAACACAACGGCAAAATTGACGTTGAAAGTTGGCCAGGGCATACAGTTTTCACCATTTATCTACCAATTCAAACCGTCTAATGACGTATGGAGTATGCCTCATATTGTTTAACCTATTTACACTTGCGCAAGGAATTTGGATATGAGTAAAGGATTTGTATGGGTCGTCGATGACGATAGCTCAATCCGTTGGGTTTTAGAAAAAACATTATCTTCAGCCAATATACACTGCGAAACCTTCGCCGACGCCGAAAGTGTACTATTAGCACTTGAGCGAGAAACACCGGATGTCTTAATTTCAGATATTCGCATGTCAGGCATGGATGGATTAGCGTTATTAAAACAAGTTCAAGCCAGCCACCCAGATTTACCTGTGATCATCATGACCGCTCATTCGGATCTGGACGCAGCCGTCAATGCGTATCAGACGGGGGCTTTTGAATATCTGCCAAAGCCATTCGATATTGATGAAACCCTGACCTTGGTCGAAAGGGCAATTACCCATAGCCACGAACAAAAACACACCAGCACCAGTGAAGATGTCCTCAAAACCGTCACGCCGGAGATCCTAGGTGAAGCCCCAGCGATGCAGGAAGTGTTTCGTGCGATTGGTCGTTTATCACGTTCATCCATTTCAGTATTAATTAATGGTGAGTCGGGTACGGGTAAAGAATTGGTCGCTCACGCACTGCATCGCCATAGCCCTCGTTCTAAAAACCCGTTTATTGCTTTAAACATGGCAGCAATTCCAAAAGATTTGATTGAATCGGAATTATTCGGTCACGAAAAAGGCGCATTTACTGGCGCCAATAGTGTTCGCCAAGGCCGATTTGAGCAAGCCAATGGCGGTACGTTATTCTTAGATGAAATTGGTGATATGCCACTGGATATTCAAACTCGTCTATTGCGTGTTTTGGCTGACGGGCAGTTCTATCGAGTTGGTGGCCACGCTCCAGTCAGTGTGGATGTACGTATCATTGCGGCCACTCATCAAAACTTAGAACGTTTGGTAGAAAAAGGCGATTTCCGTGAAGACTTATTCCACCGTTTGAATGTCATTCGAGTACACATTCCCGCTCTGCGAGAACGTCGTCAGGATATCGAAAAATTGGCCACGCACTTTCTTGCCCGCGCGGCTGATGAGCTTGGCGTTGATGTCAAAACGCTACATAAAAGCACAGTCGAAACCCTTAACCGCCTACCTTGGCCGGGCAACGTACGCCAATTAGAAAATATCTGCCGCTGGCTGACCGTCATGGCCAGTGGTAGCGAAGTGTTACCTAACGATCTTCCTGCTGAATTGATTCATGAAAAACGAGCTAACAGCCAAGAGGGTGGAGCGGGTTCATGGCAACAACGCTTAGAATCCTGGGCACAATCGGCGCTTGCAGCTGGTGAATCAGAACTGCTGAATATTGCCCAACCGGAATTTGAACGCATTCTATTGCAAACCGCACTCACCCATACCAATGGGCATAAACAAGATGCCGCTAAATTATTAGGCTGGGGAAGAAATACCCTGACACGAAAATTGAAAGAGCTCAATATTGAGTAATCTTTATCGGCTTACTCTGTGAGAAATCATTATTACATTCACCGCATTTATAATTTAATGCGGTGAATTTTTTTTCATTTTTCAATCATGACCATTTCATATAAATACATCACATTTCATTTACAACAAGTAAACCAAAAAAGATTAATTAAATTTAAAATCAATAAGATAAATAACATCAATTAAAGTCTCATTTTTAAGACTTTTTTATCTTGTTAACTATTCTTGCCTAAAATTTTTTCCACTATAATTAACCATTCAACTTTTCAATATATAGATGCAGATGAAAGCACCTCGATTAACATTACGTACCGCCATTATTCTACCTTTGACACTCATTCTATTGCTCATGAGTGGCGTGATATACGTTATTCAATCGATCAGCTATGAAAACACCTTAAATGAGATCAGCCGTAAAGAATTAACGACCATGTCGCAAACCATCAAAGCGAACCTGGCCGATTACCTTTACCCTACTTTCATCATCAGCTCAGCTCTTAGCCAATCCGTTAAACACCAATTTTTGGCAGAAAACAGCACCTCTGAGAGCCGTATTCAATTTATTTTTGATACTTATAACCATATCAAAGACCAAGTCCCTCAATTAGATATGCTTAATATCGGGCTGAACAAAAGTGGTTATTACTATGGGTTCCGTCGTGAAGCTAATCAGTCGTTATCTCTATTGTTAAAAGATGAAACCACGCAAGACGATTTAGTGGTCTTCTCCGGCACAACCACTCACTCGACCCCAATTTACCGTGTTGAAAATTATGATATGCACCCAAGACCTTGGTTTGCCCCTGTCGTCAACGCTCGTAAGCAAATGTGGTCCGAACCTTATATCAATAACGACGAGAAACAAGACATCACCCTTTCTGCACTGACTCCAGTGTTAAACAACAATGAGCTCTACGGCGTAATTGCGGCGGATATTCGTATTTCCACCTTCAATAAATTCTTAACTGAACAAAAGAGCAAGCATAGTCGCTCGATATTCATCTTTGACTCAGAGCAACGCTTAATTGCCCAATCAGAAAATATAAACAACGTTTTTTCCGACAACGCGCCGAAAACAGAAGCCAATAGCCCACTTTCTATCAGTGGTGGTCGTCGTTCTATTTTTAATAGTAAAGACCCGTCCATCAAAGCAACGGCTCAAGCCTACGTGAATCTAGACCAAGTTGATGACACCGTATTCAGCTATGTGCTGAATAAGAAAAAACAATTCGCTTATGTGACCTCCTTCCGCGACGACTACGGGCTAGACTGGCATATCGCCATCTCGATTCCAGAATCAGAAGTATTAAGCAAGCTATCCAATCAACAAGACATGATGAACACTATGATCGTAGCCAGTACGCTCATTTTGTGTCTAGCTGGTTTTATCTTCTTAACTCGTGTGACATCGCCTATCACACAAACAGCCAAAGCAGCGCAGAAACTGGCGAAACGCGAATGGACGACACCACTGCCAGTGTCTGGTCAAACGTTTGAAACCTACAGCCTGGTGAAGTCTTTCAATGATATGGCGAGTGACTTACAAAATGCGTTTACCGACTTGCATAAACAGCTCGCGTATGACTCATTAACACAGCTCTACAGCCGTGAAGGGCTCATCGAAGCGGTCCAAAACATCAAAAAACTGGACGGTTTCGTGTTCGTCATTGGTTTTGATAACTTCCGTGATGTCAACGACAGTCTAGGTTACTTAAAAGGTGATCAACTACTGACGGCGATTGCGCAGCGTATTAAACATATCTCACCAGATACCAGCTACCATGCACGTATTGGCGGTAGTGAATTTGCCATTGTGATCCCATTCATGGAAGAAGGTTCCAAAGCCTCTTTTGTCAGTGTCATCCTAAAAGCCTTTGCCACCGCCATTCCAGTCGATATGGAAAACATCTTATTAGCGCCTTCCATTGGGGTCAGCCAAGCCGTCGATACACCTCAAGTTGAGCAATGGCTGCGCCAAGCGAGCATTGCACTCAGTCATGCCAAGAAGTTGCAACTGAAAGATGCGACTTATTCGGTTGAGCTTGAAGAAGCCTCGCTCCAGCGCACTAAGACGATTGTGCAAATCACTGAGGCGTTAAAACACCACGAATTTGAACCTTTCTATCAACCCTTGATTGATTTGAAAACCAATAAAATTGTCGGTGCTGAAGCCTTAGCTCGTTGGCTGTCACCTACTCGTGGCCTTATTCCACCATTCCAGTTCATTCCGGTGGCAGAAGAAAGTGGCTTGATTTTGCAAATTGGCCAGCAAATTTTAATGAAAGCCTGCCAAGATACGCAAAATGAAATCGACACCGGACGCTGGCCGAAAGACTTTCATCTGCACGTCAACATTGCGGTTGCCCAGTTAGCGTCAGAACAATTTATCTACGATTTAAAACACATCTTAGAGAAAACCCAAATAACGCCACACAACCTAACGTTAGAAGTAGTAGAAAGTAATCTAATCGATGATGAAACGGTACTGAAGAACATTAATGACATACGAGCACTCGGGGTCGGCATTGCCGTCGACGATTTCGGTACCGGTTATTCTTCATTGGCGTACTTACAAACCATTCCATTTGATTGCTTAAAAATAGACCGTGCTTTCATTAGTCCTTTAACACAAGAAAACTATGAAAACTCGATTGCTGCGGCCATTCTTTCTCTCATGAAAGATATGAAAAATGTCACCGTGGTTGCCGAAGGGATAGAAACAGCGGAACAAGCGCAAATCCTAGCTCAACTCGGCTGTGAACAAGTTCAAGGATTCTACTATGGCCGCCCAACACCAATTCAAGAATGGGCCACGCAGTTTCCATTAGATGTATAAAACGGCGACGATAGACCTTAGGGTCTGTTGACCTTTCGTGATTGTTTTTGCAGTGAATTGTTGGGTATTTGAACAAGGCAGAGGCTCCGTGGTGTAGCTAGCCTACACGAGGAGCCGATAACGCAGCACAAATGACCAACAAACGCTGCCCGAAGGGTTCGGCTAAAAGCATTTTATCTCGAACAAAATTTAACCACGAAAGGTCAACAGACCCTAACAACAAATAAAAAAATGCCGCGGTTCAATACATTTGATCCGCGGCATTTTTATCTCTAAATCGCTCTCAAAAATATAATATTTGTTATTTAACGATCAAATCACCCTAGAGAATTGCTGTTGACGCGCTCGGTTACGCAAATAAGTATCAAAGCACATACAAATATTACGAATTAATAAACGACCACGCAGGGTAACGCGGATATGCGAATCCGTCACTTCCACCAGCTCGTCATCAATGAAGGTTTGCAACAACGCTAAATCTTCAGAAAAATACTCATCGAATTGTAAATCAAAGGCCTTTTCAACCCATTCTTTATCGAGAGTAAAGTTACAAATCAGCTGCTTAATCACTTCACGACGGATCAAATCATCTTGGTTTAACACCACACCACGCCACAGAGCATGGCGCTGCTCGTCTACTTGCGCGTAGTATTTCTTTAATTCTTTCTGATTTTGCGCATAGCTGTTTCCGACCATCGAAATCGCAGACACGCCAAAACCAATCAAATCGCAATCGCCTTGCGTGGTATAGCCCTGAAAGTTACGATGCAGCACGCCTTCGCGCTGAGCCACGGCCAATTCGTCATCCGGCAAGGCAAAGTGGTCCATACCGATAAACTGATAACCTGCATCGGTTAAGGTCTGGATAGTATATTGCAAGATCGCCATTTTTTGCTCTGCACTTGGCATGTGCTCTTCTTTTAACTTCGCTTGGGCGGCAAACAATTGCGGCATGTGAGCGTAGTTAAAAATAGAAAGGCGACCGGGTTTCATCGCCAGCACTTTTTCTAGTGTATGAGAGAAAGTGGCGAGGGTTTGCTTTGGTAGCCCATAAATTAAATCAAGATTCGTCGAGCGGAAACCTAGCTCACGTGCACGTTCAACCATAGCGACAATGAAGTCCTCATCTTGCTCACGGTTCACTAGCTGTTGCACTTCTTTATCAAAGTCTTGCACGCCAATACTGAGGCGGTTAAAGCCTTCACCGCGCAAGTGATCTAACATGTCCAATTCGATTTCACGCGGATCCACTTCAATGCTGATTTCGGCATCGTCACTAAAGCTAAACTCAGCGCGTAATGCAGTCATAATGCGCGTCATTTGAATTTTAGTTAGGAAGGTGGGTGTGCCACCACCAAAATGCAATTGAGTGACGGTTCGCTGCTGAATAAGCGGAGCACGTTCACGGATTTCTTGAATCAAGACTTGCAGATAATCATCGGCTTTATGCTGATGACGAGTGATGACCTTGTTGCAGCCACAGTAGTAACACAGCTTGTGACAAAACGGGATGTGAACATATAAAGACAGTGGACGCTCAGGGTAATTGGCACACGCCATGTCTAAATCAGAAATGGTAAATGCCTCATGAAACTCAACCGCCGTAGGATACGAGGTATAACGCGGGCCAGAGTAGTTGTATTTCTCCAGCATAGCTTGATCCCACACGATTTGTTGTTTTGACATCTTCATTTCCACTTCACTTTTTACTACGACATTCAGGTGAGGTATCAATACTGGCTCTTTAGCAAAATTGATATACCCACAAAGGCTAGAACTGAACCAGATTTGTTCTACATCATTTTTATCGGAATTTGGTTATTCAGCGGTGCAATACGTTGTTTGAGTTCAGTCAGTTCTGCAATGATAGTCTCCGTTAGACGTGCTTCCGCTTTTTGACGCTCTAACGTCTGTTTCATGCGTACTTGTTTGTCTAACTTCTGCCTTTCATCGCCACGCGCCATATCTTTGACCACCTCATACAGCTCATAGATAGCAGGGTAATCCGCACTAAAATCAATTCGGTCTTCACCCTGCACATAATCCATGATGCAGTACACACGAATGACGATTTCCGATAAATCACACTGTTCGTGAATGCCTGCCATGCATAAAGTATGGACGTTTTCAAAAATATTAGCGTTACGTTTTTCGATTGCACGTTGCTGTTGAATTTCAATCAGATGCTTTTGCTTTTTTACTTTGATCAGTAAAAAACCAGCATAACTTGCTAAAGCAACAATAATGATGGCTCCAACTATGGCTAGCAATACGATAGACATAACACTCCTTACCCAATGCGACTATTGAAAAGCTGTGACTAGGATTGATTAACCCTATTTAAAATCATTAAGATCCAAATCTTCAAACTGAGAAAGCAGATCATCATCTGACGCTGGCTTTTTCGATTTAGACTGACGAGCGGGTTGCTCTTCCTGCTCTAATTCAGGCTCAGATTCTACCACGTCATCTTGCTCAAAAATGCCAAGTTGCTTCATTAATGCTTCTAAGCGATCTAATTTTTGATCAACGTACGCTTGCAGGCCTGCACCCAATTTTTCGCCATTATCTAAACGGTCGATCAACACATTCAATTGTGGATCATTTTGGATGGCTTCAAGCTCTTGCTCGGCATTTAATCGACGCTGCTGCTTACTTGGTTTCGCTTTCGCTTCCACCACTAATGGCACCGGTTTTTTACTGCCGTGACGCGGATCTTTCGCTTGAGATTGTGAGCGCGCTTGTTTGTTCTCTGCCGAGTCAGAATGGCGGCTGCCAGATTTCAGACCTTTACGCTTATTCAAACGCTTACGCAGACGACCTTCGACATCGGACTCTGAACGGTTACGAGTAACAATGATTTCATCTGCACCGGCTGAACCAGGCTTTCTCGATTTTTTCTTACGTGACATTCTTTTGTATTTCCTATTTTAAGCGCGAGATATTCGCTCGCCCTTTTTCAGTAACATGACGTCGTTACCGATAAATTCAAGTTGCAGTTGATCGCGCTTGGCTAAAAACTCAAAGGTAGCGCGGCTAAAAAACACCACATGAGTCGGATCATGGCGATAGTGCCAAGTCGCAAAGGCATCAACATCTTTGACCAATTTGGTCATCACTCCTAGCCAACCGCCCGGTTTCAAAAGGTCTAGCCACACCTGCCAGACTACATTCGGGCTAAATAAATGCTCGATCACTTCCGTGGCAGTCACAAAATCGTACTGCTGCTCAAGCACCTGTTTATTAGGGTAATAGTAATGATCATAAAGCGCTACTTGATGACCTTGCTCTTCAAGCATCATGGCAAGCGCCGGACCAGGACCACAGCCGAAATCTAACCCAGTCGAATTCGGTTCGATTCGTTCCAATATAGGATTGGCCATGCGAGATAAAAAGCGTCGGTAGCCAAGGTCTTGTGGATCATTTTCATGCAAATCATACACGGCTTTTTCAGCCTCGGCATCGACTCGCTGATCAGGATGAACAAACACCAACTGGCATGTCTGACATTGCCAATACTGGCGTTTATCTTCAAAGTAGATGTTGGTTTGCTGGCTTTCGCACAATGGGCAATGTGGCATCTGCTCCCCCTTTATATTAAGGATGCGCAACATACCAGAAATGGCGTTCGGAGTGGAGTTTTATTAATCAATATTCAGCATATTTTGTTGTAAAAGTCTAAATTAATCTCAGCTGAAGCATCACAATAAACAAAACCCTCAACAAACAAAGTCGCTGAGGGTTTCGATAAGTTCATAACGATGAGTGATTATTAAAATTCACGTCATCATTTTAATCCTACATATTCAATTAATGCAGGCCGCCAACATATTGTGACAAAATATTAATCTGCTCATCAGTGAGGTTTTTCGACACATCTTGCATCATGCCATTCATATCATTGTTACGATCACCTGAACGGAATTTTTCTAACTGAGCTTTAATATAATCGGCATTCTGACCTGAAATTTTAGGGAAGCCACCAAGCTCCATACCATGACCACGAGGACCATGACAGGCAGCACAAGCGGTTAAACCTTTTTCAGCATCACCAGCAAAATATAAGGCTTTGCCTTGTTCAACCACATTTTCAGGCGTAGAGCCTTCGCTTTGTGGAATAGAAGCATAATAAGCGGCTAAATCAGCAATGTCTTGATCGGTTAATGGCATTGCCATGGCGCTCATCACAGGATCGTAACGACCTTGCTTACCACCACTGCTCATGCCGAGTTTTAAATCATGTAATTGCTTTTCAAGATATTTGACGTGTTGACCCGCCAGTTTCGGATATTGCGCCACTAGAGCATTACCATCAGCACCATGGCAGGCCGCACAAGTGGCTGATTTTTCTTTTCCGGCTTCGATATCACCTTGTGCCCACACAGAGCAACTGGCAACTAAACTAATAAGGAGGACGATTTTTTTCATGACATTCCATTTATAATTATCAGCTTCCAGTACCACGATATAGAAAGGTTCGTGATACACTATGTCCAAGATTAGTTGGGCATTCTTTATTTTTAGTCTCGCCCAGATGAGTAAATCCCATTCTACACAATTATATAAAAAAGCAATCATTCCTCTACAAAAGTGGAGATGGAGTTAACAAATATGGAAAAAATCCATTATCAAAATACCCACTTTATTACGAGTGCCCCAGATATTCGCCACCTTCCTGAAGATGCAGGGATTGAAGTTGCTTTTGCTGGCCGCTCTAATGCGGGTAAATCGAGCGCCCTAAACCGCTTAACCAACCAAAAAAACCTGGCAAAAACCAGTAAGACCCCCGGTCGTACTCAATTAATAAACCTATTTAAGGTGACAGAAAATTGCCATATCGTCGATTTACCAGGTTATGGTTTTGCTCAAGTGCCTTTAGAAATGAAAAAGAAATGGCAGAAATCCCTGGGTGAATATTTACAAAAGCGCGAATGCTTAAAAGGCTTGGTGGTACTGATGGATATTCGCCACCCGATGAAAGATCTCGACCAACAGCTGATCTACTGGGCGGTCGAAGTGAACATTCCGGTACAAGTGCTACTCACTAAAGCTGACAAACTCAAGCAAGGTGCTCGCAAAGCGCAATTACTGAAAATTCGCGAAGCCTCCATGGCGTTTTGTGGCGATGTGCAAGTCGACGTGTTCTCATCTCTCAAAGGTATAGGGGTTGATCAGCTCCGTAATAAGCTCGATTCTTGGTTTGCTCCAGCCCTAATGACAGATGACATGATGGAACAACTGCGCCGTGAAGAACTGGCCGAGCAGTTTGCCGAAGAAGACGTAATCATTACCAATCCAGAACTGGATAATCACGACGATTAATCGCCTTGCCGACAAACAGGCTAACAACCAACGCCTAGCAACAAACAGATCAATAATAAGCAGCGGCCTATCCGCTGCTTTTTTTATTCCTACGAGAAATGAATGGATAAAAAAATCCCCAACAGCATGGCGGCCAGTGGGGACAATGGGAGAGAAATGGAGGTTTTCACTTTTTGTAATTTGTATGGATATAAGCATTAACGAGGATGAAAAAAAATTCAAATTGGTGATTTTTCCGTGCCCGGTTATCACACCATACCAAATTGAAAATCCAGCCAGATAGCCCCCATTTTCAATCCAATTACAAAATTTTCTCGAAGTATTTCACAACCTTGTTTTTAAGGCTGAATTAATGAGACAAGAAAGACAAGGTTTAGAAAGATGGGATTGTTATTTTACAACAAATACTGAAAGTGCGTTTCATATCCACGCCGAACAGATTGATATGGAAAGGTGTGGCAACCCAAGTAAGCGTAAAGAAAAATAATCGGCGAGATAACAAACCACAGGAAAAACCAAAATACCATTATAAATCAATAGCATTACATGACTTGAAACTTTTCTTTCGCCCAATAAAAAACGCCCCAGTCAAAAACTGACTGGGGCGGCTGAAACAGCCTAATCCAATAACGTGAAACAAAAGGTCTAAAAGATAGAACATCTTACCTCTGTACCCTACGCCTCTTAATTTACCGGAAATGATACTCAGATCAAGTTTTTTTTGTACTAAATTTACACATTTTTTATGAAAGCAACGATTTAATAAGCAAAATCAAAACTTTATTTAGAATAAAAAAAAGCCACCTCGTGAGGTGGCTCGTAAATCTAATGTAAATGTAACGGACTAGTCTTAGTGCGCCTGATCCCAATTATCACCATGGCCGAATTCTGCCACTAAAGGCACATTTAATTCTGCTGCTGATTCCATAAGAGATTGTATTTTTCTTTCAATTCGCTCCAATTCGCTTTCTTTGACTTCAAATACCAACTCATCGTGTACTTGCATCAGCAATTTCACTTCGCCGTTACCTTCGGCTTGGATCCATTCATCCACCAGCAGCATCGCTTTCTTGATAATGTCAGCCGCGGTACCTTGCATCGGTGCATTGATCGCCGCACGTTCCGCGCCTTTGCGACGCATCCCATTGCTCGATTTAATTTCCGGCAAATGCAGACGACGTCCAAATAAGGTTTCGACATAACCCTGTTGTGTCGCTTGTGAGCGTGTATCTTCCATATACTGCATTACCCCTGGGTAACGCTCAAAATACACATCCATGTATTGCTGTGCTTCTCCACGAGGAATACCTAATTGCTTGGCCAGACCAAACGCACTCATACCGTAAATCAAACCAAAGTTGACTGCTTTCGCACGACGACGTTGCTCTGAGGTCACTTGCTCAATACTGCACCCCATCACTTCAGCGGCGGTCGCAGCATGAATATCTTTGCCTTGGGCAAACGCTTCTACTAACGCTTTATCACCAGACAAATGAGCCATAATGCGCAATTCGATTTGAGAGTAATCGACCGCTAATATTTTCCAGCCATGTGGCGCGACAAAGGCTTGACGAATACGGCGACCTTCTTCATTACGAATAGGGATATTCTGTAAGTTTGGATCGGTAGACGATAAACGCCCTGTTGCCGTCACTGCTTGGTGATAAGAAGTATGGACTCGACCGGTTTGCGGATTGATCATTTTTGGCAGCTTATCGGTATAAGTCGATTTCAACTTAGCTAAACTACGATTTTCCAAGATCAATTTTGGTAATGGATAATCCAGCGCTAACTCTTGCAATACTTCTTCATTGGTAGAAGGTGCGCCAGAAGCGGTTTTCTTCACCACAGGCAAGCCCATTTTCTCAAACAAGATGGCTTGTAACTGCTTGGGTGAGTTTAAATTGAATTCTTGCTCGGCAATATCAAACGCTTTGGCTTTGAGTTCTTCAAGACGCGCTTCTAGCTCTTTTGATTGAGCATTCAGTAGCATGTCATCGATCATCACACCAGTACGTTCAATACGAGACAACACAGGCACAAGCGGCACTTCAATCTCTTGATAGATAGATTTCAAGCCGGCATCTTGCTCCAATGCCGCTTGCAGACGGTTATGCAAACGCAAGGTCACATCGGCGTCCTCTGCCGCATAAGGACCCGCCTCGTTAATATCAATTTGATTGAACGTCAGCTGGTTTTTACCTTTTCCAGCCAGAGATTCAAAGGAAATGCAGTTATGTTGCAAGAATCGGAATGCCAAGCTGTCCATATCATGCTTGCCACCGACACTATTAAACACATAAGAGGCCAGCATGGTATCAAATTTAATGCCTTGCATATCAATGTTATAGCGCGCCAACACGCTGGCATCGTATTTCAGGTTTTGCCCTACTTTCGCTTGAGCTTCGTCTTCTAAAATCGGTTTTAATTGTTCAAGTACCCAGGCGCGATCCAGTTGCTGTGGTGCATCTAGGTAATCATGCGCAACCGGCACATAGGCAGCCACACCTTCTTCAATCGCAAAAGACAACCCGACCAAATTCGCTTCCATGTAATTTAAACTGTCGGTTTCGGTATCAAAAGCAAAGACATCTGACTGTTTTAGCTTTTCTAGCCACACATTAAACGTTTCTTTATCGAAAATGATTTCATATTGACTGCGATCGATATTGGCTGGGCTCATGTCCACTTCTAACGCATCGGCTGTGGTAGCTGATTTAGTGGCGGTGTTATCCGCACGTTGTTCCGCTTTCACTTGCGCTAAGCCATCTACCGCCGCAATCTTGCCATCGCCACCTTCCAATAATTCATTTAGCCAAGATTTAAACGTCAATTCACCAAACAGCTTCATCAATTCATCTTTGTTTGGTTCGGCCTTGCATAAATCGGTAGGTTGGCAATCTAATTCCACGTCCAATTTGATAGTCGCAAGTTGATAAGACAGCTCGGCATTTTCTCGGTTTTCTTCAAGCTTTTTGGCCATGGTTTTCGAGCCACGGAACGACAAATCAGCAATTTTATCGAGGTTCTGATAAATGGATTCAAGATTACCTAACCCTTGCAGCAGTGCTACAGCGGTCTTATTACCCACACCCGGCACCCCCGGAATGTTATCGACTTTATCGCCCATTAATGCAAGGTAATCGATGATAAGCTCAGGCGGCAGCTCAAATTTATCAATCACGCCTTGGCGATCCATCACCACGTTGGTCATGGTATTTATCAACGTGACATTATCATCCACCAGCTGCGCCATATCTTTATCACCAGTACTGATCAATACCGGCATGCCTTGCTTTGAGGCTTGAGACGCCAGCGTACCAATCACATCATCCGCCTCTACACCGGGAACACAAATCAGCGGCAGCCCCATGGCACGAATAATGTTATGCAAAGGTTCGATTTGATCGCGCAACTCTTGCGGCATAGATGGACGATTGGCTTTGTAGTCAGCATACATCTCATCGCGGAACGTTTTGCCTTTCGCATCAAACACCACAGCGATACGTTCAGAAGAAAACTGCTTCATCATACTGCGCAGCATGTTAACCACACCGTATACCGCATTGGTTTGGATGTTACCGTTGTTCATACTCTCAGGGTAAGCATGAAATGCACGATATAAATAAGACGATCCGTCAATCAGAATCAATGAGTTGTCAGCAATTGTTGCCATAAGACCGATTACCTAAGCTAAGTAAAAATATTGATGGCCAATAGAATGCCACGTCTGGCTTTTTGAATCTATTCATAACTCGAAAGGCTGATCTTAATCACCTGTGGATAAGTTTGTTGTTAACTTTTCCAACAAAAATCTCAAAAAATCAAGATCATTATCACATTTCAAGAATAATCAAATGAAATCAACGACTTAAACAAAAAAGGATCATCATAGAACCAAAAGTAACATTGGGATCTTTTGTGGAAAACAGTTAACAACATCGGATCTTTAATCCCATTTGATTAGCTAATGACAACATTTCGCCGCTGAGGAAGTGGATAAGATAGAAAAAAGAAAGCGACACCGAATCGATGTCGCTTAGCAAAAGATGGTGAGATGTAAAACTGGTTCACCTACCACGAAAGCTTAAAATACACTGGAAGCAATGTGAGCAATGTCGTGTCTTAAAGAAGCTAAGAATCGAATACTTAAATGATTTAAAGTTTTCGTTTCTCTTTTTCCCTTCGACGGAGTTAATAATAATCATTCTCATTAATTCTTCAACCCCTAAATGAGAAAAAATATCATTTATTTAGCAAAAAAGTTAAAGGGTAAAATTAAACCATTGATATTTATAATTATTTAATCTAAAACTCTAGAAGGGATTTTATCGTTACTCGGGGTTCGGGCGCTACGCTGCTCGTGGCTAGGAAAAGATTGGGTCGAGATCCGTGAACGCTTCGCTCGAGAGCCGAAAAAATGTTTTGTTGCATATTAGAGGGTTCTAGGAAAGGGTGTTTCGTTATTCGGAA
Source organism: Vibrio gangliei (assembly GCF_026001925.1). NCBI lineage: Bacteria > Pseudomonadati > Pseudomonadota > Gammaproteobacteria > Vibrionales > Vibrionaceae > Vibrio > Vibrio gangliei. Next base: position 153,869 of record NZ_AP021869.1, on the reverse strand, counting down.
AAGATTGATCTCGTGATAAAAATCGTCATCCTGAAAAGCGACGAAGGAGCGCAGTTCAGGATCTCCCACCACGGTTTGAGTCTAATATGTGGCAGGAGATTCGATATAAAAGAAGGCTCGTGGCTTGAAAAAGAATAAGACGAGGTGCGCTTGCTTTTTCGCTTGTCCGAGAAACGAGCAAGCGCAGCGCCCGAGCAACGAGTCACGCTTACGCTTTCACTTCCTGTTGAGAGGAAACTTCAGCAACTGTCGTTAACTTCTTCATCAAGTAATTCAACAGCACGCCGTACATAGGAACAAACAGACCCAAACTAATGATCAATTTCACGCTGTAATCCACCAAAGCAATTTCTGTCCAATGCTCAGCCATAAATGGGTCGGTACTCATATAAAACGCAATCGAGAAAAACGCGATGGTATCAAGCGCATTACCAAACAAGGTTGAACACGTTGGCGCAACCCACCACTGCTTCAATTGGCGCAGGCGGTTGAACACATGCACATCCATAATTTGTCCCAGTAGGTACGCCATAAAACTCGCAATCGCAATGCGGGCAACAAACAGGTTAAATATTGCTAACTGATTGACCCCTTGGAATTTGCCTTCGAAAAACATCACCGACAAAACATAAGAAATCACTAACGCAGGTAACATGACCCAAAAAATGATTTTACGCGCCATACCCGCACCAAAAATACGTACGGTTAAATCTGTGGCTAAGAAAATAAATGGGAAAGTAAAGGCGCCCCAAGTGGTATGTAAACCAAATAAGGTAAAGGGAATTTGTACTAAGTAGTTACTTGACGCAATCACGATTAAGTGAAAAATAACCAACCAAAACAAAGCATTAGACTTTTGTCGTGGGGTGTATTGGACAGACGACAAGGCCGCCTGTTGAGCAGATTTAGAAGATGTCATATTGTGACCTTTTTTTAATATATGGGGGCGAGGGAACCCATAATTCCAATCAAATTTATTGCCTTTATACCTGACTAATTAGTCAACATATAAAACAGCGGGCGATTATACCGAAAAGCCCACCCACTTCAACTGTTCATTTTTAAAACAAGTTTCGAGTCGATTTTCATTCTAATTCTAGGAGCGAAGCGTAACTAGGGACTAGGGACTAGGGACTAGAAACCTAACTACCCCATCCCCATCGCAAACAACTTAGCCAAATACTGTAGTTCTTCTATGCCTTCTTGCGGAGACAGTGTTTCTAACCACAAGGTTTCTGAATAATGTTCACCACGTAAAAACAGCGGACAGCCTTCAAAATCAATCAACCAAGAATGCAAATCCGCATCGGCTTGCTTTTCGGTCACGCTGGCAGACAGCAGCGCCACTAATTCGCTAGCTAACTCAGCAAAAGAATCAAAATCAAAGCTTGGATTATCTAAAATCAATCGGCCAGCTTCGTCGTCAAATTCTCTTAAACTAAATGTCGCCATGGTTATATCTCACCTAAGGTAATGTGATCTTGAATCAAGTCTAAAAAGGCATCGGCGTATTTTTCTAGTTTGCGCTGGCCCACACCGTTCACCGCCAGCATTTCTCCGTAAGAAGTCGGCAAGATGTCCGCCATATCCACCAAAGTGGCATCACTGAACACCACATAAGGTGGCAAGCCATCTTCATCAGCAATGGCTTTGCGCAATTTACGCAACTTAGCAAACAGCTTCTTATCGTAGTTTTTGGTCACAAGCTTATCGTTTTTGGCAGCGCGCGCGGCGGTATCTAAACGCGGCACGGCCAACTCTAAGCTCATTTCACCACGCAATAACGGACGCGCTTCTTCCGTGAGCTGCAAGGTAGAATTGCGGGTAATGTTTTGGGTTAGCAAACCTTTATGGATCAACTGGCGCATAATGCTGACCCAATAATCATGGCTGTGTTCTTTACCTATGCCATAAGTGCTGATCTTATCGTGACCATTATCGCGCACGCGAATGTTTTGCATGCCGCGCAGCACTTCGACCACATAACCGACGCCGAAACTTTGATTAACACGATACACGCACGACAAGGCTTTTTGCGCCGCTTCCGTTCCATCAAAATGCTTAGGCGGATCAAGGCAAATATCGCAGTTCCCACACGGCTTGTGGCTGTATTCACCAAAGTAGTTTAACAAGACTTGGCGACGGCAGGTTTGCGCCTCGGCGAATGCATTCATAGCATTAAGTTTGTGGCTTTCGACTTGTTTTTGTGGCCCATCTTCTTTTTCATCTAACATGCGGCGCAGCCACCCCATGTCAGCAGGGTCATACAGCATCACCGCTTCAGCCGGCAAGCCATCACGACCGGCGCGGCCCGTTTCTTGATAATAGGATTCAATGTTACGTGGAATATCAAAGTGCAGCACAAAACATACATTCGGTTTGTTGATGCCCATACCAAAGGCAACAGTAGCCACCACAATTTGAAGGTCGTCTTTTTGAAACGCTTCTTGCACATAAGCGCGTTCGTCGTTATCCATCCCAGCGTGATAACCGGCCGCACGAATATGGTTGTTACACAACTTTTCGGTCACCATTTCCACTTTTTTACGGCTACCACAATAGATGATGCCGCATTGGCCTTTTTGTGTGGCTAAATAGCGGATCACTTGCGACACCGGCTTATGTTTTTCTAATAAGGTGTAACGGATATTGGGACGGTCAAAACTGCCTAGGTACTCAAACGGTTCATTAAGATGCAGGCGCGCAATGATGTCTTTGCGTGTGGCATCATCGGCGGTCGCGGTTAACGCCATAACCGGAACATGAGGGAAACGTTGCTTAATTTGTCCGAGTTGAGCGTATTCAGGACGGAAATCATGCCCCCATTGAGAAATACAATGCGCTTCATCCACCGCAATCATACTGATGGCTAAATGCTCTAAACGTTCACTAAAGTCACGGCTTAATATGCGTTCTGGTGAGATATACACCATTTTAAGCTGGCCATTATTCATGCGGTTATACACACGGATCAGCTCTTCTCTTTCCATACTGGAATTAATGCATTCCGCTGCGACACCATTGGCTTTGAGCTGATCAACTTGATCTTTCATTAACGAAATCAAAGGGGATATCACAATGGTTAAACCGGAATGCAGTAATGCGGGTACTTGGTAGCACAAGGATTTTCCGCCACCCGTTGGCATGATCACCAAACTGTCTCGACCATCCAATACACTGTCTATGACCTCACGCTGTCCGACACGGAAATCTTGGTAACCGAACACATCCCGCAGTGTTTGGGCTGGCGTCGCAGTGGACGATGTTAAAGCTGGTTCGGTTGACGTGGTCGACATGACATCTCAATGCAAATGGTGAATCAAAAAATAGCCGCCCATTGTAGTGCCCTTTGATGATGATTGAAACATGAAGAGCGGGCAATTTATCTATTCCTGTAATTCATTAGGTGAATTACATTTTGAATTTTATACTCTGCTTTTAAAAATCAAGAATATAAGAAAAACAATTATGGATGATGAATTAAAACGCACCCAACAAGGGGTGTTGCTCGCGGTTCTTGCCTATGTCATGTGGGGCATTGCGCCAATTTATTTCAAAGCACTCGGTGATGTTCCTCCTTTTGAAATCCTTTGCCACCGCGTGATTTGGTCATTTGTCTTTTTAGCCGCGCTTTTGTATCTCACTAAAGGTTGGCCAACCGTCAAAGCCACCCTGAAAAATAAGACTAAGTTACTGTATTTACTGGTCACCTCTGTCACCATTGGCGCAAACTGGCTGGTGTTTATCTGGGCGATCAGTATCGGTCATATGCTTGATGCCAGCTTAGGTTATTACATCAATCCACTCTTTAACGTCGTGTTAGGCATGCTGTTTCTCAATGAAAAGCTGCGTAAATTGCAGTGGCTTGCGGTTGCCTTAGCGACTATCGGTGTTGTGGTTCAGTTGGTGGTATTTGGCTCGGTACCGATCATTGCTATGCTACTGGCGTTTACTTTTGGCATGTATGGATTACTGCGCAAAAAGGTCAATTTGGATGCTTTTACCGGCTTATTTATTGAAACCTTAGTGCTGCTACCGATTGCCTTTTTATACCTGTTTGCCTTTGCCGATACCGCCACCAGCCATTTAGGTAATAATTCATGGCTATTGAATGTGCTGTTGATTTCCGCCGGCATCGTCACCACCTTACCTTTACTGTGTTTTGCCGGTGCTGCGGTTCGATTACGCTTAGCCACACTGGGCTTCATCCAATATATCGGTCCAAGTTTGATGTTTATTCTCGCGGTGTTTGTGTATGGCGAAGCATTCAGCAACGATAAAATCGTCACCTTTGCTTGTATTTGGGCAGCGTTAATCGTCTTTACTTGGGACGGCATCAAAAATAACGCCCACAACAAACGATTAGCCAAGCAGAAGCAAGACCCACTTGACGTGCCGATCACCAACGAAACCTTAACTCAGGAAGTCAACCAAACCAAATGAATGAGATCAGTATCCTTATTACGCTCGCCAGTGTTCATTTCATCGCTTTAATGAGTCCAGGGCCCGACTTTGCCTTGATCGTACAAAATACCAGTCATCATGGACGCAAAACTGGGCTCACTATTGCGGCGGGTTTATCGCTCGGTATTTTGATTCATTCTATTTTGAGTATTACTGGCATTAGCTATTTAGTTCAGCAACATCCCATTTTGTTTGCCGTGTTACAGCTGTTAGGGGGTAGTTACTTACTCTGGCTTGGAATTGGAGCGCTAAAATCGGTATATCATCATTACCGCACACCAGAAGTTGTTGCTGGTAAAGCCTCTCGAATCTTACATGATCAAACCAAAGCATTTTCCAAAGGTTTGATGACCAACTTACTTAACCCAAAAGCGCTGGTGTTTTTTGTCAGCCTCATGTCTTCGCTGGTTCCGGTGACCATGTCGGTCGCAGGTAAAACAGCGGCAGTGTTTATTTTATGGTCTCTCGCTTTATGCTGGTTTTCATTATTAGCTTGGATGCTATCAACCCAGAGGCTACAGCGTAAATTAGAGTCCGCCGCAATCTATATTGATGGACTGTGTGGCATTATTTTTACCCTTTTGGGTGGCGTTATTGTGACTCAAGCGATCTGGCACCTATTCTAACTTTGCAGATTTTCCACCAGCCTCGTGTGCGAGATCTCGCACAAATCGTTAAGAAAACCAATATAAATGCATAAATAAATCAGCCCAAAAACAGGACAAACTATTGATATATATAGAAAAAGGTAAAGTTACTGTCAATTTATTTAAAAAAATTTGAACTAACGCCATTGTTCAACATCGGTTTCTGGGTAATATTAACCCTGTCGGAAGGATGCTGACAGGAACAGGAAAGACCCAAGGATTGGTCATCTTCAGGAAGAAGATTTGGTTACTTAGGATGAGTAATCAGCATGGAGCAAACGGACATTGAATGGACGCAATCATTACTAGGATGGTAATGACTAAGGAAAGACAATGGACACCTCAGGATTGAGGCAAGGAACGAACATCAGGATGATGTAAGGGACACCGCTCATGGAACAAGTGATGCGCGCTAATTAGGATGAATTAGCAGGCTAGGATAAGGCCAAGGACACCGCTAGGAAGGCGATGAAAAGGAATACGCTGAAGGAAACAGCACTGCTATCAAGGATTTGATGCATGGAGCACTTTTAGTAGCCGGATTGCTGCGAGTAAGACTATAACCCCGATGGGCAAGATGCCCTCGGGGTTTTTCTTTTTCTGCGATTTATACTTGAGGTTATTTGGGTATATCAATCACACATAAAAAAGACAGCCCGTAAGCTAATGCCGATCAGTTAAGCAAAAAATGATCGGTTGAACGATCCTGCAGATAGCTTATAAAGGCTCTAAGTATTCCCACTTAGAGCCTTTTCTTTTGCAATTAACGACAGCCCTCTCACTCGCCAATAGCTATGCTTCAAATACAGAGCAACTAGGACAACTTAGTGACATCCTGTGCCCAGACTTCATTAATCAATGTCTTGAAACGTCGGGGGTAGCAACGGTTCGAAAGCGCAGAATCCCTCTTGATATGGCGGTTTGGTCTGTGATTGCTATGTCTCTCTATCGACAAGAACCTCTGTGGAGTATCGTTTCCAAAGCTCAATTGGCTCTGCCTGGAAAACGAGCGCTTGTCGCTCCTAGCGCCATCGTTCAGGCGAGACAGAGACTTGGTGAGCAGGCAGTGAAAGAAGTTTTTGTTCAAAGTCAGAAGCTGTGGAATGAAGTGGCTCAACATCCTACTTGGGCTGGCTTAAAGCTTCTTGCTGTCGATGGCGTGGTATGGCGAACACCGGACAGCGATGAAAATAGGAATACCTTTCAAGCCCCCTCGAACCAAAATAGCGAAGGCGCCTTCCCTCAAGTTCGTATGGTGTGCCAGATGGAAGTGACAAGTCATATGCTGATTGCAAGTGCATTCGATAGCTACAAAACCAATGAAATGGTATTGGCTGAACAACTCATCGACACGACACCAGATAATAGCTTAACCCTGTTTGATAGAGGCTTTTTCTCACTAGGTCTACTCAATCGCTGGGCATCGACAGGCGTTGAGCGCCATTGGTTAATGCCAATGAAGAAAGGTACGCAGTATACGATAATCAGTAAGCTTGGCAGGAATGATAGAATAGTCCGCTTGCAGTCTAGCCCTCAAGCCAGAAAGAAGTTCTCGGATTTACCAGAGTCAGTGACGGTTAGGCTCATAACCAAAACGATTAAGGGAAAAGAGGTCAATATCCTCACGTCGATGACCGATGCTTTGCGCTACCCTAGCGCAGAAATCGCTGACCTATACAGCCATCGATGGGAAATTGAGGTTGGTTATAGAGAAATGAAGTCATCGCTACTTAAGAACCAATTTACCTTACGCAGTAAAAAACCTGAGATGGTCCGTCAAGAGCTATGGGGGTTGCTACTGAGCTACAATATCATCCGTTATCAGATGATAAGTATGGCGAAACAAATCCCGGGGCTACACCCGAATCAGCTGAGCTTCACGACAAGCGCGAATGCCATTATCCACCTAATCCACAGCTTCTGGCTCGAGTCGGCTGGGACGATACCGAAACGAATAAATCACTTGCTTGAAGAAGCTCACCACCATGTTCTTCCTGTTAAGCGGGAAGATAGAATGTACCCTAGAGCGATAAAGCCCAAAGCGAAGAAGTACCCTAATAAAAAGAATGCCAGTCAGCTTAATTGACTGGCATTAGCCCGTAAGCTGCCTTTCAAGTCATCATTTTCATTAATGATGAAAGCGATTATTCGCCCATGTTACCTTCGCCACGTGGACCTTTCTTGCCAAAGTGGTCTTTCATTTCTTGCCACTTTTCCATGCATTGCTGATGTTGCTCGCCTTGCAGTTTAGAAAATTCTTGTTTTTGCTCTGGCGTTAATACGCTGAACATATCATGACGCGCTTTGGCCATTTTCACTTGACCTTCCACACGTTGATCCGCCATTTTCTGAGCTAACTCTTGTACCGCTGCTTGGTCGAAGTTATCGGCCATCACCAATTTTTGCATTTGTTCATGGTTAGCGCGCATTTCTTGCATATTCGCTTTAAAACCAGATTTCATCGCTTCGCGATCTTGCTGACGCAATTCCTTTAACTGTGTTTTCTGTGCATCCGTTAAGTCCAACTGCTTCCAGATACCACGTTCCATGCCCATACCACACTTACCATGCATTGGGCCTTTAGCATCATGCCCCCCCATGCCTGCTGCTAAAACAGACACAGAACCAAACGCTAACGGAGCAGCAAGTAAAACCAATGTTGTTTTCTTCATTAATGATTTCATAACGATCTACCTTCTATTAGAAGTTAATGCAGCAAACTGGATTCTATGCTGCGTTTCAGTGATGTTAGATAGAATAGAAGATGCAACGTAAAAGGGTGTATTCGTTGCGTAAAACAATGTAAATCCATGTCAAAGAAGTCGTTTTTCCAACAAAAACAGACATAATGCTATCATTGCACATAATCTCTCATTGTTTGGAAAGCGCCTTATGACACACATTCTTTTGGTCGATGACGACACCGAATTGACGGCATTACTTGAGGATATTCTCACTTTAGAAGGCTTTACTGTCTCGCAAGCCAATGATGGCATTCAAGGTCTAGCCGCCATCAATGAAGATATCGATTTGATCTTGCTCGATATCATGATGCCCAAAATGAACGGCATGGAAATGCTGAAACAACTGAGATTGCAATGGCAAACTCCGGTCTTAATGTTGACCGCCAAAGGCGAGGAAGTTGATCGCGTTATTGGCTTAGAGCTAGGCGCTGACGATTACCTGCCCAAACCGTTCAGCGACCGTGAATTAATGGCGCGAATTCGTGCCATTTTACGTCGTACTCAACCGCATAAACCTCAGGAAGAAACTGAAACGCCAACCCCACATGGTTTAAAAATTTTTCCTGGTAAGCAAGAAGCCTATTATCAAGACCATTTGCTCGAACTCACCACCACTGAGTTCTCTTTGTTGCAATATTTCTTAGATCATATGGGGCAGTCAATCAGCAAAGAAGATCTCAGTTTGGAAGTCCTCGGTAAGCGTTTAAGCCCGTTTGATCGTGCCATCGATATGCATGTATCTAATTTACGTAAAAAGCTATCAGAACACAGCGATCAAACCTTAATCAAAACTTTACGCGGTAAAGGCTACTTAATGATTGAGGACCAATAATGAACTTGCCGAAGTTCTCCAGTTTATACGGCCGTATCTTTGCCATTTTTTGGCTCACCATGTTATTGGTACTGATTGCGGTGATTGCCGCTTCACAATTCGATCCAAGACAATTGCATGATGTACCGAGTGGCCCACTGCAAGACATGAAAGAAAAAGGCCAAGAGATCACCTCTCGCTATCAAAATAGCCCATCATTACGCACGGCTTTGATGCAAATTGAACGTAATAATGTGGATAGAGGCAAACTAGACTATTACTTTAATGACACTAATGGACATTGGTTAAATCCACCAATGGGCATGAAAGTGCGCGCGCTCAATAACTTTATTACTCAATCCGATAAATCCGACCTGCCACAACAACGTTTGTATGGTCGTTTAATGTTGGCCGGCCCCATTCCTGTGGTCATCGCTAATCGTGAACTGCATATGTACTTCACGGTACGCTGGCATCAACCACCACCATTTTTATTACAACTGCTTGATAAACCGTTTCAATTACTGCTTGCGGTCATGCTAACCAGTACCCCATTGTTATTATGGCTCGCTTGGGCACTAAGTAAGCCGGCAATGCGGTTAGAAAAAGCCGCACAAAAAGTGGCACGTGGCGTGATAGAACTCGACCCTGAACTAGAAAAAGGTCCGAGTGAATTTAAACAAGCTGGCGCCAGTTTCAACCAAATGGTGATGGCGATTAACAATAAGATTTCCGAGCAACAACGTCTGCTATCCAATATCTCGCACGAATTACGCTCACCATTAACTCGTCTGCGTATGGCCAATGCGTTAGCCATTCGCAAGCAAGGTGAAAGCGCAGAACTCGCACGTATTGACACAGAAGCTGAACGTCTTGAGTTAATGATTAATGAATTGCTGGAATTATCACGCCGTCAAATCGATGCCCATCAAATTCGTCAACATTTATCCATTCAAGAACTGTGGGGTGACACCATTGAAGATGGCAAATTTGAAGCAGAGCAACAGAAGAAAACCTTGATTTGTCACCAAATTCCTAATGCTTTTATGACCGGAAACCCGAACCTACTCATCAGCGCGGTAGAAAACGTGATTCGCAATGCCATTCGATATTGTGAACGGTTTGTCTGGGTCGACTTTCAACATAATAATGGCGGATTAACCATTAAGATCGAAGACGATGGGCCCGGTGTTGATGAAGAAGAATTAGACGCCATTTTCCGGCCTTTTTATCGTGTATCGACCGCGAGAGATCGACACAGTGGAGGCGCAGGATTGGGCTTGGCGATCACTCACAGTGTGGTAACGCAACATAATGGTCACATCAAAGCCTCACGTAGTCAGCGTGGTGGATTAGAGGTACAAATTACCTTGCCAGTGGATTTGTAATTCACCCATTTATGGCTTGCTGCTATGATACGTGCAACTTTTATTATGGAAAGAACACAGGCTCAACATGTTTGATATTGCTTTATACGAACCAGAAATCGCCCCCAACACAGGTAACATCATTCGCTTATGTGCAAACTGTGGTGCGAATTTGCATTTGATTGAGCCACTAGGCTTTGATTTAGAAGAGAAAAAAGTACGTCGTGCTGGATTGGATTATCACGATTTAGCCAAAGTAAAACGTCATAAAAATTACGCTGCCTTCTTAGAGTATTTGCAACAAGAACACGGCAAAGATGTGCGTATTTTTGCTTGTACCACCAAAACCACCGGCCATCATGTGGATGCACAATTTAAGCAAGGTGATGTGCTGCTGTTTGGCCCAGAAACACGCGGCTTACCTGCCGATTTAATCGATGCCCTACCGATGGAACAACGCGTGCGTATTCCCATGATGCCTGACAGCCGTAGCTTGAATCTCTCTAATGCGGTGGCGATCATCGCGTTTGAAGCGTGGCGACAAATGGGGTTTGAAGGGGCGGTTTAAAAGCGAAAGACTAGGTTGCGAGTGCCTAGTTTCTAGAAAAAGATAAAGAGACCGTGGTGAGAGCTGTGGTCTTTTTCGTTTATCGGTACTCGGGCGCTACGCTGCTAGTGGCTCGAATAAAGAAAGGAACGGGATTCGGGGACGCTTCGCTCGAGAACCGAAAAGCACTTTTGTTGCGGGTAACGTGTTTCGGGTTGCCTGCAAGAGCGAAAGTAACTCGCTACCATTTTTTCGTCTATCGGTACTCGGGCGCTACGCTGCTCGTGGCTCGAATAAAGAAAAGAACGGGATTCGGGGACGCTCCGCTCGAGAGCCGAAAAAATTTTTTGTTGCGGGATACGAGTTTCGGGTTGCGTGTAAGAACGAAAACATCATCGCTCAGATGAACGACTCGCAACTCGGAGCGAAGCGTTCACGCATCTCGTCTCTATCTCTTTTCTTTTCGCTTTTTCGAGAAACCAGCAGCGCAGCGCCCGAACAACGAGCTCCGTAACCGCTATTTCTCTATCCTCTTATCCTCATCGGTTTGCTTTTCAAACTCCCCTTCATACACATCACCTTGCTGATCATGCTCTGAATTTTGAAATGGGTTCCCCTGAAACTGATTATCGCCATACTGAGTATGGAAGTGAGCCGAAGAGGCGTTGACTTTCACACGCTGCATGGCTTGTTTAGCCAGCCAAGCACGAGGAGCGGGAAGCAATACAAGCATACCCAAAGCATCCGTCATAAACCCTGGCGTCAGCAGTAAAACACCTGCCACGGCTAACATCACGCCTTCAATGATTTGTTGCGCCGGTAACTCACCTTGCTGCAGGCGCGACTGAACCGACATCAGAGTTTGTATGCCCTGACTTCTCACAAGCGAAGCACCAACAAACGCCGTGAGTAGCACAATCGCAATGGTAGGCCATAAGCCAATCAAACCGCCCACTTGAATAAATAACGCAATCTCAATGATGGGCACACAAATAAATAAAACGACTAGAATTGGAAACACAAGCACCTCCGATAGATTATGCCCCAGTGTAGGCGTTCATTCGCTTGACCTCAAATATTAACTCTTTCAAAACGTAACGCCCTAATAAAGCGAGTCTTTACGTAGAATGAGACGACTTGCAAATAGAGTAACACGTTGTTTTTCCTGTACAAATTATCACCAATTATTACCATGCCATCCAATAATTCTAAAAATGCTCAAATATTAGTATAAAAATTTGATCTATGATCTATTATTCCAATACTAAAGGAGTATGATTGCGGCTAAAACATAAGCCGCACGTATGCAGTGAAGGGACTCTAAGCAACCTAGGCCGAAAATTAATTTTTTTAGCGTTCCATGCTTATAGGATCCATCCAATGACTACATCAACTATTGATACTCCTGTTCAAAAATTCCGCATTGAAGAAGATTTACTCGGTACTCGTGAGGTGCCTGCTGAGGCGTATTACGGCATTCACACTGTACGCGCGGTAGAAAACTTCAACATCTCAACAGCGACTATTTCTGACGTGCCAGAATTCGTTCGCGGTATGGTCATGACCAAAAAAGCCGCTGCGCTTGCCAACAAAGAAATCGGCGTTCTTCCTGCTGATATCTGTGATTACATTATCCAAGCTTGTGACGTGATCCTAAGTACTGGAAAATGTATGGATCAATTCCCATCTGACGTATTCCAAGGCGGCGCAGGCACATCGGTGAACATGAACACCAACGAAGTGATTGCGAACCTAGCACTTGAGCTAATGGGCAAAGAAAAAGGTCAATACGAGTTCATTAACCCAAATGATCACGTTAACAAGAGCCAATCCACTAACTGTGCTTACCCAACCGGCTTCCGCATTGCGGTGTACAACAGCATCATGAAAACCATCGAAGCAGTTGAATACCTAAAAGGTGCGTTCGATCTTAAGAGCCAAGAATTCAACACCATCATCAAAATGGGCCGTACTCAGTTGCAAGACGCGGTGCCAATGACGGTAGGTCAAGAATTCCACGCTTGGTCTGTCACGCTAAACGAAGAAGTACGTAACTTACAGTACATTTCTAAGCTACTTCTTGAAGTGAACTTAGGCGCGACCGCGATCGGTACGGGTCTTAACGCTGCGCCAGAATATCAAGCGCTTGCAGTGAAACACCTATCAGAAGTGACAGGTCTTGAGTGTGTGCCTGCTGAAGACTTGATCGAAGCAACTTCTGACTGTGGCGCTTACGTGATGGCGCACGGCGCACTTAAACGTCTTGCGGTTAAACTGTCTAAGATCTGTAACGACCTACGTCTACTTTCTTCTGGCCCTCGCGCTGGCTTAAACGAAATCAACCTACCTGAGCTTCAAGCAGGTTCATCCATCATGCCTGCGAAAGTCAACCCAGTAGTACCAGAAGTGGTAAACCAAGTGTGTTTTAAAGTGCTAGGTAACGACAACACCATTTCGTTCGCAGCAGAAGGCGGCCAATTACAGCTAAACGTGATGGAGCCTGTGATCGCACAATGTATGTTTGAGTCACTAGAAATCTTGAAAAATGCGTGTGTGAACTTACGTGACAAGTGCATCGACGGCATCACTGTCAACAAAGAAGTGTGTGAAGCGTACGTATACAATTCAATCGGTATCGTGACTTACCTAAACCCATACATTGGCCATCACCAAGGTGACATCGTAGGTAAAATTTGTGCCGAAACCGGTAAGAGCGTACGTGAAATCGTGCTAGACCGTGGTTTATTAACAGAAGAGCAGCTTGATGAAATCTTCTCTCCTGAAAACCTAATGCACCCACAATACAAAGCGAAGCGTTATAACTAATCGTTGCTAATATAAAATAGGGAGCCAATAGGTTCCCTATATTTTTCAAACGAATAAAGTTGAAATTAACGTGCCCTGCAGATTTGAGTGATGAATCTGCATTTCAGGTTAATTTTTAAATTATGAAAAAGGCAACGTCATGTTATTACAACTGATTATTGTATTACTCTTTATCTACCTTGGCGCTCGTATTGGCGGCATCGGCATTGGTTTTGCTGGTGGTGCTGGTGTGGTGGTGCTTACTGCTATCTTTGGTCTCGATGCCGGTACTATTCCTATTGATGTCATTTTAATTATTGCATCGGTTATCTCTGCGATTGCGGCAATGCAAGTCGCAGGCGGTATGGATTGGTTAGTCCAATTGGCTGAACAATTCTTACGTAAAAACCCAAAACGCATTACCTTCTACGCACCAATCGTCACTTACTTCATGACCCTACTTGCGGGCACAGGCCACACGGCGTTCTCAACACTGCCTATTATTGCTGAAGTAGCGAAAGAGCAAGGCGTTCGTCCATCTCGTCCACTTTCTATTGCGGTTATCGCTTCGCAAATTGCTATCACAGCCTCGCCTATTTCTGCAGCGGTTGTGTTCTTCTCAGGCTTGCTAAAACCACTTGGCGTCAGCTACTTAACCCTATTAGCCGTTTGTATCCCAACTACCTTCATTGCATGTATGGTTGGGGCATTTGTTGCTAACTTCTTAGGCTGTGAGCTTAAAGATGACCCTGAATATCAAGATCGTATGGCTAAAGGCTTAATCAAGCTAAAAGGCGAGCAAAAGCGTGAGAAAGCAACGCCTGCTGCGAAACTATCGGTGTATATTTTCTGTGCTGCAATTATCTGTGTCGTCACTTACGCCACCTTGATTTCACCAGCCGTTGGCGTGATCACTCACCCTCATATCGTGTTAACTCAAGCGATCATGGCGCTGATGCTCACCGCGGCTGCGGCAATTGTGTTGCTATGTAAAATTGATGCTTCAGAAATTGCCGTCGCACCGACGTTTCGCTCAGGTATGAGCGCATGTATCTGTGTACTCGGTGTGGCTTGGTTAGGGGATACTTTTGTGTCTGCGCACATTGTGGAAATCAAACACTTCGCGGGTGATTTACTGCAACAATACCCTTGGATGTTAGCGATTACCTTGTTCTTTGCCTCTATGCTGCTTTACTCTCAAGGCGCAACGACGACGGCTCTAATGCCAGCCGCGCTTGCTGTGGGTGTCGCGCCATTAACCGCGATTGCTTCATTTGCTGCCGTGAGTGCGCTATTCGTTCTACCGACCTACCCAACATTATTAGCGGCGGTTGAGATGGATGATACCGGATCCACTCGTATTGGTAAGCTGGTGTTTAATCACCCATTCATGATCCCTGGCGTGATTACCATTGTCACATCTGTCGCACTGGGTTTTGTATTTGGTGGCATGATCTTATAAGCCATCGGCAAAAAACACGTCACTTTAAGCGAGCTTTCGGGCTCGCTTTTTTATTTAACCGCGCTTGAGGTCATTTACTACTTTGTGAGATGACAATTCAATCCCAATAATCCCGACGTGCTCTCGCTTATGGCTATGATATACTCAATCACGAAACCTAATGCCATGCTTGTGGTCTGACACTCATCGTTATTTTTTGTTGGAATCTCATAATCTTATGCTCGTGCTGCGCTCTGTCTTTATTTTATTGCTTGGCTTATTCGCCACAACCGTTCAAGCGGTTAACTTTGATTCAGCCGAAAATCCTCTGGTCGACTTTTCTGCGCCCTCTGTAGCCAGTAACAATCGCTTTGTACCTGTAGATCAAGCCTTTCCATTTAACTTTATGCAGCAAGGCAATCGTATTACCTTAGATTGGCAAGTGAAACCCGGCTACTATCTTTACCGTGAGCGTTTTTCATTTAAAGCCAATAATGCGCAATTAGGTGAAGTTCAGATCCCAGAAGGTACATTCCATCATGATGAATTTTTCGGTGATGTGCATATCTTTACCGACCCGGTCAGCGTAAACATTCCACTCAACAATATTACCGATCAAGCTGAACTCATTGTCCAATATCAAGGCTGTGCCACCACTGGTTTTTGCTATCCACCAGAAACACGCGTCGTACCACTGGATATGCCAGGCGCAGAAGCAGACCAAGTCATTGCGGTTCCAGCCGACCAAGAAACCAAATCCAATACCGGTAATACGAATACACTCGATAGCAACACGGCGACAGCAAATACCGCACAGCAAGCTCCAACCACCAGCACTAGCGATGCTCAAGATGCCAGTATTGCCGATCAGCTCGCCGAACATTGGTGGACTCCTTTCCTTTTCCTTGCGCTAGGTATTGGACTGGCTTTCACGCCTTGTGTATTGCCTATGTACCCGATTTTGACCGGTATTGTGCTCGGTGGTGGGCGCTTACCAGCCAAGCAAGCCTTCAAGCTGTCATTTGTTTACGTACAAGGTATGGCGCTTACCTACATGCTACTGGGCTTAGTGGTTGCCTCTCTTGGGGTACAATTCCAAGCCGCATTACAATCTCCAACCGTGTTAATTGGTTTGAGCATTTTGTTTGTATTACTGGCCTTGTCGATGTTTGGCTTATACACCATTCAACTTCCAAGTCGAGTACAAACTTGGCTTAACGCGCAGAGCAATAAACAGCAAGGTGGCAACTTAACGGGCGTATTCGTGATGGGTGTGATTTCTGGCCTAGTCTGCTCCCCTTGTACTACCGCCCCTCTATCCGGAGCCTTGCTGTATGTGGCGCAAAGTGGTGACTTATTGACGGGTGCGATTGCGCTGTATGCTCTGGCAATTGGCATGGGTATTCCACTGATCATTGTCGCGGTGTTTGGCAACAAATTACTGCCACAAGCAGGCGAATGGATGAACCGGGTTAAAGTATTGTTCGGCTTTATTTTGCTGGCGGCGCCGATTTTCTTGCTCGAACGTATTTTGCCTGAGATCTGGGCGCATAGCTTATGGGTTGCATTAGGTCTAGTGAGCTTTGGTTGGCTCTACCATGTCAAACAATCGATGCAAGCTGGCAAATGGCCGCAAAGTCTGGTGGGGATTGTGTCTATCTTAGGTTTGGTATTTTCCGCCTACTTTGGCCTGCAAACTGCAGGCGTGCTCTCTGCGCCACACTCACAGCAAAACCAACAAGCACAAGTAACCTTTACCCGAATTTCGACCGTGGCAGAGCTAGAGCAACAATTAGCCCAAGCTAAAACAGCGAACAAAGCGGTGATGTTCGATTTTTATGCCGATTGGTGCGTGGCTTGTAAAGAGTTTGAGAAATACACATTTCACGAGCCACAAGTCGCTTCGCAATTAGGCAACATGGTCTTAATTCAAGCCGATGTCACCGCTGCAACGCCTGACGACATCGCCTTGATGCAAAAAATGAAAGTCCTTGGTCTGCCAACGATTGAATTTTGGGATCCACAAGGCAAACACCTACCTAATGCCAGAATTACCGGTTTTATGAATGCCGCCGATTTCATGCAGCATCTTAATAACAATCAGCTAATTGCAGAGTCACGGAAGTAATCCGGGGACAATTATTAGACAAAAGTCGGATATGCTTCAGACTTTTTGACTTGCTCGGTTGAGACATGATGTAAACATGTTGATAATAGGTTCATTGTTACTTAAACAGTGAACTTATTGTCATGGATTCGACATACAACATTATCATTGCAGATGATCATCCACTCTTTCGTAACGCCTTATTTCAGTCTATTCACATGGCGGTCAGCGGTGCGAATCTGTTAGAAGCGGATTCTTTGGATGCTTTGTTGGCGTTACTCGAAAAAGTCGATGAACCCGATCTGCTTTTACTCGATCTCAAAATGCCGGGCTCCAATGGCATGTCGGGCTTAATTCACTTACGCGCAGAATACCCAGATTTGCCGATAGTGGTCATTTCTGCCAGTGAAGAACCGAGTGTCGTCAGCCAAGTAAAAAGTCATGGCGCGTTTGGCTTTATCCCCAAATCTAGCGACATGCGTGAGCTCAATAGCGCCTTAAACCAAGTGTTAAATGGCGACCCTTTCTTTCCCGAAAACCTATTGCAAAACAGTGAAGCCTGTGATGAGTTAGCGCAAAAGCTCGCGGCATTAACGCCACAGCAATATAAAGTGCTCAGTATGTTGTCCGATGGCTTGCTTAACAAACAGATTGCCTATGAGCTCAATGTTTCAGAAGCCACCATCAAAGCGCACATGACCGCGATTTTCCGCAAGCTGGATGTCAAAAATCGCACTCAAGCGGTGATCTTGCTGCAACAATTAGAAACAGATAATTAAGGGATCATTAACGACTTGTGTGATATTCACCGTAAAACGTGGTATTTTTTACAAGTCGTTTCACTCCCTTTTAATCCATCATGGTGCACCCTTGCGCTGATTTTGTACCGTCTTCATCTCCAGAACTCCAGAAGAAGGTAGCGAAGGTAGGACTCGACCCTATTTCTCTTTCATACCCATAATGTTTTTATGAAGAGTACCGCCTATGTTTATCATTGATCAATTGATTTTACTTGCTGCTGTCTTACTGGTTTTCGGTATTGTTTCCAGCAAACTCTCTGCTCGTTTAGGGCTGCCATTGCTAGTTATGTTCCTAATTGTCGGCATGCTTGCAGGTGAGGATGGCCCTGGCGGTATTTATTTTGATAACGCTGAAATTGCTCACGCCTTAGGGACACTGGCTCTGGCGATTATTTTGTTCGATGGTGGCCTGCAAACCCCTATCGCTTCAATCAAACAAGTATGGAAACCGGCCTCGGTACTCGCCACTTTTGGTGTATTAATCACAACGGTAGTCACTGGCGTAGCAGCTGCTTACATTCTCAATACCTCTTTACTATACGGTTTACTGATCGGTGCTATTGTGGGTTCCACCGATGCCGCAGCAGTATTCTCATTGTTAAGAAGTGCGGGAATTCATATTAATTCTCGACTTAAATCAACCCTTGAAATTGAAAGCGCAACCAACGACCCAATGGCGATTTTCTTAACCGTCGGCCTATTGGAATTACTCACCAATAAAATTGAACCTGGGATGCAGCTGTTTATTCTGTTCGTGCAACAAATGGGTATTGGTTCTTTAGTTGGTTTAGCATGTGGTTGGTTAGCGATTCGTATCATCAATCACATCAATCTCAATACTTCTGGCTTATACCCTGTGATGGTAGCCGCGCTAGGATTATTGTCTTTTGGTGCCAGTGCCAACTTAGGTGGCAGTGGCTTCTTAGCGATTTTCATTACTGGGGTGGTGATCGGTAATAGTCGTTTTGTCTTCCAAAGAAGCACCTTCTTGTTTCACGATGGCTTAGCCTGGCTTGGTCAAATCAATATGTTCGTGATTTTAGGATTATTGATCACCCCCTCTTCTTTGCTCGATGTCTGGCTTGAAGGTTTGCTGATCGCTATTGTACTAATCTTAATCGCCCGTCCATTAGCGATTTTCCCAGTTCTCAAAATATTTGATTTTAATAAGCGAGAAAGCGCCTTAGTGTCTTGGGTGGGATTACGTGGCTCGGTACCGATCATTTTGGCGATTTATCCATTAATGTATGGACTTCCCAATGCCAATTTGATTTTTAATGTGGTGTTCTTCGTGGTGTTAATTTCAGCGACAGTCCAAGGATCGACGCTCCCCTTAGCGGCCAGAAAGTTAGGGCTTACCGTGCCGCCGCCTCCAACGCCTGCGGCAACATTAGAGATCACCACATTGGGTGAAAGTGATACTGAAATTGTGCAATATCAACTCGGAGAAAATTCTCGTGCGGCGGGTCGTCGCCTATCACAAATGGCACTACCTGATGGCTGCGTAGTGGCGATGATTTCACGCGGTACGAAAGTGATTCCACCTCGCGGCTCTACCTTATTGCTGGCGGGTGATCATTTGTTCATTATGATGGCGCCCAATATGCGCGATTTTGTTGACCAGGCTTGTAGTAGTATTGATGAAGTGCCAGAGCCTACGATTTATAACAGTGAACTACTATTAAAAGGTTTCACTAAGGTTAGCGACATTCATTATTCATATGGTATTCATATACCCACAGAACAACACCTGTCGCTAGCCGAAGTACTGATGCAAGCGTTCGATGGCGCTCCACAGCAAGATGAAGCCAAAAATTTGGGCGATATAACTTTATATGTCCGTGATATAGTAGATAACCGAATTACCACTGTTGGTATAGCGCCTACAATGAGTGAATCTCAAGTGAGTTGAGACCGTTAGCAACTTTCCTTAGGGCATGCCAATACCAATCTCAAGGAGCGATGTTTGTTAACCATTCTCATCACACAATTTGTTGTTTTATGGGCGGTCATCGACCCTGTCGGCACCGTCCCCGTGTATCTTTCTCAAACCCATGGTTTAACTAGTAAACAAAAACGTTTGGTCGCCTTAAAAGCGGTCGGGATCGCCACCGGTGTCCTTTTATTCTTTTTGGTTATGGGCCAAATGTTATTGGAAGCGATGCAAATTCCATTACCAGCGTTCCAAGCTGCAGGAGGGTTGGTGCTTTTACTCTTTGCCTTGAGTATGATTTTTGGTGAAGGTAAGCCCGCGCAAGAAACCAAACTCGGAGATAAGCTCGGCCGTTCTGAACTGGCTAACCTCGCGGTTTATCCATTGGCTATTCCATCCATTGCGTCACCTGGTGCTATGATGGCGATCGTGTTACTGACCGACAATCATCGCAACTCAATCATCGACCAAAGCCTAACTGCTGGCGTGATGGTATTAGTTTTACTGGCCACCTTGGCTCTGCTACTCGGCGCTAGCAGTATTCATAAACTTATCGGTAATGTTGGCGCAGCGATTATCAGCCGTGTGATGGGTTTGATATTAGCGGCTGTTGCAGTGAACAACCTTTTGATGGGTATCCGAGATTTCTATTTTTAAGCCTCTGAAAATTAAAATCATGGTAAATACCACAAAGCGTGATCATCGCTCTCATTTACCGTATTAGACCTTAGACTAACCTTATTAGACCTTAGCCTAGCCCGAACTTCGAGCTAGGCTAAATTATTTCAATCTACCTCACAAAAATGCCCATTCCATTCAATTTCATCACTTTTTTCGCCCGACTAAAGTTGAAAAGCTGCTTTTAAATAGTGCTGCTATCGTTTGCTTGTAACCTTTTATTAACAACAAAGGTAATAAAAAAAGCCCCTTGCTACTTGAGGGAAATTACAAGTAAAACAAAGGAGAATGGCCATGTCGTTTGAATCTGACCAACATGCCCAAGCCTATTGGAAGGAAAACCTAGGCATTATGGCGACGCTACTTACCATTTGGTTTGTGGTGTCTTACTGTGCCGGCATTTTATTTGTCGATGCACTCAACACAGTACAATTTGCAGGCTTTAAATTAGGGTTCTGGTTTGCTCAGCAAGGATCGATTTATACCTTCGTTGCGCTGATCTTCGTTTACGTCGCGCGTATGAATGCGCTGGATAGAAAATACAAAGTTCAGGAAGACTAAGAGGCTTAATATGGATATTCAAACTTGGACGTTTATTCTGGTTGGAATTACTTTTGCACTGTATATCGGTATCGCGATTTGGGCACGAGCAGGATCAACCAGTGAATTCTATGTCGCAGGCGGTGGTGTTCACCCTGTCGCGAACGGCATGGCAACGGCAGCAGACTGGATGTCAGCCGCATCGTTTATCTCAATGGCAGGTATCATTTCATTCGCCGGCTACGATGGCTCCGTTTATTTAATGGGTTGGACTGGCGGTTACGTATTATTAGCACTTTGTCTAGCCCCTTATTTACGTAAATTCGGCAAATTCACCGTTCCTGATTTCATTGGTGACCGTTACTACTCACGTACCGCTCGCTTAGTGGCCATTTTCTGTGCCATTTTCGTGTCGTTCACTTATGTAGCTGGCCAAATGCGTGGTGTGGGTGTGGTATTTGCTCGCTTCTTAGAAGTTGATATCAACCTTGGCATCATCATTGGTATGGCGATTGTGTTCTTCTATGCGGTATTAGGCGGCATGAAAGGCATTACCTATACTCAGGTAGCGCAATTCTGTGTGCTTATTTTCGCATTCCTTGTTCCTGCTGTATTCACATCGATCATGATGACTGGTCACGTGTTCCCACAAATTGGTATGGGCTCGACCATTTCTGGTTCTGATGTGTACTTAATGGATCGTCTTGAAGGCTTAACTCAAGAGCTTGGCTTTAACTCTTACGTTGATGGCTCAAAAAGTACCGTCGATGTATTCTTTATCACTGCAGCACTAATGGTGGGTACAGCAGGCTTACCACACGTAATTATCCGTTTCTTCACTGTACCGCGTGTACGTGATGCGCGTATCTCTGCGGGTTGGGCACTACTGTTCATTTCATTGCTTTATACAACCGCTCCTGCAGTTGCATCATTTGCTCGTGTAAACTTGATTGAAACCATTAATGGCCCAGATCTGAAAGGGGTTCCTGCAGAAAACGCACCAAGCTGGTATAAGAACTGGGAAAGCACAGGCCTTGTGGCTTGGGAAGATAAAAACGGTGATGGTCGCATGACTTACACCGGTGATGAGAGCAACGAAGTTCAAATCAACCGTGACATCATCGTATTGGCTTCACCTGAGCTGGCCAAACTGCCTAACTGGGTAGTAGCACTATTGGCAGCAGGTGGCTTAGCGGCAGCACTCTCTACCGCAGCGGGCTTGTTATTGGTTATCTCAACATCGATTTCCCACGACCTACTCAAGAAAGAGTTTAAGCCCAACATGAGTGATAAACAGGAACTGTTATTTGCTCGGGGTGCCGCAGCACTGGCGGTCATCGGTGCGGGTTACCTAGGTATTAACCCTCCAGGCTTCGTAGCCCAGGTGGTGGCGTTTGCCTTCGGCCTTGCCGCAGCCTCCTTCTTCCCTGCCATCATCTTAGGTATTTTCTATAAGAAGATGAACAAAGAAGGGGCGATTGCTGGTATGGTGACAGGTATTACTTTCACCGCAGCTTACATCATTTACTTCAAGTTCATTAACCCAGCGGCTAGCACGCCAGATAACTGGTTCTTCGGCATCAGCCCAGAAGGCATCGGTACATTGGGCATGTGTTTGAACTTTGTGGTGTCAATTGTGGTCAATAAATTCACCGCAGAAGTACCAAAAGATGTACAAGATATGGTCGAATCGATCCGCTTCCCGAAAGGCGCAGGCGCAGCACACGATCATTAATCTGAATAGCGAACATTATATCTAAAACCAACAAGCCCGAAGTGTCATGCTTCGGGCTTTATTTATATACGAGTTTCGATTTTCGGGCGCTACGCTGCTCGTGGCTCGGAAAAGCGAAAAAACAAAAAAATAGTGACGAGATGCGTGAACGCTTCGCTTCGTGTTGCGAGTAAAAGCAAGAGCAAAACACTGCAATAAGCTGATCGCTCTAGGTTTCTTTTCTTTTCGGCTCTCTAGTGAAACGTCCCCGCCACTCAGCTCTTCTTTTACTCTAACACGCGACACGAACCTCGCTCTTTCTTTATCGAGAAACGAGCAGCGCAGCGACCGAGCCCCCGAGAATCGAAAAAAAGATCGCAGCTTTCACCACGATCTCTGTGCTTTTTTCCCAGGAACTAGAAACTAGGGACTAAAACCCCTTTTATCCTTTCTCCACCTCAATCCCAAGCACATCCGCTACCGCTTCAAGCTCCGCTAAATCTTCAACAAACAGCAGCGCATTGGAATCATCAATGGCGAGGTAAAAACTGCCTTGCCCATCAGGCGTATTGATCGTAATCGCGTGAATATTGTCCACTTTATCACTGACCACTAAGCCGCCATTGGCAATACGTACTTGCCCTTGGTAGATCTCCACTAATACACCTTGTTTAGTTTGGTATTCACCCATCATGTTTTACTTCCTTATAAACGATTCAATATACCCCTTAATTTCAACGGTTTGACTGGCTTAGTCAAGAACTGATAACCCCCTTGGTGAATGGCTTGATTGACATCATCGGAGCGATCGGCGCTGATGACCACTCCGGCGAAACTGTCACCAAGTTTTATTCTCAATTGTTCCAGCACTTCCAAGCCGGTGCGGCCATTGTCGAGGTGATAATCGGAGAACACCACTTCTGGGCACCAATCTTGTTCTATCGCTTGTAAACTCTGTTTTAAATCAACCGCCGTGCGAACTTCACACCCCCAACGTTCGAGCAAGGTGCGCATACCGAGTAAAATGTCAGGCTCATTATCGACACACAATACTTTGATGTTAGCCAGTGGTGCGTGCTCAACCGGTTTTTCTACCGTTTCTACCGAAGGCACGTTGTAACAGCGTGGTAAGGTGACAGAAAATACCGTGCCTTGTTGCGGCCAAGAACGCAGATCTAAACCATGGCCAAGTAAACGTGTGATCCCTCGGGCAATCGCAAGCCCTAGGCCTAACCCTTGATCGGCGCGGTTGGCATCCACTCGGGTAAACTCTTCAAAGATTTCCCCTTGCTTCTCATAAGGTATACCGATACCGTTATCCCAGACTTCAATTCGCACTTCATCTTTAATTCGGCGCACACCGAGCAACACTCGCCCTGTGCGGCCTTCTTGCTGACTATAACGAAACGCATTGGTGAGTAAGTTTTGCAATACTCGGCGCAGCAATTTCGGATCGGATCTGACGTTGAGTTGTGTCGCCACTCGTTCAAACTCCACGCCATGCTCTGCACCCAGTACGCTAAATTCGGCATCCAACTTATCTAACACTTCATGCAAGGCAAAACAATGCACATCGGTTGGTACTTTTCCTGACTCCAAACGGGAAATATCCAATAAGTCACTGATCAAGTCTTCCGCCGCCCCGAGCGCACTTTCGATATGAGCGGAAAACTGTTTGGTGTTGTCGTCTTGAGCGGTTTCCGTTAATGAAGAAGCAAACAAACGCGCGGCATTCAGTGGCTGCATCAAATCATGGCTCACGGCGGCCAATAAACGGCTTTTTGATTGTGAGGCTTGCTGCGCATCTCGCGTTGCCGCAACCAGCTTAGTATTGAGATTTTCCAGCTCATGAGTCCGCTCTTGTACTCGGTCTTCCAGTGTTTCATTGGCTTCTTTTAACGCTTGTTCTGCGCGGCGGAAGGCGGTGATATCAGAAAAACTCATGACAAAGCCACCGCCTGGCATCGGGTTACCTTGCACTTCAATCACTTGTCCATCGTCACGCACGCGAGATGATGTATGCTTGGTTCCGCGCTCTAAATGTTCAACACGGCGACGCACGTGTGCTTCGGGATCGCCCGGCCCGCATAAGCCTTGTTGTGCATTATGGCGAATAATATCGGCAATCGGTCGCCCCACTTGAATTAAGCCCGGTGGGAAATCAAAGAGTTCTAAATACCGTTGATTCCACGCCACCAGCCGCAGTTGTTTATCCACCACCGCAATCCCTTGGCTGACATGCTCAATCGCTCCTTGCAATAAGCCACGGCTAAAGTCGTATAACTCAGAAGCCTCATCCACAATGGCTGCCACTTCTTCCAACTGCATGTTGCGACCTTGCAATGCCGATGTCAGCACTAATCTTGCCGATGAAGCACCAAACACCCCCGCCAATACCCGCTCTGTATGACGAATTAATGGCGCTGAAGCTTGTTGCTGTGGTAATTGCGTTTGTGGTTGCTGCGCCCAAAAAAGTTGAAATGCCATACGCGCGCGTTTACGTCCCACAAAGCGAGAGGCCAGCATTTCTAGTTCCGCCACGCTCACTCGGCTTTGATACAAACTGACATCTTCACTTTCAGGGAAAGGGGTACCAACAAAAGAGGCCGCTTGTAATCGGTCACTCAAACTGGAGCGGGTCATGAGCGATACCAAAATGTACGCGGCGGTATTCACCACCAAACTTAACGCCATGCCCCAATCAGACGACTGCAACTTCAAGGCTTGTAACCATTCCGGTGGCGTCATCATCCACACTAAGAAGTTAGTATCTTCGCTGCCAGCCAACATATTAGTTTGCAGCATTAACGTGAACAGCCACACAATGAAGCCCGCAATCAAACCGACGTACACGCCCTGTCGATTCCCTTTGCGCCAATACAAGCCCCCTAATAAAGCAGGCGCAAACTGAGCGATGGCAGCAAAAGACAATAAACCAATCACGGAAAGCGAAGGCACTTTATCTAAAATTTGATAAAAGCCCCACGCACCTAGCAATAGCAAAGCAATCAAGGTACGGC
Organism: Vibrio gangliei; assembly: GCF_026001925.1. Lineage (NCBI taxonomy): Bacteria > Pseudomonadati > Pseudomonadota > Gammaproteobacteria > Vibrionales > Vibrionaceae > Vibrio > Vibrio gangliei. The sequence continues at coordinate 128,251 of NZ_AP021869.1, read as the reverse complement.
GAACATTGAGCAATAAGCCGCCAATTTGACCAGATCTGGCTTGAGATAAACGCATTCGGCGCAGTAACATCGGCCACACTAAATCATTTGATACCATGATGGTTAGCGCAATGGTTGAGACAATCACCATGCCACTGGCCGCTGACGTACCACCAAGGTACGCCAACAAAGCAATGGTGTCGGCACCAACCGAAAGCGGCAAACTGATCACATAAGAATCGGCGCTGGTGCCAGTAAGGAGCGCTTGCCCAGCCCAAGCAACGGGCAGTACAAAGAGCCCCATCAGCAGTAAATAACCGGGGAAAACGCGTCTCGCAACATGCAAATCTTTGGCTTGATCGTTTTCCACAATCATTGTGTGAAACTGACGCGGCAAACAGATGATCGCCGCCATGGTCAACACCATGTGAATGATCAGCTTGGGCATGTTCGGGGCTTGATAATACTGTTGGCTCAATTGAGTGAAGCTGATGTTTGGTGATTGGTAAATCAAATACACCACAAACAAGCCGACGACTAAGAAAGCAAACAACTTGACCACAGACTCAAACGCCACAGCCATCATAATGCCGCGATGGTGCTCGGTGTTATCAATATGGCGCGTGCCAAACAACATGGTAAACACCGACATCACCAACACCACAAACCACGACACTTGCAGATCTTGGTAACCCAATTGTTCCATCAGATTGGGTGCAACCAATTCAAGCCCCATGGTAATACCACGCAACTGCAACGCGATGTAGGGTAAAATACCAATCACGGCAATGATGGTGACGGTAATCGCTAAGCCTTGAGATTTGCCATAACGTGCGGCAATAAAGTCAGCAATCGAGGTAATGTGTTCACGCTTGGTAATTAAAATCAGGCGCGCCAAAATACGCCAACCAAAGGTAAACACCAGAATAGGCGCTAAGTAGATAGGAAGAAACGACCACATATCAGTACTGGCTTGCCCCACCGTACCGTAGAAAGTCCAAGAGGTGCAGTACACCGCAATTGACAGGCTATAAATCCAAGGGCGCCAGCGATATAGCCAGCTTTTCTGTCTATCGCCATACCATGCGATTAAAAACAATATCCCCAGATATGCCAATGACACGGGGATCACTATCCATCCTTGCATACGCCCTCAAACCATACATCCATGTATTTACACAAATTGTGCTACGAGGGCGAGTGAGTCTCAATCAGTTTGATGTTGAAGTGTGGGCCAAGTGCAAAAACTCGCTGAGTTCAGCGCACTCACCCTGTACTCTAGTTATCCGCAGCTGAGGTTATTTAACTTCAGCAAAGGTTCTTTAACTTCAGAAAAGATTATTTAGCCCGCTCATCCAGTTTGATGAATATCGCCAACACACCCATCGCGGCCATCACCCAGAAGATCCCTGCGTGTAAATACTCATAACCCCAGCCACTCAATGCGGTCATCGCCGCGACAAATGCGCCCAAAGGAATAGCATTATAAAGCGATTGCAGGGGCACCATTTGATTATCGTCGGCCTGTTGAATATAGCGAATAGTGGCAAAATGCGTCAGAGCGAAAGTAATGCCGTGCAGCGTTTGTAATATCGCTAGCAGCCAAACCTCATGAGTTAACGCCAAACCACTCCAACGCACAATCACCGCCAATGACGCCAATAAAAACATGCTTCTTAATGACCAACGAGCAAACAAACGCGCGCTAAATGCAAACAGTAACACTTCGGATACCACCGAAAAGCTCCACAAATAGCCTATGGCCGACTCCGCGATGCCGGCTTCTTTCCAATAAATCGAGCTAAAACTGTAATAAGCTGCATGCGAGCCCTGCAACAACGCCACCAACAATAAAAACTTAATCACTGGCCATTGCTTTAATAGCTCGAGCAAAGGCGGTCTGGCTTTCTTTGCATCATCCGCTTGAGTAACGGGCATTTGTGAAGGTTGACGTAACGACATCAGCACCGTCACTAATAGACCCGCGGCTGCCGTGTAAATAATCATATCGCTGCCAAATCCATTGGCGAGATAACCGACCAAGGTTGAACCCACAATAAAGGCCACCGAACCCCATAAGCGACTGCGGCCATAATCAATCAATTTGAGTTTGCTGTAATAATTGGCCACCGAATCCGATAAAGGCATCCCCGGCCCAAAACAAGCGTTAAATCCGATCACCGCTAATGCCAACCAAAGAAAACTGCCCCCTGCGGCTAAATGCAGACTGGTAAAAATCAGACAACCCAAGGTTATAATGCGTAATGCAGGCAGTAGATGTTCGACTTTATGTAAGCGAGGCGTCACCATCAAGTTGACCACACAACGCGTGGCAAAACCGAGCCCAAGTAAAACCCCGATGTCAGCCGCAGACACCCCTTGCTCTGAAAGCCAAATTCCCCAGAAAGGCAGGTACACCCCGTACACAAAGAAAAAACCAAAGAAGTATTGGGATATCCAACCAAAAGGAGAAGGAGTGAGCATGGGAAATTTCGCCTACAACATTGAAAAACAAAGCGCCATTATGCCTGTGACTCACCGCTAACAACACACCTTTTTACACTAACGAATCCATCTATACCCAAGTGATCTCACGATGATTTTTTCCGTCAAATGAATAAATGCCGATAGAAAACTCCACCAGCAAGTACGAGAAACACATCTTGAAGTTAGTTAGATATAGACCAAAGTCGTCTAGCGTCCACAATTGAAAATAGCCACACTCAAGACTCTTGTAATCGTGTGAGTGATGTTGCTATGCCGGATAAATTCAACATGACATTAGCGCCATTTGATCGCTTATCGACCGCACAACAAACCTTGCTGCGTTCAAGCCTTGATGTCGCCTATTTTCGCCAATCCGACACCATACTCACCCCGGGAAAATGCGACGGCCATTTGTATATTCTGATCAAAGGTGGCGTTGAAGAAACCAGCGATGATGGCAAAGAAGTGTTCGCCCATTATGCCCATGAAGATATGTTCGATGTGCGTGCCGTATTGGATGGCGCAATCAAGCATAGATATACCGCTTTAGAAGATACTTTGGCGTATTTACTGCCACGAAAAGTATTCCTCAATCTATACCAAACCAATCACGATTTTGCGGCCTATTTTGATAGCAATCTGTCTACTCGCCAGCAACCAATGGAACTGGCGCACAATCAACAAAATTTGGCCGAATTTATTCTGACTAAAGTCGATGAGGCCATCTACAGCCCAGCGCTTGTGATCGAGCCACAAACCAGCCTGAAACAGACGGTCGAGCGTATGCAGCAACAAGGCACCGATGCGGCTCTCGTTCCCTTGCCTGCAACGGTTTTATCGTCCTATTCAAATACATTGTCTTCCAGCCAAGAATCGCCCAACAAACAAGAGCCAGCAAAGAAGCAAGAGTCGGCGAAAAAGCTGAATTTTGGCATTGTGACGCGTACCGATTTGCTGCACGCCATCACGTTAGACAACTATTCACCACAAAGCCCGGTTGAACAGATTGCTCGCTTTCCGGTACATCATGTTGAACAAGGGGAATACCTGTTCGATGCCATGATCACCATGACACGCCATAAATGCAAACGCCTTGCCGTGACACAAGACAGCCAAATCGTTGGCATGTTGCATCTCACTCAAATTTTAAGCGCTTTTTCAACCCACTCGCACGTTCTCACCCTACGCATTGCCAACGCCAATAATTTGGACGATTTATACCAAGCCGCCAGCCAACAACGAGAATTAGTGCAAACGCTGCAACACAATGGCATCCGCACGCGCTTTATCATGGAGCTCATCTCGACCATTAACGAGCAAATCATGGAAAAAGCATTTGAATTGATTGTGCCTGCGCATCTGCATGATCACTGTTGTTTGGTGGTTCTGGGCTCAGAAGGTCGCGGCGAACAAATTCTGAAAACCGACCAAGATAATGCGCTGATTGTCAAAGATGGCCTGCATTGGCATCAATTCGGCCCGTTGATGGAAACATTCAGCGCAGCGCTGCAAAAACTCGGCTACCCGCCTTGCCCGGGGAAAGTCATGGTGAATAACCCAGATTGGGTCAAGAATCAATTAGATTGGAAAAAGTGCCTGCAAACTTGGGCGCAACAAAGCAACCCAGAATCGGTGATGAAATTGGCGATTTTTTCGGATGCCAGAGCCATCGCAGGTAATGAGTCGTTACTCGCACCATTACACCAGCACTTACACCAAGTGCTGCACAATAATGAAATCGCACTGATGGAATTTGCTCGGCCTGCGCTTGGGTTTGCCGTGCCATTGACCTTCTTTGGACAAGTAAAACAAGACAAGCAAGGCATTGATATTAAACAAGGCGGCATTTTCCCTATCGTCCATGGCATTCGAACCTTAGCTTTAGAGCACCAAGTCATATGCAGTAATACTTTTGAGCGGATTGAGCAGCTACAAAACCAACACATTTTAGAGCCGCTCACTGCCGACAACCTGTCAGAAGCATTAAAGCTCTTTATAAAATGGCGACTTGAACAGCAACTCGCCAAGCAACACAACCACAATCGATTGGATGTGCAATCCCTAAACCGAGCCGAACGTGATCTTCTACGTCACAGCTTACATGTGGTGAAAAAGTTCAAACAATGGCTCGGCTATCACTATCAGATCCGTGAGTAATGCCTATGAATAGATTGCAGCGTTTATGGTGGTTCTACCGCCTAGCCAATTCTCCTTATCAATCACTCTTTGGCTCAATTCCAAAAGGCGAGTTTGTGTCATTAGATTGCGAAACCACCAGCTTAAACCCACAACAAGCTGAACTGGTTACGGTCGCCGCAACCAAAATCATCAACAATAAAATTGTCACCAGCGAGCCGTTTCATATCAAATTCAAAGCGCCCAAATCATTAACGAGCCAATCGATCAAAATTCATCAATTGCGCCACCATGATTTGAACGAAGGTTATAACGAGCCAGAAGGGTTAACTAAGCTGTTAGCCTTTATAGGCAATCGACCGTTAGTGGGTTATCACATTCGTTACGACAAAACGATTTTAGACCGAGCTTATAAAAAACACTTTGGTTTCCCCTTGCCTAACCCTTTAATCGAGGTGAGTCACTTGTACCATGAGCAACTCGAACGTCAGCTGCCTAATGCCTATTGTGACTTGAGCCTAGAAGCCATTTGTCGTCACTTAGAACTGCCACTGCAAGAACGACATGATGCGCTGCAAGACGCCATTACCGCAGCCATGATTTATGTGCGACTCACCTATGGTCATTTACCCAATCCAAGCTTGGCGTATAAAAAACATTATACCAATCACACTAATTAGATGGTCAGAAATTGCGAAGGAAAAAGGCTTGAGAACAAGGAGAAAATTTTCGATAAGTAGTTATTCTACAATCAAAATTTACAACGACGTTATCGAGCCTTTTAACAAGCAAGGATGATCAGATAATTAGTACGATTGGTATTAGATCGAGCTCGCATTTTCTGGCTGGACCACGGATAAAATCCCTTAATTTACAAGCTCTAAGCCTAAAGTCTAATTGTAGAAAAATTCGGATGAGCAGAAAGTAAACACATATACCCAAGTGACTTCAAGGTGCAGAATTCAGAGCTATCATCCAAGTCTTTAAACAAGGAAGATTCGCGTAGGAATGTAAGCACCTTTCAAACGAATCTGACGCCGAATAAAGGCTTGGATGAAGCTCCCGAAGGGCAAGTTAAAACAAGCTTTATGCTGCGTTAAATTGAACAGAGATAGAATCACTATGATCATATTCAATTTGCCTTGCCTAAAACTTGTTTTAATCTTGCTGAAACTCGCACCTTGAAGTGACTTGGGTATAAACCAATAACAACAAATCATCCCTACACAATTTAAAAATCCAAATCATTGAGTCTAACTCAAGCAAGGAGAGCCCCATGAGTGAAGTGCATATTCATCCTGTCAAAGACAACATTCTTAAACAAACCCATGCTGATAATGAAACTTATCTCTCCATGTACCAAGAGTCTGTCAATGATCCGCAAGGTTTCTGGGGCAAACACGGCAAAATCGTGGATTGGATTAAGCCATTCACCCAAGTGAAAAACACCTCGTTTGAGCCAGGCAACATTGATATTAAATGGTTTGAAGATGGCCAATTGAACGTATCGGCGAACTGTATTGACCGCCATCTTGCCGAACGTGGTGATGAAGTCGCGATTATTTGGGAAGGCGATGACCCGAAAGATGACGCTCAAATTACCTTCAATCAATTGCATGACAAAGTATGCCGCTTCTCAAACGTACTTAAATCACAAGGCGTGAAAAAAGGCGATGTGGTGTGTCTTTACATGCCAATGGTGCCAGAAGCCGCTGTGGCTATGCTAGCGTGTACCCGTATTGGCGCGATTCATACCGTGGTCTTTGGTGGCTTCTCACCAGATGCTTTGGCAGGCCGCATTATTGATTCGAATGCCAAAGTCGTGATCACCGCGGATGAAGGTATTCGAGGCGGACGTGCTGTGCCATTAAAAGCCAACGTAGATAAAGCACTACAAAACCCAGAAACTGATGTGCGTAGCGTGGTGGTTTTCCAACGCACTGGCGGGCAAGTGGAATGGAATAGCGAGCGTGATATTTGGTGGCACGAAGCCGCAGAGCAAGCCTCTCCTGAGTGTGCTCCCGAGCCAATGAACGCTGAAGATCCACTATTTATTCTTTACACTTCTGGCTCAACCGGTAAACCTAAAGGTGTATTGCATACCACAGGTGGCTACTTAGTATATTCCACCATGACGTTTAAATATGTATTCGACTATCAACCGGGCGATGTGTTCTGGTGTACCGCTGACGTAGGTTGGATCACAGGTCACACTTACTTGGTATACGGCCCGTTATCGAACGGCGCGAAAACCATCTTATTTGAAGGCGTGCCAAACTACCCTAACACTAGCCGCATGAGTGAAGTGGTGGATAAACATCAAGTCAGCATTTTATACACCGCGCCAACCGCGATTCGTGCTCTGATGGCAAAAGGCGATGAAGCGATTAAAGGCACGTCTCGTTCGAGCTTACGCGTGATGGGTTCGGTAGGTGAACCCATTAACCCAGAAGCGTGGGAGTGGTATTACAAAACCATCGGTGATGAGCGCTGCCCAATTGTCGATACTTGGTGGCAAACGGAAACAGGCGGTATTTTGATCACGCCATTACCAGGCGCGACCGAGCTCAAACCGGGTTCTGCGACTCGCCCATTCTTTGGCGTACAACCAGCACTGCTCGATAACGAAGGCAACCCACTGGAAGGCGCGACCGAAGGTAACCTTGTGATCACCGATTCATGGCCAGGTCAAATGCGCACCATTTATGGCGATCATGAACGTTTTGAGCAGACTTACTTCTCTACTTTTAAAGGCGTTTACACCACAGGTGATGGTGCGCGTCGAGATGAAGATGGTTACTACTGGATCACAGGCCGTGTCGATGATGTATTAAACGTATCAGGTCACCGCATGGGTACCGCAGAAATTGAATCGGCTCTGGTGGCATTTGATAAAATTGCTGAAGCGGCGATAGTGGGTATTCCACACGACATTAAAGGCCAAGCGATTTACGCCTACATCACGCTTAATGATGGCGAATTCCCATCCGCAGAATTGCACAAAGAAGTAAAAGACTGGGTACGTAAAGAAATCGGTCCCATCGCGACGCCAGATGTATTGCACTGGACGGACTCACTACCGAAAACTCGCTCCGGTAAGATCATGCGCCGTATCTTACGTAAGATTGCAACGGGTGACACCAGCAACCTAGGCGATACTTCGACCCTAGCGGACCCAAGTGTGGTGGATAAGCTTATCGAAGAAAAAGCGAATTTGGTGTAATCGGCAGCGATCGCTATATCTAAAGTGTAAAAATCAACGACAGAAACCGTGGCTTAGGCTGCGGTTTTTTCGTTGCTCGGTTCTCGGGCGCTACGTGTCTCGTGTCTCGTGTCTCGTGTCTCGTGTCTCGTGTCTCGTGTCTCGAAAAAGCAAAAGCAAAAGCAAAAGCAAAAAACTTTCTCAAACATCGCATAGAATTCCACTAGAGAATTAGAGAATTAGAGAATTAGAGAATTAGAGAATTAGAGAATTAGAGAATTAGAGAATTAGAGAAAAATCATCAGACTAAGGTATAGGTTTTAATACTTTTATAATGGAAATTTTTAAAAGCGATCTGAATTTCAACATTGTCGATAAGCATTCCACATCAATATCGAGCTACGAGTTACGAGCCTCCGAAAATCGATTTAAACCTCATTAGACCAGTAATTTGCTGCGATTTGCGTTGAATTCGCTATAATTAGCGAAATTAGTATATGCATGGTCAATTTTTTTGCTATCTTACTTAGCAAAGCATCAAAAATATGACATGATGCATTTTACATTCAATTTAACGGATATTAGCCACACAATGTCAGCAAAATTACGAGTTCTTGTCTTAAACGGACCGAATCTTAATTTGCTCGGGTTACGTGAACCGACGCATTATGGTTCGAATACATTGACCGATATTGTTGCTCGCTTGGAAGCACAAGCCAAAGACTTAGGCATCCAACTGTCGCACCTTCAGTCGAATCGTGAATATGAATTGATTGAAGCGATTCATGCGGCACACGACAGCATCGATTTCATCATTATCAACCCTGCGGCGTTTACCCATACCAGTGTTGCACTGCGTGATGCCCTGCTTGGGGTTAATATTCCTTTCATTGAAGTTCACCTATCGAACGTACATGCGCGGGAACCTTTTCGCCATCACTCCTATCTATCAGATAAGGCAGTGGGCGTGATCTGCGGCTTGGGCGCTCAAGGTTATCAATTTGCACTGTCGGCGGCGCACGCACACTTAAGCCAAGCATCGGCTTAGTGCACTCGTCTTCGATATCAGCAAGTCAACTTGTCTTGCTAACACATAAACGGTAGCCAAGCTATTGTTTGGACATGAATTATTAAACTAATAGAGAACATATTATGGATATTCGTAAAATCAAGAAGCTTATCGAATTAGTAGAAGAATCTGGTATTGCTGAACTTGAAATCTCTGAAGGTGAAGAATCAGTACGCATCAACCGCTACAGCAATCAAGCGGCTCCTGCGGCTCCAGTTCAATACTCTGTAGCACCAGCTCAAGCAGCGCCTGCGGCTGCACCGGCTCCAGCAGTATCTGAAGAAGCAGCACCGGCTCCAGCGGCAGCAGTAGAAACCGGTCACAAAGTCCTATCGCCAATGGTGGGTACTTTCTACCGCTCTCCAAGCCCTGAAGCGAAATCTTTCATCGAAGTTGGCCAAACGGTTAAAGAAGGTCAAACACTTTGCATCGTTGAAGCGATGAAAATGATGAACCAAATCGAAGCAGACAAATCAGGTGTGGTTAAAGCTATCCTAGTGGAAGACGGCCAACCTGTTGAGTTTGATCAACCACTTGTTGTGATTGAGTAAGTCTGTTTTTTAACAGCGCATTCCCCATTCACACAGCAACAAGAGGCAATACAATGCTAGATAAAATTGTCATCGCGAACCGAGGTGAAATCGCCTTGCGTATTCTTCGCGCATGTAAAGAGCTAGGCATTAAAACGGTCGCGATTCACTCAACCGCTGACCGCGATTTAAAACACGTACTACTTGCAGACGAAACGATTTGTATTGGTCCTGCGCGTAGTTCTGACAGCTACTTAAACATTCCACGCATCATTTCTGCGGCTGAAGTTTCAGGCGCAGTGGCGATTCACCCAGGTTACGGCTTCTTATCTGAGAACGCTGATTTCGCTGAGCAAGTGGAAAAATCAGGCTTCATTTTCGTTGGCCCGAAAGCAGAAACCATTCGCCTAATGGGTGACAAAGTGTCTGCTATCAACGCCATGAAAAAAGCAGGCGTTCCTTGTGTTCCGGGTTCTGATGGCCCGCTTGACGATGACGACGCGAAAAACCGCGCTTTTGCTAAACGCATTGGCTACCCAGTGATCATCAAAGCCTCTGGTGGCGGCGGCGGTCGTGGTATGCGTGTGGTTCGTAAAGACGAAGATCTGGTTGAAGCGATTGCGATGACACGTTCTGAAGCAAAATCGTTCTTCAACAATGACATGGTTTACATGGAGAAATACCTAGAAAACCCTCGTCACATCGAAGTTCAAGTGTTGGCTGACGGTCAAGGCGGCGCGATTCACTTAGGTGAGCGTGACTGTTCTATGCAACGTCGTCACCAAAAAGTGGTGGAAGAAGCACCAGCACCAGGTATCACTGAAGAGATGCGCCAATACATCGGTGAACGTTGTACTCGCGCATGTATCGAAATTGGTTACCGCGGCGCAGGCACATTCGAATTCCTATACGAAAACGGCGAGTTCTACTTCATTGAAATGAACACCCGTATTCAGGTAGAGCACCCAGTGACTGAAATGGTGACCGGCATCGACCTTATCAAAGAGCAATTACGCATTGCAGCAGGTCAGCCTTTATCCTTCACGCAAAACGACATCAAGATCCGCGGCCATGCGGTGGAATGTCGTATCAATGCGGAAGATCCAGTGCGCTTCCTACCTTGCCCAGGCAAAATCGAACATTTCCACCCACCAGGTGGCATGGGCGTTCGTTGGGAATCTCACGTGTATGCTGGCTACTCAGTACCGCCACACTACGATTCAATGATCGGCAAGCTGATCACATTCGGTGAAAACCGTGATGTAGCGATTGCTCGTATGAAGAATGCATTAGGTGAAGCGATCATCGATGGCATCAAAACCAACATTCCTCTGCAGCTCGACATCATGAATGATGAAAACTTCCAACACGGTGGTGCGAATATTCACTACCTTGAGAAGAAGTTAGGCTTACAATAAAAGTCGGTTGCTAGGGTCTAGTCCCTAGTTACTAGGAAAAGATAAGAGACCGTGGTGAGAACTGCGGTCTTTTTTTTGCGATTCTCGGTGCTCGGGCGCTGCGCTGCTCGTTGCTTGAAAGAGAAAGAGCGTTAATAAGTGATACAAAAAGCTGTCATCCTTGATGAGTCTAGGCGACATCGAGGATCTATCTTCAGCGCGCTGTGATTAGATTCCCGCTCTCGCTAAGGCTCGGCAGGAATGACAGTTTCTTTGTTGTGAATGGTATATTTCGAGTAAAAGCAAGCGTTCTTGGAACCGATCTTCCACGCGACACCAAACTCGTAACGCGCAACAGAATTCTTTTCGGCTCTCGAGCGGAGCGTCCTCGAATCCCGCTCCTTTCTTTATTCGAGAAACGAGCAGCGAAGCGCCCGAAATACGAGCCACACTTTCCTAGAAACTAGGCACTCGCCCCCTATCTGCCTATCATCATTTGTCTTTCCGCCTATTGTTTGCAAAAATGCCCTCCCTCATCCATTCAACAGGTCGCTTCATGAAAACTCTTGATGCACGCTATCAACAAGCCCACAAAGAAGCTAAGTGGGCGATTGGGCTTGCCTTGGCTTATATGGCTTGGTGGGCGATTTCTGCGTATGGCTTAGCGCCAGATCCTGACAATATGGCTGCGATGCCAAGGTTATATTTCGGTTTTCCTTTATGGTTTTTGGTTGCCTGCGTGATAGGCCCGATTGTGTTTACGTTATTATGCGCCGCGATGGTGAAATGGATTTATCGCGATATGTCACTAGAAATAGAGCATGAACACGATATGCAAGACAACAACGCAATCAACAAAGCTAAGCAAGAAGTCCATCATGAATAACCTGATTTTAATCCCACTCATTCTTTACTTAATTGCCGTATTCGCACTGGCGTTTTGGAGCAGCAAGCACAGTAATAAAAAAGGCTTTTTAAACGAATACTTAGTCGGTGGCCGTAGCATGGGCGGATTTGTGCTGGCGATGACACTGGCTGCCACCTATGCAAGTGCGAGCTCTTTTATTGGTGGACCGGGTGCGGCATATAAAATGGGCCTAGGTTGGGTATTGCTGGCGATGATCCAACTACCGGCTACTTGGTTAACCTTAGGCGTATTAGGTAAGAAGTTTGCCATTGAAGCGCGTCGTCATAATGCGTTAACCCTCAATGACATGCTGTACGCTCGCTATCAAAATCGTGGCGTGGTGATTTTTGCCTCTCTGTCATTATTACTGGCTTTCTTTGGCACCATGGTAGTTCAGTTTGTCGGTGGCGCGCGTTTGCTGCAAACCGTTACTGGGCTTTCTTATACTCATGGTTTGATGATTTTTGCCATCACTGTTGGCTTGTACACCACCATCGGCGGTTTTCGCGCGGTAGTGATGACCGATACGCTGCAAGGCATCATGATGATCATCGGCACCATTGCCTTACTGGTGGGCATTGTGCACGCCGGAGGCAGTATTGGCGAAATCGTCACAGATTTACACAATATCGACCCAGCACTGATCACGCCTTATGGCCCTGATCATTTCCTCACTGGCCCGTTTATGATGAGTTTTTGGGTGCTGGTGTGCTTTGGTGTGATTGGCTTGCCGCACGCGGCGGTGCGGTGTATGTCGTACAAAGACAGCGCCTCTCTGCACAAAGGCATGGTGATCAGCACCATCATGGTCGCGTTACTGATGCTTGGAATGCATTTAGCCGGCGCGTTTGGCCGTGCCATTGTGCCGGATATCGGCAGCCCCGATCAGATCATGCCAACCTTGATGATCACCGTATTACCTCCAGTGGTTGCGGGCATTTTCTTAGCCGGCCCAATGGCGGCAATTATGTCGACCATTGATTCACAGCTCATTCAAGCGTCAGCGACCCTGCTCAAAGATTTATACATCAACTACATCAACCCTTCGATGGCGCAAGGTGAAAAAGCCGAAAAAAGCCTGCCAAAACTGTCGCTCTGGGTCACGGGCATCTTTGCTGCCTTGGTGTTTGTGGCGGCACTGAATCCGCCCGATATGATCATTTGGCTCAACCTACTCGCGTTTGGCGGCATGCAAGCGGTGTTCTTATGGCCATTGGTATTAGGGCTGTACTGGAAAAACGCCTCAGCCACCGGCGCCTTTGCTTCCATGATTGTGGGATTAGTGTCTTATATCGGCTTTAGCACTTTTAAACCTGATATGGCGGGAGTCAATGCGATTGTGCCAACGCTACTGTTTGGGTTAATCACCTTTATCATTGGCAGTAAACTCAAACCCAACACGCAACTGCAAACCGCATAATAAGAAGACTGTATATAATCTCTACAAGGCGAAGCGCATCTGCTAAACTTCGCCTCAATTTCTATTTATCCGAATTAACCTAACTAGAGGCCGATCCCATGCCTTGGATTCAAATCAAACTCAACGCGACCGACACCAACGCCGAAGCCATCGGTGATATGTTAATGGAAGAAACTGGCGCATTATCTGTCACTTTTCTGGACGCCAAAGACACGCCGGTGTTCGAGCCATTACCGGGTGAGACGCGCTTATGGGGCGAAACCGACATCTTAGCGCTGTACGATGCGGAAGTTGATACCCAACACGTATTAAGCCAAATCAAAGGCAGCAACATGCTTAGCGACGATTTCGCTTACAAAATTGAGCAAATTGAAGATAAAGACTGGGAACGCGAATGGATGGACAACTTCCACCCAATGCAATTTGGCAAACGTTTATGGATTTGCCCAAGCTGGCGCGAAATTCCAGATCCAACCGCCGTCAACGTGATGCTAGATCCTGGTCTTGCATTTGGTACTGGCACCCATCCAACCACTTCTGTGTGTTTAGAGTGGCTAGAAGGCCTCGATTTAACAGGCAAAACCGTGATCGACTTTGGTTGTGGTTCTGGCATTCTCGCGATTGCCGCCATCAAATTGGGCGCAGCTAAAGTGATCGGTATTGATATCGACCCACAAGCCATTCTAGCTTCACGCGATAATGCCGAGCGCAATGGCGTCGCCGATCAATTAGAGCTGTTCCTACCTCAAGACCAACCTGAAGGCCTAATCGCTGACGTCGTGGTCGCTAACATCCTAGCAGGCCCTCTACGCGAGCTTTCAGGTGTCATCACAAACCTAGTCAAACCAAACGGCTTACTGGCGATGTCTGGCGTACTCGACTCACAAGCGGCCGATGTCGCGACCTACTACCAAGACGCGTTCGAGCTTGATCCAATCATTGAGCTACAAGAATGGTGTCGCATTTCTGGTCAAAAGAAATAGGGCCAAAAGAAATAAGACTAAAAGAAAGCCTAGCCATTTATTTCAGCTTGGGCAACGAGCTAATTGACTGAAAATCAGACGATTTACAAAACTATTTGTGAAATGGTTAAATATTAGTCTTTTCACACCTCGAAAAAATGCGTAAAATGCGCGCCCTTGCTGTGATGAACTGTGATGCTGTTTTGAAAATCGGAAATTACACACTACCGAATAACCTCATTGTTGCCCCAATGGCTGGAGTAACCGATAGGCCATTTCGTGAATTGTGCCTTCGATATGGGGCAGGAATGGCCGTCAGTGAAATGATGTCCTCTAACCCAAAAGTTTGGAACACATCCAAATCACTCCAACGCATGGTACATGAAGGCGAATCGGGCATTCGCAGTGTACAAATTGCGGGAGCGGATCCTGATCTCATGGCACAAGCTGCGCAAGTCAGTGTTGAAAATGGTGCGCAAATCATCGACATCAACATGGGCTGCCCAGCAAAAAAAGTGAATAAAAAACTGGCAGGCTCCGCGTTATTGCAGCGCCCTGATCTTATCAAACAGATATTGAAAGCTGTGGTGAATGCAGTTGAGGTTCCGGTAACCCTAAAAACGCGCACGGGATGGGACACAGACAATAAAAACTGTGTTGAGATTGCCAAGATGGCCGAGCAATGTGGCATTCAAGCGTTAGCGCTCCACGGGAGAACTCGCGCTTGCATGTACAAAGGCGACGCAGAATACGACAGTATCAGAGCCGTGAAACAAGCTATCTCAATCCCATTGATTGCCAATGGTGATATTGATAGCCCAGAAAAAGCGAAATACGTACTCGATTACACCGGTGCGGATGCTCTGATGATAGGTAGGCCCGCCCAAGGTCGACCGTGGATTTTTAAACAAATCCAACACTATTTACAAACGGGAGAGCACTTGCCACCGCTTCCAATGGAAGAAGTGCAAGACATCCTCATTGGTCATGTTCAGGCTTTACATGAGTTTTATGGCGAGTTTTTAGGGCCTCGTATCGCACGTAAACACGTCGGTTGGTACTTAAAAGAACATGATGATGAAGGTGAGTTCCGCCGTGTTTTCAACGCCATCGAAGATGCCTCACAGCAAATCGATGTGCTGAGAAATTATTTTTATACCAAGAGTATTTAATTACCAGAAGAAGAGCTAAGACTAATTATGTTCGAACAAAATCTGACTTCAGAACCATTCACAGTTACTACTGTTACATCACAAGACCAGATCACACAGAAGCCACTTCGTGACTCTGTTAAAGCATCTTTAAAGAACTACCTTGCTCAGTTAAATGGCCAAGACGTTAACGATCTTTACGAATTAGTATTAGCAGAAGTTGAACAACCAATGCTAGACATGGTGATGCAGTACACTCGCGGCAACCAAACTCGCGCAGCGAACATGATGGGCATCAACCGTGGCACACTTCGCAAGAAGCTAAAAAAATACGGCATGAACTAAGATTAAATTAGTTTGAATAAGAAAGGCTTACGATAATTCGTAAGCCTTTTTTATATCAGATAACCCCTTCACATTTGAAAATACTATTGCAACAACTTGTGTATAAGCATAAGTCAGATACAGTTCTCTAATGCTGTCCAAGTATTATTTTTATAACAAGTAGCTTGTTTAGTAGTACTAAGGTCACTGCTTTGATTGCTGCCATTATTACTAAAAATCAGATTGAGACTTTCAATTGATTCTGAAAATTCATAACAATATTGATTTCCAACTTGCGTTAACGGTACACCTGGCCAAGTAGCATCGCTGATGCTACTACCTGATTCTGTTACTACATTCCAATAGTAAATTGTCGGACTATCGAAGTATTGGTTATTGTCGTAACACACCTTAGCAAGGTCACTTACCGGTAAACTAGGATTTGAAGTCGTCACGTTAAAGCCACAATCCGCTAACGATTTCCATGTCCCGTTATCGTAACAATGATTACCTTGCATTCGTAAATCTTCCGTTTGGTTAGCACCATTATCATTGAAAATAATGTTGATGGCATCAGTTTCTGCGCCAAGATCATAACAATGATAATTTCCTTTTTTCACCATACTTTCTCCTGGCCACGTAGCATTTACTACGCGTTCAGAAGGTTGTGCCCCCCAAAAATACACAGTTGGATTCGTAAAGCTTCGATCGTTACTCAAACAGACTGCTGTACTGGCTATTTCTAGCGTAATGGGGTTTGGATCGGGGTTGCATTCACTACCTGAACAACCGCCAATTTTAGCACCGATGTGTATTGCTGAGGCACTAACCGTATTCACGGTAAAATAAGCCATACCTTCGGTATTAACCGAGATAGTTGGTCCGCTGCACGTATGTGTTGCTTCATCGTAATTTCCGTTAATAATGTCGCAATATTCTCCCGCAGGCATACTTGTTTGGAAGCTTCTATTTATAGCCTTATTATCGTCTCGGTTAATCACCACAAACCCTGAACTGCCTCGACCAAAAGCAATTTGGTTATAACCGTCATCCCACCAATTGTTAAGCATAAATTCATTGGCGGTATGATTTCGAAAAGACACCATATTGGCGATACCACGCCAACGGTGCTCACAAACCCAATCTCCACCATCAAATCCACATGCATTGCCAGAGTTAGCGCCTGAACTTGGTGGGCCCTGATCAAAATTCCCGCCAAAATAATAACCCGACATCACCTTCGGGTAACCATATGGGTAAGCCAACATAAAAATGTTTCCGATATAGTACAAATCACCTACATCTAAATGGGTTAACGTGGCCCCTTCATTGTGTCGTTCATCATCATGGTTAGCAACGAAGACTACTGCACTATCGCTTGGTAGCATGCCCGGCCATGTTTTTAAATCTTTTAACTCGTTAATTCCTCCATTTTGAAATTTATCCCCAATCGCCCTTTCGTAGCCAAATTCCGTCACATCTCCATTTCCTGTATATTCAAATGGCGTAATAGGTTCACCATAGGCACCAATTACCTCTTGGAAAATATAAGGGCTGCCCGTTAGCTTAGATTTTATCGCGGCAATATCTTCGCTAGGTATATGTTTGGCGGCATCAATTCGAAAACCAGCCACCCCTATTTGCGTCATATCGTTGAGGTAATCGGCAATTTTTTGACGTACATAATCCGACCCAGTCTTTAAATCATTCAACCCAGAAAGATCACAGTTTTGTACCTGCCAACGATTTTGATAATTGATTGGCGTCGTGCAGTTATTAAAGTCATTAGAGGAATAAGGCACTCGGGGGAAGTCTCGATTCCAAGCGGCCATATGGTTAATCACCGCATCAACATAGATATCAACGCCTGATGCCTTGCAACGTTGGACCATATTAATAAAGGCATTACGATCACCACTTCGTCCTGAAATTTCATAACTTACTGGTTGGTAACGCGTCCACCAAGCCGAGCCATCTATACTCAAGTTCGGAGGGGATACTTGAACCGCTGAATAACCTTTAGGTCCTAAAATAGTTTCACATTCCGTGGCAATATCAGCCCATGGCCATTCAAATAAATGTACAAATGCTGTTCTCGGTACATTGACTTCCTGAGCCAAAGCCGAAGATACATTCCCTCCCAGAGCAGCACTAAAGCCAATTAAAGCGGCTATTTTCGATATTTTATAATGACGATACATTCAAACAGCTCCTTGTTTATTATTTACTCTTGTGAGCACCTAAAAATAAACAAGAAGTTTCTTTTCTACAAAGCTGAATATCCCAAAAAAGCGGAATTATCACTATAAGTGCAATCATGCGGATAACAATCATGTCCCAACAATGTATTACCTCACATTTAGTGTAACGCCATTCTTAACAACTCCTGCTGCGCGGCATACTTTTCTGCTTTTGATTGTCCATCGGTGGTAAGTGCCTGTAGCTGCTTATCACTCAATTGTGCTAAATACGAAAAATCTTGTGGCTTCCCACCTGATAGTGCCTGCGTAAACTTTTTAAATAAACTCATAAGATTTCCTTTTCTAAAGTTTCAGTGATTTTTTGTCGATAAACAGCAGGCGTTAATCCGGTATGCTTACGAAACATCTTAATAAATGCCGAAGCATCACTGTAGCCTAACTGATAAGCCACTTGGCTGATCGACTCTTCTTGCTTCAATAGTTGCAAGGCCGTCACCACCTTCAACCTCTGACGCCATTCATTAAAACTCATGCGTAAATGCTTTTGAAAGCGCCGATGTAATGTGCGTTCGGTGGTAAAGGCTCGCTTGGCCCATTCAGACATTGGGCAATGATTAGCCGGATTGGCTTCGAGTTCTGCCAATATTGGTTGTAATAACGGATCGGTTGTTGTGGGTAAAAAGTCATCCACTTGGTGAGCGCTTGCTAACCGCGCAAGTAGTACATCGGTTAAACAT
Organism: Vibrio gangliei; assembly: GCF_026001925.1. Lineage (NCBI taxonomy): Bacteria > Pseudomonadati > Pseudomonadota > Gammaproteobacteria > Vibrionales > Vibrionaceae > Vibrio > Vibrio gangliei. The sequence goes on along the minus strand of NZ_AP021869.1, from coordinate 109,749 downwards.
CTATCTTGATGGCTGTCGATTTTATCCACTTTGCGTGCTACGAGATCATCAATAATCGCCAGCACTAAAGGTGGCAGGGCGATCATACAAGCCTGATTTGGCAAACGATGAGAGTGCGAAACATCAATGTTGATCGCGCAATATTCAATATCTTGGCGGTTAAACGCTCGATGAGGGGTTTGCGCTGGAGTCCAAATCGCAAAACCAGCAGGAGAGACCATTTTGCGTCCATTGACTTCCATCTCAAGCACACCTTGTTTGATCAAATGCACCTGCCCCCAATCATGCTGGTGAGTCATGGTTTCTGTGCCACCCGCAATATGAAAATAATGCACAAACACTGAGCTTGGCAATTGTTCCACTAACTTAGGCATAAAGGTTGGATTTGATGTTTTTTCTTTGTCATGTTACTGACTCCGGTATCAACTTGTCTGAATCTGCCAACTCTCTGTCCGATCGAACCTACTGGCTATCCAACTTTTCGTGCCACACTCTAGCCTAGAGGTAAAACGTTTTATCAAAACTTAAAACAATGGACAGATAACACTCTCCACGAGGAACGATGATGACCATATTGAACCGTAGATTATTTATTCAGTGCTTATTTCCCATTTTTGCCGTCGCAATTTGGGCGACCAATGCCGTTGTAAGCAAAATGGCAACTGCAACCATTGAGCCTGGGGCGATTGCTTTTTATCGTTGGTTTGTCGCCTTACTCGTACTCAGCCCTTTCTGTTTACTCTCAGTAATAAAGCAATGGGGCGTGGTTAAACGTCACTTAATCAAACTCACCGTACTCGATGGTGCTCAATCAAAGTTTGGCGTATTACGCGGCCTACACCACCAGCACCACTAACATTGCGATATTTCTGTCTCTAATGCCATTGATTGGCCTTTTCCTTGCGGTGCCTCTGTTAGGCTCTCAGTTACGTAAAACCACATTCATCGGTGCGGCGATTTCTTTCTCTGGCTTACTGTATATGCTGACTGAAGGAAACCCTTTGCAATTAATGGAACAAGGCTTAAAACAAGGTGATCTGTTGATGCTCGCCTCTACTTGTGCCTATGCCTTGTATTCCGTGCTACTTAATAAATGAAAACTGCCTTTAACAACGTGGTGCGCGGTCTATTGTCAGGTATTGCTTGGCGCGTTATTACAGCTGCCGCTACTCTTTTCAAGCCAGCATTGGGGCATTGAAAACAACGCTTGGCCAATGGTCGGTTTTGCGGCCCTTGCCGCCTCGATTATTGCCCCTTGGTGCTGGTTAAAAGGCGTGGCTTTCATTGGCGCAGAACGGGCGACTTTATTTATGAATTTAGTGCCGATCTTTACCGCTAGCATTAGCGTGCTGCTACTGGGTGTGCATCCTACTCAGTTTCACTTAACTGGTGGTGGTTTGGTTTTTGTCGGCTTAACGCTGGCTCAATATAAGCCCAAACTTCATCCCAAACACCCTTCTAAGCTTATTATCAACGAAAGTTAAATTTACCTTGCTTAATAAGGTCGCCCTAGATAACTCCTCTAGGGCTTTTTCTCAATTAACCTTGATGTTGTAGCGTTTTAATCGCCGTAATTAAGGCCTTTAAGCCCGTTGCCACTTTACTGCGTGGGCAGCCGACATTCAGGCGTACATACCCTTCACCTTCTTGACCATAAGTATCCCCTCGCATAATCGCGACCTTATGCTCTTCAATCAAAATCCGTTGTAATTCATCCATATCAATATTAAGCGGCTTTAAATCAATCCAAGCTAAGTAAGTACCTTGAGGAACTTGATAGTTTAATTGCGGGAACTCATGACCTAATTGTTCAGCAACATAAATCAGGTTGCCGTATAAGTATTGTTTTAGTTCCTCTAACCATGATTCACCTTGTTGATAAGCGGCAATATGAGCAATCCCCCCTAGAATCGAAGGTGATGACAAACCATGCGCCGCTTTTAATTGAGTAAGATAGGCATCACGATGCACTTGATTGGGGATAAACGCATACGTCCCCGTTAGAGCTGGAATATTAAACGACTTAGAACCTGAGCTAACTAACGCCCATTCGTCATCTAAAGCCACCTGTGACCATGGAATATAGCGCTGATACGCCATATCCATATGAATATCATCTGAGATAACTTTGACATTATGTCGCTGGCAAATCTGCGCCATACGTTGCAACTCATCGTGAGTCCACACGCGACCAGTTGGATTCTGTGGGCTACAAAGCAATAAAATTTTACATTGTGGCAGTGCAGCTTGCGCTTCAAATTGTGGCCAATCGATCTCATAACTGGTGTCAGTTTTCATTAACGGACTGGTGAGCATTGTTTGATTTTGTGATCGCGATAAAAGAATCTATCTCTATACACTTCTATTCATTGGCGGACCATGAGTACACCAAAACCGAAAATCACCGATGTGGCAAAGCATGCTGGCGTTTCTGTCTCAACCGTATCATTAGCATTAAGCGGTAAGGGGCGAATTTCCGAAGCAACCATTATTAAAGTTAACCAAGCGATTGAAGCTTTAGGCTATGTCCGTAACACTGCAGCAGCCAATTTACGTTCCAACACCTCCAATTTAATTGGCTTAATCGTCAAAGATATTACTGACCCTTTTTATATGAAGATCACTTCCGGTCTTTCAGAACAACTAGAAAAGCAAGGCTATATGCTCTTTTTAGCTCAGTCGGGACATACTAAAGATAAACAAATTCAGTGTCTGAAATCGATGCTGCAACAAGGCGTCGCGGGATTAATTTTGTGCCCAAGTCGCGATGGTACACAATCCATTTTTGATATGATTCATCAAGCAGAAGTCCCTGTAATCAGCATTGCTCGAGCCGAAATTAATGCCAACATCGATTATGTCGGCCCAGACAACACTCATGCAGCAACGTTAGCAACCAAGCACCTGATTGAGCAAGGTCACCGGCATATTGCCTATTTAGGCGGCAGTGGCGAATCACTCACTCGTGCAGAACGCATTGGAGGTTACTGCGCAACCTTGATGCAATACGGACTACCGTTTAAAAATGAATGGATAGTAGAGTGTGATAAAAACCAGCAATCCGCCGCGAAGGCCGCGCAACACCTGCTCAGCAAATACCCTAAAATTACCGCCATTCTTTGTCACCACTCTAGCACCACAATAGGCGCACTTTATGGCACCAAGGCAGCAGGTAAAACCATAGGTAAAGATAATTATATTGGACAAGAAGTTGCCCTTCTCGGCTTTGATGATGTGCCGGAAGCCGAACTCACTAGCCCGACATTAAGCTTTGTAAACACGCCTCCTCGACAAATTGGCCAACAAGCGGCCATTCAAATATTGCGTAAAATACAACAGCCCCATTTACCACCACAGCGAATTATTGTGCCAGCGAATATCATTACTCGCGAGTCAGCTTAACAAGTGCGCAACAACAGGTTATGATTTAGTCACCTTTTGTGATTTCAAGGATTGGAGCATGAAGAGAACGACATCTATCATAATCACCCTGGCGGCATTCTTGACGCTATCTGCTTGTGCGCACCAAGATCAGCAAGAGTTCAAAGAAAGTGCGCGTGATGCTGCGCAAGCTACCAAAGAAGCAGGCCGAACCATTGGCCATGCGACGCGAGATGCAGCCAAAGAAACTGGCCACTTTTTCCGTGACATCTTCAAAGACTAATTAACTGATTTTAAAGCAAAACGTAAAAAGCCAAACGATTGCGCGAGCTTTTTATAAAGAAGTTGGTTAGAATACGCCCCAACAAATCTTGGAGTAACGTTTCGGTTGCTCAGTTAAAAACGGTAAGGTCTTTACCAAAGCGCTGCCTGCTAGCCTTGGTTTGAGTGTCGCTTTGGCAAACATCTTTCTTTGTTTTTAACTCCGTGATTTAAGGAATATGGAAGCCATGCAAAACGCTCGCCCAATTCGCCGCGCTTTAATCAGCGTATCTGACAAAACTGGTATTGTTGAATTTGCCCAAGCACTAACGCAACGTGGTGTGGAAATTCTTTCAACAGGTGGCACATTCAAGTTGCTGCAAGATAATGCCATCACCGCTACAGAAGTCTCTGATTACACAGGTTTTCCTGAAATGATGGACGGTCGTGTTAAAACTCTACATCCAAAAGTGCACGGTGGCGTTCTAGGCCGTCGCGGTACGGATGAAGCAGTCATGGAAGAGCACGGCATCAAGCCAATCGATATGGTGGTGGTGAACCTTTATCCATTTGCTGCAACGGTGGCTAAAGAAGGCTGTACTCTAGAAGATGCCGTTGAAAACATCGACATCGGCGGGCCAACTATGGTGCGTTCTGCGGCTAAAAACCACAAAGATGTGACTATTGTGGTTAATGCATCAGACTACGATCGCGTGATTGCAGAAATGGATGCCAACGACACGTCTCTTACCCTAGAAACCCGTTTCGACCTTGCGATTGCAGCGTTTGAACACACCGCCGCTTACGATGGCATGATCGCTAACTATTTCGGCACTATGGTTCCTTCTTACGGTGAGAACAAAGAAGGTGACGAGGAAAGCAAGTTCCCGCGCACTTTCAATCAACAGTTCGAGAAAAAACAAGACATGCGCTACGGTGAAAACAGCCACCAAGCTGCTGCATTCTATGTTGAGAAAAATCCTCAAGAAGCCTCAGTTTCAACGGCGCGTCAAATTCAAGGTAAAGCACTTTCATACAACAACATTGCGGATACTGACGCCGCGCTTGAGTGTGTGAAAGAATTCAACGAGCCAGCATGCGTTATCGTTAAACACGCCAACCCTTGTGGCGTGGCGCTAGGCTCTGACATTCTTGAAGCATACAACCGCGCTTACCAAACTGACCCAACGTCAGCATTCGGCGGCATCATCGCGTTTAACCGTGAGTTAGATGCAGCAACCGCAACTGCGATTGTTGAGCGTCAATTTGTTGAAGTGATCATCGCGCCTTCGGTTTCAGCCGAAGCCATCAAAGTCGTGGAAGCGAAGAAAAACGTGCGTCTACTTGAGTGTGGCGAATGGACAACTAAGACGACTGGCTTTGATGTTAAGCGTGTCAACGGTGGCCTTTTAGTGCAAGACCGTGACCAAGGCATGGTGACACTGGATGACTTGAAAGTGGTATCGAAACGTCAACCAACAGAAGAAGAGCTAAAAGATGCCCTATTCTGCTGGAAAGTCGCCAAATACGTGAAATCAAACGCGATTGTATACTCTAAAGGCGACATGACTATCGGTGTGGGCGCAGGCCAAATGAGCCGTGTATACTCAGCGAAAATCGCCGGTATTAAGGCGGCAGATGAAGGTTTGCAAGTTGAAGGTTGTGTGATGGCATCGGATGCGTTCTTCCCATTCCGTGATGGTATCGACGCGGCTGCCGAAGCGGGCATCAAATGCGTGATTCAACCAGGCGGTTCAATGCGCGATGATGAAGTGATTGCCGCAGCCGATGAACACGGCATGGCGATGATCTTTACCGGCATGCGTCATTTCCGTCATTAATATTTTCGTTTCTCGTATTACGTTTCTCGTTGCTCGATGTATCGCTTTTGATTTTCCGAGTAACGAGACACGAGTATTCGAGATACGTTTTTAACAAGAGATTGAATTAATATGAACATTTTAATTATTGGCTCCGGCGGCCGCGAACACGCACTAGGCTGGAAAGCAGCGCAAAACCCTGAAGTGGAAACCGTGTATGTCGCGCCTGGTAATGCGGGTACAGCGCTTGAACCTAAGCTTGAAAACGTCAACATTGGCGTGGAAGACATCGACGCTCTAGTGGCGTTTGCCAAAGAAAAACAAATTGAGCTGACGATTGTTGGCCCTGAAGCGCCACTGGTTATTGGTGTGGTGGATGCGTTCCGCGCAGCAGGTTTGCCTATCTTCGGCCCAACCAAAGATGCCGCGCAACTAGAAGGCTCTAAAGCGTTCACTAAAGACTTCTTAGCGCGTCATAAAATCCCAACGGCTGATTACGCTAACTTTACCGACATCGAGCCAGCCTTGGCTTATGTACGCGAAAAAGGCGCACCGATTGTGGTCAAAGCCGACGGTCTTGCCGCAGGTAAAGGCGTGATTGTTGCCATGACGCTAGAAGAAGCCGAAGAAGCCATCAAAGACATGCTGGCGGGTAACGCATTTGGTGAAGCAGGCAGCCGCGTAGTAATTGAAGAATTCCTTGATGGTGAAGAAGCAAGCTTTATCGTGATGGTCGATGGCTCAAGCGTTTTACCAATGGCCACCAGCCAAGACCACAAACGTGTGGGCGATAAAGATACCGGTCCAAATACGGGCGGCATGGGCGCTTACTCTCCTGCGCCAGTAGTGACGCCTGAAATCCACCAGCGCGTACTTGATGAAGTTATCTACCCAACCGTGCGTGGTATGGATGCAGAAGGCTACCCTTACACAGGTTTCCTCTACGCAGGCCTCATGATCATGGCCGATGGCACACCTAAGGTAATCGAATATAACTGCCGCTTTGGCGACCCTGAAACTCAGCCTATCATGATGCGCATGCAATCAGATTTGGTTGAACTGTGCTTAATGGCGATTGATGAAAAGCTCGATGAAGCGGAATCCCATTGGGACCCTCGCGCTTCTATTGGTGTTGTTCTCGCGGCAGGCGGCTACCCAGGTGATTACGCCAAAGGTGATGTGATTAACCTACCAAGCGGCGCAGAAGTGGAAGGCGAGAAAATCTTCCATGCTGGTACGGCAAACAATACCAGCGGTGAAGTGGTGACCGCTGGTGGTCGTGTATTGTGTGCCACCGCACTCGGTAACTCAGTGTCCGAAGCGCAACAACGTGCTTACCAACTAGCGAAACAAGTGAGCTGGAATGGTATGTTCCACCGCAATGACATCGGCTATCGTGCTATTGCTCGTGAAAAGAATAGATCGTGAACAAATGGTTCGTGAACAGCAAGGCGAGTAATTAAGCCAGCTTTTTCATACAGCTGCACCCAATAAAAAAGGCGCTCAATTCAACTATGAGCGCCTTTGTTGTATCTGAAACTGGTTAATTAGTGTTAGAGCTATTACTGCATAATGAGATGAGCTCGCTGCACGCAGCCATGCTCCGCCTCATCTAGCGATAACAAGTGCTCGATCGCCACCGTCTTGCTTTTCTTATCTTTAGAGCCAATAAAGGCAGCATAGCTGTTCAAACTATTGATACGTTGTTTAATCATCTGCGGCATATTTTCCGCCTGTTCGAACTTAATATTGCGATATTGCACACCATCACAAGAATCGAAGGTGCTGCCATTCCAAATACCTTGAATCAATTCGTAACCTTGATCATGAATATCATCAACCTTCTTCACTAAGATGTCAGCTTGATTGGAATAATAATCTAAGTCCGTTTGATTGAGTGGCAATATTTGGTTATCGAGACGATAACGCTGATAAATCGCCTCACCTTGGCTACTAAAACGAATATGCACTAGGAAGGGTTTTAACCCACCATCAGGCTGTTTCATTTCCCCTTCACGCACGATTTCTTTAATCACGCCATCTTGCCATTGGTAGCTACTTTTATACCAAGCATCTGAGTTCAGCATGACATAATCTGATGCGACGGTCGGTTTTGATAAGGCTCGAGTATACCAATAAAAAGATTTTTTCTGATTGGTTAATTCACCGCCAGAGAGGTCAACCGGTTCAACTGAACCACTGAAAGCACTGCTGATATGATCTGTCCAAGAGCCTGGCGATGAGCAGCCAGCAAGGAGAGATAAGAGAAGAATTGAAAATATTGGACGCTTCATAAAAAAACTACGCTGATATGGTACTCAGCGTAGTATATACATAAACAAGCACGGTGTGCGAGTTGCAATCAGCCACAATGAGGCTGAAATTGAATTATTTTACTGCGTCTTTAAGTGCTTTACCGGCAGTAAATGCAGGAACGTTTGCAGCAGAGATTTGGATTTCAGCACCTGTCTTAGGGTTACGACCTGTGCGAGCTGCGCGATGGTTGATTTTAAAAGTACCAAAACCAATTAGTTGTACTTGATCGCCATCTTTTAGCGCTTCAGTCACACCACCAAGCGTTGCTTCAAGAGCAGCTTTAGCTTGAGCTTTAGATAGGTCTGCTTTTTCAGCAATGGCATCGATTAATTGAGTCTTGTTCATTCTAGGTTTCCCTTCTCATTATTTTGGAGATCGATTCTTGTTGAGGATCGATTGTTTTAAGGTCTGAATCCACTCTAAATCATAAACGCCCCGTCTGGCAAAGGTTTGTGGCGTTTCTTTTGCTCTTATGACGTAAATTTAACCAGAAATTGAGCCTTAACTCACATTTTGTATTTTTATAGGCAAAATGATGAAAAATTTATGAATTTTCAGCTATTGGAGACTTATTTACCACGTTAAGATTCTTGAGGCGGAATATTCAACAAAACAATAATCCGCCCCAGAAAGTTAACTAATTAGTGCTCGACACTGATACCAATATTACTGATCCCTTCTTCACGCAACTCTATGCGTAATTCCTTGATCAATTCAATATCACGCGTTTCACTTTCACGTAGCGGACGGAATAATGCCCACTGCACATCCCATTCTTGGCAAACCGCTTCGTTTTGTTTTTGGTTGTCGTTGGTAATTTCTTCACTGCCTTGCGCTTCTTCTAATTGTGCGACAGTTTTTACCGACAATTGGCTCAAGTCGATCATCGCTTCAAACATTTCTTCGCGATCGAGCAAAGCATGCAACAGAATAGACAAACCAATACAGGCATCAATCGCAGGGTACACTGCGTAAAACTCATACTCTTCAGAGCTTGGGATTAATTCTTCTAATTTTTCTAGCTGCTTTTCAAAATTCACCTTCGCCGTTTTAACCGTCAGCACTTCCCATACGCTATCCAAAATCTCACGATATTTACGTGCGTCAGCAAATTGCGTATTTTCACAGAACAACGCGTAATTCGGATACATGCGCTCACATAGGCAAGCCATAAAGGTTATTTGCTGCCAAGGGACAAATTTTTCGAGGCGGACTTGAAGTGGATTCTGTAGCATAATGATGTCAATTATTCCGGTTAAGACTAAACACAGGAAGTGTACTTGATAATGGTTTTATTTACTTAAAAAAGTACACGCATTCGCCAAAAAAAGGAGTTCCGCGGGCATGAATTCACAGTATCCAAAAACAACGCCTCACTACCTCTATATTCTTTCCGAGCAGCAACCTAAGTATTTAGAATTATGGAAGCAGGAAAAGATAAGCGGAATCTCCCTCACGGAAAACCCAACTGAGGCGACCATTGTTTTAGCCGATCCTCCCAAGCTCGCCAAGCAGCTGAATGACTTCCCGAACCTCCAGTGGGCTCAGTCTACTTTTGCTGGTATTGATACCTTAACCAAATCGCACTTACGCCACGATTACCAACTCACCAATGTGAAAGGTATTTTCGGCCAATTGATCAGTGAATATGTACTGGGTTACAGCCTAGGTTATTACCGCCATCTTGCCCAATACCGCCAACAACAAGCCAAACAACAATGGCAACCGATTGAATATCAATCCGTTGTAGGAAAAACCATGTTGATACTCGGTACGGGCTCAATAGGCAGTAAGTTAGCCGAAACCGCCAACGCACTCGGGTTCAAAGCCGTGGGGGTGAATCGCAGTGGACAAGCACCAACACCAAGTTGCTTTTCCCATTGCTATTCGATCGATCAGATCGACCAAGCACTCGCACAAGCGGATATTGTGGTCAATGCCCTGCCGAGTACAGAACAAACACGTGGTTTGTTAAACCGAGAACACTTGAGTCATTGCCAACAAGCCTTACTATTTAATATTGGCCGAGGTGATGCGGTCGATGAACAAGGGTTATTGGCTGCATTAGAACAAAACTGGCTCAGCCACGCTTACTTAGATGTGTTTCCTGTTGAACCTCTGCCGCCACAAAGCGCTTATTGGCAGCATCCAAATGTCACCATTACCCCACACATTGCCGCTAACAGCTTTCCCGAGCAGGTGTTTGCTATCTTTAAACAAAACTGTCAACACTGGCTAGCCAATGAGCCACTGGAAAACCAAGTGGATTTTCAACGCGGATACTAGAGTTACCAACAAGGTAGAACGTCGCAAGGTGAAAAGATGAATTCGTTTGAACAACTGATACAACAAATTGACCAATGTCGATTATGTGCTGCGCATTTAGCTGATGGTTGTCGCCCAGTGGTTCAAGCGCATCCACAAGCAAAAATTTTGATTATTGGTCAAGCGCCGGGGCGTAAAGTGCATCAAAGTGGCGTGCCTTTTGATGATGCCAGTGGAGATAGACTGCGAACTTGGCTAGGCATAGACAAAGCCACATTTTACGATGCCAGCCAGATAGCGATTATGCCAATGGGATTTTGCTTTCCTGGCACTGGCAAAAATGGAGACTTACCACCAAGAAAAGAATGCGCCCCAACTTGGCATCACGCGCTCTTGCAGCAACTCCCTAATATCGAGTTAATCGTATTAATCGGCCAATACGCACAAAATTATTATCTGCCAGATAAGCCTAAAACCCTGACTGACACAGTAAAAGCGTGGCAACAATTTGCACCGCGTTATTTGCCTTTGCCGCATCCCTCGCCACGCAATAATATTTGGCTCAAGAAAAATCCTTGGTTTGAATCCGAACTTATCCCTCAGTTGCAGCAAACCATCACTCGGTTACTCTAACCTTATTAGGATTCGCTTGGGTTTGGCAATTTCTTCTCATTAACCATAATGCCACCGCGCCATACACAAACACTTGCAGCCACAGTTGCCACACGTAAGGTAGCACCTGCTCTAAACTGGCTCCCATTTGATTTAAACGTAAAAAGCCATTAATCGCAGGGGTTGAAGGCGCCAGTTGTGCTAACCATTGTAATGGCATCGGTAATTCAGCTGTCGGCCACACAAAGCCTGCGCAGAACACCAAAGGCAGCGAGCTCAATACCACAATCAGAGTCGCTAATTCTTTACGTGGGATCAGCTCTCCCATGATCATGCCCAGTGCGATCACCGCGAGTAAGAATGGAATGATCAAAACAAACAAATTCGACATGGAAGCCAAGCGGTTAATGCCATAAAACTCGAAACTAAAGCCGAAGTAGTACATCACCAAAGGGATATAAATCAAAAGCAGAATAATCCCTCTTGCCGACCACATATCGAATGCTTGAGCATGCTGCCAATACCCTGCTCGTTTAACACTGCGCTGCTCATTAATGCTGCCGCCCAATAACCCTGCTGCGATAAGTAAGGTTTGATGCAATATCAGCACAAACACCGCCGGCACAATGTAGTTGATATAGCCATTGGTGGGGTTAAACACCGGCTGCATTGAAAGCTTGATCGGCGCGTATTGCTGCGCCGCTAATACTAAATTTTCACCTGACATCACCATGCGTGACACTTTGGCTTGTGCTGATAGTGTTCCTCCAGCGGTCGCTAACCCTTCGACAACGGTGCCATACACTAGAAAGTACGCGGCATCTCCGGCATAAGCGAGTGTCGGGCTTTTGCCTAATAAAAGATCTCGGCTGAAATGACGCGGGATCAATAAAATGCCATGCACTTTGCCTTGATTAAAAAGCGCTTTCGCCTCTTCCAAGCTATAAGCGTGCTCAGTGATCTTCACTTGCGGCGTCGCATCAACCATTCTTTCTAATTCACGACTTTTGGATGAATTGTCCAAGTTGACCACCACAATCGACTGCTCACGCGGTAGTTGTTGACTGTATGGCAAAGGGTATAAAAAGGAATACAGCACCACGCCACCAAATACCGTCAAGAGTAAAGCAGGGTTAGTGAAAATCGCTTTCAACTCGCACCGAAATACTTGCCACCAACTCATGAGGTCGCTCCCACTTTAAGCGCCAAGGATTTCGCCCTTACCGCCACCAGCAAAAGTAGCAAGGTAAAGCACCCTAACGACAATAAAGAGCTCGCCGCTTGCCCCCAATCAACCCCATTATTGACTTGTTTGACTTGCACATCGATGTAGTGACTGACCGGTAAGAGGTTACGCCAAACCAGTCCAAGTAATGGCATATCTGAGGTTGGGAACGTGATACCCATAAACGCAAAAGCGGGGGCAGTAAACGCGGCCACAAAACTCATTGAACGAGTAGCATCTAAAGTCAGCATGAAAAACAACGCGCCGACACTTTGGCAAGCCAACACCATCAACAGTTGCGCCAATAATAAAATGCTCCAATGACCATGCATCGGCCAATCTAGCCACACATACATCACCAGTAAGAAGATAATACCTTGCACTAAATAAAACGGCGTGTAGGCGATAATCTTGCTTAGCAACTGACGAATGGGATCGGGTGTCAACCATTTGGCAATCCCTTGCTGACGCTGCTCTAGTGCAAAACTCAATACCGTGGTGGCGACAATAAAGATTTGCCATAACGCCGGAATGGCCGCCGACACCAAAAACTGACCATAGTGACTGTTGCTATTAAATAACGCGGTAATTTGAGTTTGAATCGGCACCGCTTGGGCTAACGCTTGCTGCGGTAGCGTATTGCCTTTACTCATATTTTTTTCCGCTTCAATTTGGGCGTTAAACGTGCCTTGCGCTTGTTGCATTGCTGCAGTCACAAGCTTACCAATCAGAATGAACTGGCTATTATAAAATGTGGTTATAGTCGGAGGGTGCCCAAGTAATACGTCTCGAGTTAAATCATCGGGAATGACCACCAGAGCATAAATTTTTCCCGCTTGTAAATCCTGCTTACCTTGCTCTATCGACGTATAAGACTGGATTACTTGCAAAGTTGGGCTGGTATCGTAATAACGGATCACGCCTCTCGACAGGCTGCTGTGCTCAAGGTCAACCACACCAATGGGTAAATCACGGGCGCTGCCGGTCGAGAATATCCACCATAATGCGAAAAAAAGCACACAAGGTAGCCACCACAACATGGCCTTTAACCAGGGCTGCTGGGTGATTTGCGACCACTCTCGTTGCAGGGCGTGAGATTCAATCATTCAATTGATCCCAATTTATGGTGCAACGCTATCAAACAACACGCTCATGCCCACTCTCAAGCCCTCAATCGGCTTAACAGGACGTGCTTCTACTTCAAAGGTACGCATATCAAATCCCTGATTCGCATCGGTGGTGCGCCAAGTGGCAAAATCGCCCATGACCGCCACATGTGACACCACAAAGTGATAAGACTGATCCCCTAAAGCGGGAATTCGAACCTTGAGTTTCGTGCCCTGCTTAAATTGCTGTAGCTTATCTTCTCGGACATGAAAAATCGCCCAAGCGTCCTTCATATCGACAATGGTCACCACTGGAAAACCTTGCGGCGCTAATTCACCTGAGTGCAATAAAATGTCGCTCACTTCCCCGGCGTGCCAGCTTTCAATTTGCGTATCGGCCGCATAGGCTTCGACTTCCGCGACCGCGCCAGCAGCCTGCTTTTCTTGTTGCTGAGCGGCTCGTTTAGTTTCATCACGAGCCCCTTCTAAGGCCATTTGGTACATTTGATAAGCCGCTCGTTCTGTGTATTTAGAGGCTTGCCATTGGGTATAAGCTTCATCGCGTTTTTGTTCAGCCACCACACCATCGTTATAAAGGTTCTGCACCCGTTGGTAGGTTTTTTCCATTAAGTTTTCTGCCGCTTTCGCCTGATTCCATTGATCTTTGGCTGCCGCTATTTCTTGGTTTCGAGCGCCTTTTTCAGCTTGTTCCGCCATCGCACCCGCTGCACCTTGGGCCGCTTTCGCTTGAGCTAATTTTGCTTCAATTTCTGGACTCAACAAGGTAAAGATTTTCTGCCCTGGCTCAATTTGATCGCCTTTTTTAACTAACACCTGATCAATTCGTCCTGGTACTTTTGAGGAAATCAAATATTGCTGAGCTTCAATCTGACCTTGAAATCGTTCCGCTTTCGGTTGATAAGCCAGCCAAAAAATATAGCCAAGCCAAATCACCACTAGAGCAACAACGATGGAAAATATGACGACTTTTTTTGAACGCATCATTGCACCTCTAACCCTTGATATTGTTGGTATTGATTAAAACTATCGATTTCACTGCTGACCGCTAATAAGCGTGATAGCGACAGCACATATTGATAAGCCGCTGCTGAACGTTGAGTTTTAATGCTATTAAGATAAAGCTCAGCATCCACCACATCTAATGACGTCGCTAAGCCCTGACTGAATGCTTTTTTCTGTAGGCGGATATTTTCTTCGGCCATAGAAACACTCGATGCTAAACCGTCGTATTCTTCTAACGCTTGATTGGCTTCACGATACGTTTTCTCCACCAGCAGAGACAAATCTTGCTTGGCTTGTGCACGTAAATAGCCGACTTTTTTAATCGCACTGTGTGCGGCGCCAACATTTTCTGAACGACCCGAAGTATCAAGTAACGGAATGCTCACCCCAACCCCAACTAACCAGTCAGGGGCATTATTACCGACCAGCGTATCATCATGATATAAATTGTAATTACCGTAGACATACACTTCTGGGTAGTACTTGCCTTTTTCGACATCCACTAAACCATTGGCTTGTTTTTCTTTCGCATCGAGAATACTGAGACCGGGATAATCCTGGAGCGTTTTATCCATAAAGGCCTGCATCGGCGGTAAACTTTTATTGGTGAACAGGTGAGTGGATGGCTCAACCAAGGAAGAGGATTTAATTAAACGGGTCAGCGCCATTTGAGCAATTTCGAGATCACGTTGTGCTTTTTTGGTATCCACTTTGGCTTTGTCATAAGCCGTTTGGGCTTGCAAAAGCTGAATTTGAGCGATTTGACCTTGCTGTTTCATTTTAACCGCATGATCTAAATGCTCTTTCAAGCCATTCTCAACTTCTTGCCGTGTAGCGAGTACTTGCTGCGACAGAACAACACCAAAATAGTATTTGGATAAATCTTCAAACTTTCCTTGTTGTTTCATGGCTAACAAATATTGCGCTTCTTCTGATTTGGCTTTGGCAATATCTTGCGCCGCTGAAATGCGTCCACCGGTAAAAATAGGCCAAATGGCACGAATCGAACTGGTAAAAACATCCTTTTCAACCAAGGTAGACGTCAGCATGCCATCAAAGGCTTGAGTTAATGCACTAGAACCTAGGGAAGTACTATCGGCCAACTCAGAAGGTGAGACACTAATATCATCATCCAATCGCGTGTAATTGGCACTTAGGGTAATGCTGGGAAGGCTCAAAGCACCGGCAGCATCTTGCTTATATTGGGCTTGCTCTACACTCGCCTTTTCTGCTGCAAGACCATCATTATTTTCTAATAGCGCTTGCCATGCTTGGTAGAAAGTGACTTCTTGCGCGACACTGGCAAATGAAGGAAGTAATAAGGCTAGACTAATACATGTGGTCAACTTCAATTTAATCATGGTGTTATCGTTGCTTCCTAACTTAGTCACTTGGGTATATAGATTAGAACTTGTGCAGATAAACTGCAATAGACTGATCGGAGCAGTTAACTGAAATCCGCTAACCAACATACAAAAAAGCGTAAATCTAAGATCTACGCTTTTAACTCAATATCAACAGTATCAACCTTAACGGTTATTTATGGTACGGCTTAGATAACTCGTGTACCGCATCGACAAACACGCCGGCATTTTCAGGCGGCACATCAAGGTGAATACCATGACCTAAGTTAAATACGTGGCCGGTACCGGCATCACCAAAGCCCCCAAGAATGGTGGCAACTTCTTGGCGAATACGTTCTGGTTGAGCGTACAAAATAGATGGGTCCATATTGCCTTGTAGTGCCACTTTATCACCCACACGTGCGACCGCATCTTGGATATTAATGGTCCAATCCAAGCCAACGGCATCACAACCGGTCGCCGCAATTTTTTCTAACCACATACCACCATTTTTGGTAAATAGTGTCACGGGTACACGGCGACCCTCATTTTCACGGATCAAGCCATCGACAATTTTGTGCATGTATTGCAAAGAAAAATCGTTGTAATCACGCGGGGTTAACACGCCACCCCAAGTATCAAAAACCATCACAGATTGCGCGCCCGCTTTGATCTGAGCATTTAAGTATTCAATCACGCTATCTGCCAACTTATCCAACAACGCATGCAAAATCGCTGGCTCGGCGTACATCATTTTTTTGATCTTGGTGAAGGCTTTCGAGCTGCCACCTTCCACCATATAAGTGGCTAGGGTCCAAGGGCTGCCTGAAAAACCGATAAGCGGCACCTCACCTTGCAGGTCTTTACGAATTTGGCGTACTGCATTCATCACGTACTGCAACTCACCTTCTGGATCGGGCAAGCCAATTTTATCGACATCCGCTTTGCAAGTGATTGGACGTTCAAACTTTGGCCCTTCACCAGCTTCAAAATACAAGCCAAGCCCCATCGCATCTGGAATAGTTAAAATGTCGGAGAATAAAATCGCCGCATCCAGTGGGAAACGTTTCAATGGCTGCAAAGTCACTTCGGATGCTAATTCTGCATTCTTACATAGCGACATGAAATCACCCGCGACACTGCGTGTTTGACGATATTCTGGTAGGTAACGACCTGCTTGGCGCATCATCCATACTGGCGTGTAATCTACAGGTTGCTTCAATAACGCACGTAGATAACGGTCATTTTTCAATTCGGTCATTTTTCTATCCTAAAAATTAGCTTGCTTATCTCGCTGCTATTCTAACATTGCACAGCGCACATTTTGCTAATGGTTTGTAATGCAGATCATGTTCTTGAACATTAATCATTGGCGAAATTTGCCACAATTACGTGATTTGTTAATACTTTGCTGGCTAGCACAATTATAACGAGCTTGAACACACGATGTTCAGCATCTCATAACGACATCTTACTTACCCCTCCGGCGAACCCGGAGGTTTTTTTTTATTGTCTGCGTAATTGAACCTTCAGCTAAGTATTACTTATTACATCTCGATTTTGTTCTATTTCACAACCTAGTGTGTGTTCAATCAAAGCGCGAGCAATGGTGCCTTTCGGAGCAACATCGGGAATATTATCAGCGCTAAACCAGCCCGCTGACGATAATTCAAATTCATCAACCCGAATCTCACCACGGTCATAATCGGCTAAAAAGGCCATCATAATGCTCGATGGAAATGCCCAAGGCTGGCTGCCAAAGTAGCGAATATTCTTAACCACAATACCGGTTTCTTCTTCCACTTCTCGGGCAACGCATTGCTCCAAGGTTTCACCTGCCTCAACGAAACCGGCAATGACCGTGTGCATTCCCCCTTTATGTCGAGCATGTTGCGCGAGCAGAATTTGATTGTCTTTTCTCACCGCAACAATGATGCATGGAAAAATACGTGGGTAATGCAAAGTGCGGCAATCATTACACTGCATCGCTAACTGATTATGGTTGAGGTGATTACGCCCACCACATTGCGAACAAAAACGTTGCGAAGTCGACATATAGCCATATTGTACCGCTCGGCTGGCCATTAAAAACAGCGCCTCTGGCTGCATTAACATCTCACGCAATGGCGTCATTTCTAGATCTTCATCTATCTCACTCGCATTCAGCCAGGCGCAAGGGACACCGTCTAACTCACCGATGAGGGTTGCATGCTCAAGCGGAAAGTTTAGTTCCTGAGCTGATCCGTAAGGCAAGGTTTTGTCGTGTAAATGTAACGCGCTACCATCAACGATACACCAGTTTACTTTTTGATCTTTTTTTATCATCGGGTCATCTCATTGCTTGAAGTTGCACCATTTTACTGGCACTCTAATTTCATACCAGTGCTTATCGATTTGCTGTCTATAACCACTCATAACCCCCATGGTATACACTATCAAAAGGACCCTCTATTCGATAAATAGAGAGGCTAGACGCCAAACAAAAGGCGTTAGCTATTATGAGGATACAGCCATGCTAAATAAACTTAAACAGACACAAGCACAATTTGGCGGTTCCAGTGACGTTATCGACCATTGGCTCGATACTCGGCAAAACCTGATTGTTGAATATTGGAAATTAGCAACGCTAAAACCAACTCATCACAAAAAAACCGCTCTCGCAAAACTGCCTTCCCCACAAGAGTTACAGAACTTTTGTCAGCATGTGGTCGATTATATCTCTGAAGGTCATTTCAAAATTTATGACATGGTGATGGATTCTTGGCAATCCACAGGGTTCTCACCTACGGAAGAAATCAATCAAACCTATTTCAAGATTGTCGAAACCACAGAACCTCTGCTCAACTACACCGACAAATATGCCGATGTGGATGCCGAGGATGAATTGGAAGACTTCGATGCCGATTTGTCTCAGATTGGCGAAGTGCTTGAAGAGCGTTTTGAGTTAGAAGATGAATTAATCCAAATGATCGCAGAGAGTTTAGCGATTCCGCCAGGGGCGTAAACTCATATTGATGTAATGTTCGGCAACAGAATCCAACCCATTCTTGTTGCCGAAGTCATGATTATTTTTGCGGCACTTTTGCCATCATAGGTTTAGTGCTGTGACTTCTTTGGGCCAAAATCACGCCACCAATGATCATCGCCATGCCACTGTAATGAAACAGTGTCAGTTGTTCATGCAAAATCAAACTGGCGAGTATCGCGGTCACCGCAGGCATCAAGTTCATAAAAATCGCGGCCTTATTGTGAGAGAGTAATAAAGTCTCATACCAAGTAATAAAGATTCATACTTAGTATTAAAGTATCATACTAAAATGGCAGCGATCGCAATCGATACGCTGCCATTCCTAAATCGAAAATGCCCCATTCCTTCGTTACAGCAAAGATCACTACTATCAACTGTACTTACGTAGCCTTAATAAAACTTATCTCTGATGAACGGTGGCAGTGTGTCAGAGCGATGTGTTGCCTTTAAGAAATTAATCAGTTGTTCTTTGTTGTGTCTGGATTCATAAATTGAAGCAATAGCCAAGCATCATTGAGAGCTGAACGTTACAATCGTCATATTCAGTGCTAAGTCGGTCATAAATAATATGAGGAAATTGAGTTGGTAGAAGCAAAAACTATCGGGTTGTTCTTTATTACAGCAGTAGCAGAAATATTGGGGTGTTATCTACCTTATCTCTGGTTGAAAGACGGGAAATCTGTCTGGCTTTTACTACCAGCAGCTCTATCCTTAGCACTATTTGCTTGGTTACTTTCTCTTCACCCAACAGCGGCTGGTAGGGTTTATGCTGCTTATGGTGGGGTTTATATTTTTGTAGCAATACTATGGCTGTGGATAGTTGATGGTATTCGACCAACTTTATGGGACATAGTAGGTGTAACGGTAGCGTTGATCGGCATGGCTATCATCATGTTCGCACCACGGCACGTATAACAACGTTGATTTCTTCAACCATTGAAACTTTTCAACGTCGGGGTATGAGCAAGCACTACCTCAGTTTTGCCCCTTTATGTGTTTCGAAACAGATATTACGTTACGGCTAGTAGTCCATTATGCTATAAATTTTCTAATGCCATTTTCGAATTGAGAAGTAAGTTATGAGTAAAAAACGGTTGTCAGAAAAAGAACTGATTGAGGGGATGACACCTCATACAGCACATGCTGATGAGCTTGCTACTACTAGTGAAAGAGATTGGGGCAGTTATTCAGAAAATGTAGATAAAGCTGATGATGATTTCTTAATCCAAAGGGATGATGTTTTCGATGCATCCCGAATGGAAACACTGTTAAAAATGGCTGAACGCTTTAATAAAAATGGAACTCTTGATGGTGAGACCCTTAAGAAGATTAAAGGGCTTACTGAATTGAATATGCCTTCCGAAAACGACTACCGAATGGCTTTAAAGAGAATTGAAGCCATATTCGATGCGAAGCTAGGTACACCTGAAGGTGACGAGCTTGAACAGCTAATTTCTTTTGTTGAAGCATATGAAGAAGAACACTATCCAATATAAATGGAGTAGCAGTGTTCTATCGCTTCTCAAAGTTACTCATTCCCTCTCAATAAACGATAAGAGCCACATAAGTGACTCTATCACGCGCTACCTGCGGTCAATACTCTATGAGCGGAAGAGAACAGGGTTATTTGAATTCATTTGTCTATGAGTGGAGCCGAAGCCGCGTTTCTCATAGCAAGCACCAATATTATATTCTTGTAACCTGTCGATTTCAAACCTGACTGATTATGCGGGACTTACTGGCAAACTTATGCCCCAAACTGTGCTAGAGCATACAGCTACAGTGTTTCCACAAAAGTTTCTTTGACTTAATTTTAGTTATCGGAAGACGACATTTTCCTTATTTTCTGTATTCGGCAGGAGTGGTCGCAACGAGTCTCTTAAAGCTGCGATGAAAATGACTTTGATCATTGAAACCAAGTTCACTCGCAACAGCTGCAATATCTTGTCCTTTTTTCAACAACGCCTTAGCTTCATTAATTCGCATAGAGACTTGCATTGCATGAGGCGTTATCCCATACGATTTTCTAAATGCGTGGATGAGGTGGTATTCACTTAACCCAGAGTTTCGAGCAATATCTTTGACTGAAATGCATTTTTTGAAGTTATCGCCTATATAACTATACGCCTTTACAATATTTATTCTTGGTATCGGTTTGTTCAGTGCGCCTGTGTTGGTCTCATGGAATAAACGGGAGAAGAACATAATGCATTCTTCCTCTATTTTCATGTTATCGGTGTTGGCGATAATGGAGTTTGCTAGGGATTGAAACTGCCTGTAGAGAACAGGGTCGTCAGTATGTATTTGAGAAAATGGAATAAAGTTTTTTGACGGGTTATCGACCGTCATTGTTTGAATATAACCTAACCATTTCGGGCATACGTAAAGCATTTTATAACTCCAATCCATATTTAGTGCTGGATTACACGAATGCACTTCCAGTGGATTCACTATGACAAGAGAACCCACACCAATCTGCGTCTCGGTATTGGTGTTAAAGTAGACGCTATGTCCTCCATCTACTGAACCAATAGAAAATTCTTCATGAGTATGCTTGCCGTAGCACGCCTTAGTACCTGTGGAGCAGCGTAGTTCAACAGGAACTACGCTTGAACGATAGAACTGTGGCTTCACTTTATTAACTGGCTCTTTTTTAGCTAGACATAAAAAAAGTATATAGAACAGTTGTCGCTAGTAATAGTCCCATAGAAAGGTTGAATAGTCTCAACTGTGAAGGCGTTTCTAACACTGAACGAATAGTAACTCCAAGTACCGCCCAAACAGAAATCGACGCATAACAGATAACAAAAAATATTGCACAAAACTGGAGTAGCACGGTTAATTTTAAATCTTGGCCAGTATAAAAAACCGAAATGCCAGCGAGAGAAACAATCCATGCTTTTGGGTTGAGCCACTGGCACATCATACCCTGTAAAAATGAAGGGGCAGCGCTGTTTAACTCAGTATCTTCATTTTTTGTTGTCGGTTTTTGGATAGCCACTTTATAGGCAAGGTACAAAAGAAAACCTCCACCTAAAAATGTCATGCTTTCCGACAGATAAGGGATCTGAGTGATGAATTTAGACAACCCAAAGCCCAATAAGAAGAGAATAGAAACAAATCCGAAAGTCGCTCCAGTAATATGCGGCATTGTACGTACATAACCATGATTTGCTCCAGTTACGGTTGCCAGTATGTTGACTGGACCAGGTGAGATCGAAGTGATCAAGGCGAAGGTCCCCATTGCTATAAGTAATGTCGTCATTATGTAGTCCATTTGTATATTTTAGTTACACAATAACGATTCATTGAGCGTGATGATTGTACAAAATTGTTGTTTTTACGAGACGAAGCGATTCAGACAGACTAGGCTGCAAACTGAGCGACCTTCCCATACCTAAGGTAATTCATGAAATGCTAATATTCTATTCTACGAAACTCATTTATGTCCAAAAACGAGTTTGAAAGCGTTGGTTGGGGCTGTGATGAAGAAACCAGTATGATACTTTAATACTCAGTGATAGCCCGATTCAGACTTGGTTGTAGAAATTAGTATGAATCTTTTTTTGGGGTTACGTATCATTTAGAACGGTACGAACAGGGTTATTTGACTGTTTAGTATGAAACTTTATTCCTCTCCCACACTTATCGGCACCTAAATGCTCGATCCCCATCATCCAACACCAAGGTGCAATAATGGATGCGAGTAATCCAGCATACATCACTAATGGTACCGTCTGTTGATTCAATGTCACTTGTTCACTCGTCATAAATAGCGGAAACAGCATCACAATCGCAAAGCACACTTGCACATAGACCGATTGCCAATTAGAAATCGGCATGCGCCAACGTTTAATCAACACCACATATAAAGCGTATGCCAGCGTACCGAGCAACACTAAAATATCCCCTTGATTAATGCCATTAGAAAATAATGCACTGACATCACCATGGCTCAGCATTAATAATAAACCGGCAAAAGAAATGACCGCGCCAAACACCGCATAAACCGTTAGCCTTTGGTTAAGCAGCGGAATACTCAAAAATAATCCCATCAAAGGCACTAGCGAGGTGATAAGCGATAAATTCAGTGCTGTGGTGGTCAGTCCGGCGTAATAGCCCAGGGATTGATTCAGCACCATACCAAGGAGTGATAAGAAGCCTAACTTAGGTAAATATGGCCAAATTTGCTTACGATATTTCCAAGTCGGTAACGCCAAAAACGGGGTTAAAACAATAAACGCCACCAGCCAACGATAAAATGAAATCGCCCCAGGATCGATAACCGAAGACGCCATTTTATTAATGATCGCATTCCCTGCCCAAATAAATACAGTGACCATGGGAAAGATATACAACATAGCAAATCTCAGAAGGGGGGAAAGAAAGCTCGGATTATACTCTTTATCAAACTAACGAAAAGGACAAAAACTCAAGATGACAATTTCCAGATATTAAAAAAGGCACCCGATGAAGGGTGCCTTTGTCGATTCAACGTCTCTCTAACGATTACTCTTCAGAGAAACCAGCGTTTAGTAGCGCTGCTAGGTTGTCAGTTGCTTGCTCAGCTGATGGGCCTTGCTCTTCACCTTCGCGTTGTTTTTGACGCTCTTGGTGGTAAGCATAACCTGTACCTGCTGGGATCAAGCGACCCACGATAACGTTCTCTTTCAAGCCACGTAGATCATCACGTTTACCAGAAACAGCCGCTTCTGTTAGTACGCGCGTCGTTTCTTGGAACGATGCTGCCGAGATGAACGACTCAGTCGCTAGAGACGCTTTAGTGATACCTAGTAGGTCACGCTCGTAACGCACAAGCTCTTTGCCTTCCGCTTCTAATTGACGGTTAGCAATCTTAACTTGTGAGTATTCTACTTGCTCACCTTCTAAGAAGTCTGAATCACCCGCATGAGTGATAGTACACTTACGTAGCATTTGACGAACGATAGTTTCAATGTGCTTATCGTTAATCTTAACGCCTTGTAAGCGGTAAACTTCTTGTACTTCGTTAGCAATATATTGAGTAACAGCGTGAATACCACGTAAACGTAGAATGTCATGCGGTGTTTCTGGACCATCAGAGATCACATCACCACGTTCCACTTTTTCACCTTCAAACACGTTCAACTGGCGATGCTTAGGAATCATTTCTTCATAAGTCTCACCACCCTCACGAGTGATAATTAGGCGACGTTTACCTTTGGTTTCTTTACCAAACGATACTGTACCAGTGTGTTCTGCAAGGATCGCAGGCTCTTTAGGCTTACGAGCTTCGAACAAGTCAGCTACGCGAGGTAGACCACCGGTGATATCTTTGTTACCGCCAGATTTCTGAGGGATACGAGCTAGAGTATCACCGATACCCACTTCCGCACCGTCTTCAATGTTCACGATAGCTTTACCAGGTAGGAAGTATGCTGCTGGCATATCCGTACCAGGGATCATTACATCGTTGCCTTGCTCATCAACCAGCTTGATTACTGGGCGCATATCTTTACCCGCTGATGGACGCTGTGCTGGGTCTACAACTTCACTTGAAGATAGGCCAGTTAGCTCATCAGTTTGGCGAGAGATAGTCACACCATCAATCATGTCTGCGAACTGGATACGACCTGCCACCTCAGTGATGATTGGCATGGTGTGCGCTTCCCAGTTAGCGACAACTTCACCCGCAGTAACGGCTTCGTTGTCGCCTTTGCTTAGCATAGAACCGTATGGCAGTTTGTGTTTCTCTTTAGTACGACCGAATTCATCAATGATAGTCATTTCTGATGCACGAGACGTAATAACAAGCTTGCCATCTTTGTTGGTTACAAACTTAGCGTTGTGTAACTTAACAGTACCGGTTGTTTTCGCTTGGATGCTGTTTTCTGCTGCTGCCGTTGACGCCGCACCACCGATGTGGAACGTACGCATGGTTAGCTGTGTACCCGGCTCACCGATAGATTGTGCTGCAATAACACCTACCGCTTCACCTTGGTTCACTTTATGACCACGAGCTAGGTCACGACCGTAACAGTTTGCACAACAACCGAAGTCAGAATCACAAGTTACCACTGAACGTACTTTGATCTTATCAACCGATTCTTCTTCAAGAATTTGACACCACTTCTCATCAAGTAGCGTGTTACGTGGGATCAATACTTGTTCTGTACCTGGTTTCACCACGTCGTCAGCAACAACACGGCCAAGAGCAAGTTCAGATAGAGCAACTTTAACGTCACCACCTTCGATATGAGGCATCATATCTAGGCCTTCGAAAGTACCACAGTCGTGTTCTGTTACCACAACGTCTTGCGCAACGTCTACGAGACGACGAGTCAAGTAACCGGAGTTCGCAGTCTTAAGTGCCGTATCGGCAAGACCCTTACGAGCACCGTGGGTTGAGATAAAGTACTGAAGTACGTTCAGACCTTCTTTAAAGTTCGCTGTGATCGGCGTTTCGATGATTGAACCATCTGGACGCGCCATCAGACCACGCATACCCGCCAACTGACGAATCTGAGCGGCAGAACCACGAGCACCTGAGTCAGCCATCATGTAGATGCTGTTAAACGATTCTTGTTGTTCTTCTTCACCGTCACGGTTGATCACAGTTTCAGAAGAAAGGTTATCCATCATTGCTTTTGCAACGCGGTCGTTGGTAGACGCCCAGATATCGATAACTTTGTTGTAACGCTCACCCGCAGTCACAAGACCAGATTGGAATTGCTCTTGGATTTCACGTACTTCTTCTTCTGCTTCAGAAATTTCAGTGTATTTCGCCGCTGGAACAACCATATCGTCGATACCAACAGACACACCAGAAAGTGCTGCGTATGCAAAACCTGTGTACATGATTTGGTCAGCAAAGATTACGGTATCTTTAAGACCAAGTTTACGGTATGCCTCGTTCAATAGGTTCGAGATTTGCTTCTTACCTAGTTTTTGGTTCACGATGCTGAAAGGTAGACCTTCAGGTACGATTTGCCAAAGCATTGCACGACCGATAGTGGTATCAACCATACCCGTTGACGTTGTGCTGTTACCGTCTTCATCAACCACAGTTTCAGTGATACGTACTTTAACGCGAGCGTGTAGCTCAGCCGTCTTAGTACGGTATGCCTTTTCAGCCTCTGCAGGGCCAGCAAGGTACATACCTTCACCTTTTGCATTGATCTTTTCACGAGTCATGTAGTAAAGACCCAATACTACGTCCTGTGAAGGTACGATGATTGGATCACCCGATGCTGGTGAAAGGATGTTATTGGTTGACATCATCAATGTACGTGCTTCAAGCTGTGCTTCTAGAGTTAGAGGCACGTGAACCGCCATTTGGTCACCATCGAAGTCGGCGTTGTATGCCGCACACACAAGTGGGTGAAGCTGAATCGCTTTACCTTCGATCAGTACAGGTTCGAATGCTTGGATACCAAGACGGTGCAGTGTTGGTGCACGGTTTAGTAGCACTGGGTGTTCACGAATCACTTCGTCTAGGATATCCCAAACTACCGCTTCTTCGCGCTCTACCATTTTCTTCGCCGCTTTAATCGTTGTAGCCATGCCACGAGATTCTAGCTTGCTGTAGATGAATGGTTTAAATAGCTCTAGTGCCATCTTCTTAGGAAGACCACACTGATGTAGACGCAAGTATGGACCTACTGTGATTACAGAACGGCCAGAGTAGTCTACACGCTTACCAAGTAGGTTCTGACGGAAACGACCTTGTTTACCTTTGATCATATCAGCCAAAGATTTCAGAGGACGCTTGTTAGAACCTGTGATCGCACGACCACGACGACCGTTATCTAATAGAGCATCAACAGATTCTTGCAGCATACGTTTTTCGTTACGTACGATGATGTCTGGTGCTGCTAGGTCTAAAAGACGCTTCAAACGGTTGTTACGGTTGATCACACGACGGTATAAATCGTTCAGATCTGAAGTCGCAAAACGACCGCCATCTAGTGGTACTAGAGGACGTAGATCTGGCGGAAGAACTGGAAGAACAGTTAGGATCATCCACTCAGGGTTGTTACCTGATGCAATGAACGCTTCAACCAATTTCAAACGCTTAGTGATTTTCTTGCGCTTAGTTTCAGAGTTAGTGGTTTCTAGCTCTTCGCGCATTTGCTCTGCTTCTGCAGGCATATCCATGGTGTGTAGCAGATCTTTGATCGCTTCAGCGCCCATTTTCGCAACGAACTCATCACCCCACTCTTCTAAGCGGTCTAGATATTCTTCTTCCGTCAGCATTTGACCTTTTTCAAGATCAGTCATGCCTGGTTCAGTCACTACATACATTTCGAAGTAAAGAACACGTTCGATGTCACGTAGCGGAATATCCATTAATAGACCGATACGAGATGGTAGTGATTTAAGGAACCAAATGTGTGCTACTGGAGAGGCAAGCTCAATGTGGCCCATACGGTCACGACGAACTTTAGTTTGTGTAACTTCTACGCCACACTTCTCACAGATAACACCACGGTGTTTCAAGCGCTTGTATTTACCACAAAGACATTCGTAGTCTTTTACTGGACCAAAAATACGCGCACAGAACAAACCGTCACGTTCTGGCTTGAACGTACGGTAGTTAATAGTTTCTGGCTTTTTAACTTCACCAAAAGACCATGAACGGATCATGTCTGGTGAAGCTAGACCGATTTTGATTGCATCAAATTCTTCGGTCTTATGCTGTGCTTTTAGAAAGTTCAGTAAATCTTTCACAATCAGCTCCTGTAAGGAGTTAAAAGGCGTTCGGCTGAACGCCTTTTTTCTACCGGGTTAATCTGAGCCCACTTACAAATGTACGTAGTTACTCTTCGTCTTCTAGCTCGATGTTAATACCTAGTGAGCGGATCTCTTTCAACAATACGTTGAACGATTCTGGCATACCAGGTTCCATGCTGTGATCGCCATCTACGATGTTCTTATACATCTTAGTACGGCCGTTCACGTCATCAGACTTAACAGTTAGCATTTCTTGTAGGGTGTAAGCAGCACCGTATGCTTCAAGTGCCCATACTTCCATCTCACCGAAACGCTGGCCACCGAACTGAGCTTTACCACCAAGTGGTTGCTGAGTTACTAGGCTGTACGAGCCAGTAGAACGTGCGTGCATCTTGTCATCCACTAAGTGGTTCAGTTTCAGCATGTACATGTAACCCACAGTTACAGGACGCTCAAACTTATCACCTGTACGACCATCATATAGGTCTAATTGACCTGATACAGGAAGGTCTGCAAGAGCAAGCAATTCTTTAATTGCTGGTTCGTTTGCACCATCGAATACTGGCGTTGCGATTGGTAGACCGCCACGTAAGTTTCCGATTAGAGTACGTACTTCATCATCAGATAGCTCGGCAATGTTTACTTCCTGGCGTGTATCACCTAAGTCATAAACTTTTTGCAAGAACTCACGGAATTTCGCTAGCTCTTGTTGCTCTTTCACCATCTGGTTGATCTTGTCACCAATGCCTTTAGCAGCAAGACCTAAGTGTACTTCTAAGATCTGACCGATGTTCATACGTGATGGTACACCCAGTGGGTTTAGCACGATATCAACAGGTTGACCTTTTTCATCGTATGGCATGTCTTCAACAGGGTTGATCTTAGAGATTACACCCTTGTTACCGTGACGACCCGCCATCTTATCACCAGGTTGAATGCGACGTTTAACTGCTAGGTAAACCTTAACAATCTTCAGTACGCCCGGTGCAAGATCATCACCTTGAGTGATCTTACGACGTTTAGTTTCGAACTTCTTATCAAAATCAGCTTTTAGCTCATCCCACTGTTCAGCAAGTTGCTCTAGCTGAGATTGAAGTGCGTCATCTTCCAGTGTTTGCTCTAACCACTGCTTACGATCGATAGCGTCTAGTTTCGCTTCAGAGAAGCCACCAGAAATCAACAGTGAACGAACACGAGCTAATAGACCACCTTCAAGAATTTGGAACTCTTCAGTTAAGTCTTTCTTCGCGTCTTTCAACTGCATTTGTTCAATTTCAAGCGCACGCTTGTCTTTTTCTACACCATCGCGAGTAAAGACTTGAACATCAATGATCGTACCTGAGATAGAGTTAGGTACACGTAGAGACGTATCTTTAACATCAGACGCTTTTTCACCGAAGATAGCACGTAGTAGCTTCTCTTCAGGAGTCAGTTGCGTTTCACCTTTAGGGGTTACTTTACCAACTAGGATGTCGCCACCCTTAACTTCAGCACCGATGTAAACGATACCTGACTCGTCTAGTTTAGACAGAGCAGACTCACCTACGTTTGGAATATCTGCTGTAATTTCTTCGCTACCAAGCTTGGTATCACGAGCCACACAAGAAAGCTCTTGGATGTGAATCGTCGTGAAACGGTCTTCTTGAACTACGCGCTCAGATACTAAGATTGAGTCTTCGAAGTTGTAACCATTCCAAGGCATGAATGCGATACGCATGTTTTGGCCAAGCGCAAGTTCACCAAGGTCGGTTGAAGGACCATCAGCAAGAACATCACCACGTGCTACTGGTTCACCCGGTAGTACAGTTGGACG
This sequence comes from Vibrio gangliei, assembly GCF_026001925.1. Classification (NCBI taxonomy): domain Bacteria; kingdom Pseudomonadati; phylum Pseudomonadota; class Gammaproteobacteria; order Vibrionales; family Vibrionaceae; genus Vibrio; species Vibrio gangliei. The sequence continues at coordinate 80,844 of NZ_AP021869.1, read as the reverse complement.
CTGGTTGATACATGTGTTTTGGTTAGAACGTGTGTATTTAGTTAAGTTGTAGATGTCGATACCCGCTTCACCAGGTACTAGCTCATCTTCATTAACCTTAACAACGATACGTGATGCGTCGACAGACTGAATCATACCGCCACGTTTTGCGACAGCCGTTACACCTGAGTCAACCGCTACGTTACGTTCAATACCTGTACCAACTAGAGGCTTATCAGCTTTCAGTGTTGGTACCGCTTGACGTTGCATGTTCGCACCCATCAATGCACGGTTAGCATCATCGTGTTCTAGGAACGGGATAAGCGATGCCGCGATCGATACAACTTGGTTAGTTGCAACGTCCATGTAGTTAACATGGTCACGTGGGTGAAGACCAGATTCACCTTTTTGACGAGCTGTGATCAGTTCATCAGCAAAACGACCTTCTTCAGTCAAGTGTGCGTTCGCCTGAGCGATAACAAACTGACCTTCTTCGATCGCAGATAGGTAATCGACTTCTTCTGTTACCACACCATCAACAACTCGACGGTAAGGGGTTTCAAGGAAGCCATACTCATTACAACGAGCAAACGCTGATAGTGAGTTGATCAAACCGATGTTTGGACCTTCAGGCGTTTCGATCGGACATAGACGACCGTAGTGAGTTACGTGAACGTCACGTACTTCAAAGCCGGCACGCTCACGTGTCAAACCACCAGGACCTAACGCAGAAATACGACGTTTATGCGTCACTTCTGACAACGGGTTGTTCTGATCCATAAATTGGGAAAGCTGTGATGAGCCGAAGAACTCTTTCACTGCTGCCGAAATCGGCTTAGCATTGATAAGGTCTTGAGGCATGATCGCATCTAAATCACCAAGACTTAGACGTTCTTTCACTGCACGTTCAACACGGACTAGACCAACACGGAATTGGTTTTCAGCCATTTCACCAACAGAACGGATACGACGGTTGCCAAGGTGGTCGATATCGTCCACTTCACCAATACCGTTACGGATACCGATCAGTTTCTTCATTACCGCAATGATATCCGTTTCATCAAGGATACCTTGGTCTTGTGCATCTTCACGTTCGATAGAGCTGTTAAACTTCATACGACCAACAGTCGATAGATCGTAACGCTCTTCAGAGAAGAACAAGCTTTGAAATAAAGATTCTGCTGCTTCTTTCGTTGGTGGCTCACCAGGGCGCATCATACGGTAGATTTCTACCAGTGCAGAAATGCGATCCGTAGTGCTGTCAACACGTAGCGTGTCAGACATGAATGGGCCATGGTCTAAATCATTAGTAAACAGAACTTCAAGCTTCTTGTAACCCGCTTGAGAAAGGTTTGCTAACGCTTCTAGTGAAATTTCTTGGTTCGCTGCAACGATAAGTTCGCCAGTTGATTCATCAACATAATCTTTAGACGCAACTTTACCAACGATGTACTCAACCGGTACTTCGATAAACTCAACGCCATCTTTTTCAAGATTACGGATATGACGAGCCGTTACGCGACGGCCTGCTTCCACGTAAACCGTACCATTTGCTTCAATATCAAATGATGCCGTTTCACCACGTAGACGATCAGGTACCAACTCCATAAGTAGAGTTTGGTCTTTCACTTCGAAACGTACTTTTTCAAAGAAGATATCTAGGATTTCTTCAGTGGTCTTGCCAAGTGCACGCAAAATGATTGATGCAGGTAGCTTACGACGACGGTCGATACGTACGTATAAGTTATCCTTAGGATCGAACTCAAAGTCTAACCATGAGCCACGGTAAGGAATCACACGTGCGTTATAAAGTACTTTACCTGAAGAGTGGGTTTTACCCTTATCGCTGTCGAAGAACACGCCTGGGCTTCGGTGCAGCTGGGATACGATAACCCTCTCGGTACCATTGATTACGAAGGTACCATTGTCTGTCATAAGCGGAATTTCGCCCATGTAGACTTCTTGTTCTTTAATGTCTTTTACGGTACCTGCTGGTGCGTCTTTATCAAAAACAACTAGGCGCAGTTTAACGCGTAGCGGCTTCGAATAAGTGACACCACGAATTTGACATTCTTTAACATCAAATACTGGCTCACCAAGACGGTAGCTAACGTATTGCAGCTCAGAGTTGCCGTTGTAGCTCTGGATTGGAAATACAGAACGGAAGGCAGCTTCAAGACCATATTGACCTTCTGGATCCTGTTCAATGAACTTGTCGAATGAATCGAGCTGGATCGATAGCAGATATGGGACGTCCAATACTTGTGGACGCTTACCAAAATCCTTACGGATGCGCTTTTTCTCGGTATAAGAGTAAACCATGGGGTTCCTCAGCTAGCTGATAAGTGACCCAAACTGCCCAAAACACGTTGATATCAACCTATTGATATCACGGGGACAGTGACTAACAACACTGTTTATGTGGTGACACTCTAACTTCATCTGAACGGTGGTCGCACAGCAGAAGTTTTGAATGTTTTTTGCTTGGATATAGATGTCTAAACAGCGGGAAAATTAATCTATACCCTACAGCGCAAAAAGGCCGGTGGTCAATAAACCACCAGCCATTAGCCTTTCGGCTAAGAAATTAAGTATAAATTACTTAACTTCAACAGAAGCACCAGCTTCTTCTAGTTGTGCTTTAAGAGCTTCAGCTTCTTCTTTAGAAACGCCTTCTTTAAGCGGAGCTGGAGCACCGTCAACTAGACCTTTAGCTTCTTTAAGACCTAGGCCAGTTGCGCCACGTACTGCTTTGATTACAGCAACTTTGTTACCGCCAGCAGCAGTTAGGATTACGTCAAATTCAGTTTGCTCTTCAGCAGCATCACCTGCAGCTGCGCCACCAGCAACAACAGCTGCTGCAGCAGAAACGCCGAATTTTTCTTCCATAGCTTCGATAAGCTCAACAACTTGCATTACAGACATTTCTGCAACTGCGTCTAGGATTTGCTCGTTAGTAATAGACATAACAATTCTCTTTTAAGTTAACAATAAGTTTATTTAGCAACCAATAAAATGCAAGGCTTAAGCAGCATCTTGTTTTTGATCGCGAACAGCAGCGATAGTACGTACCAACTTCCCAGCAGAAGCTTCTTTCATGCACATCATTAGTTTTGCAATCGCTTCGTCGTAAGTAGGTAGAGTCGCTAGTACATCAGCGTCAGTTAAAGCGCCTTCAAATGCAGCAGCTTTGATCTCAAATTTTTTGTTCTCTTTAGCGAAGTCTTTGAAAAGACGCGCAGCAGCACCTGGGTGCTCGTTAGAGAAACCGATCAAAGTAGGACCAACGAATACGTCAGTTAGACATTCGTAGTCTGTACCAACTACTGCACGACGTGCTAGTGTGTTACGAACAACTTTCAAGTAAACGCCAGCTTCACGAGCTTGTTTACGTAGAGAAGTCATCGCGCCAACAGCAACGCCACGAGAGTCAGCAACAACTGCAGAAAGTGCACCACTGGCTGCTTCGTTAACTTCAGCAACAATTGCTTGTTTGTCTTGAAGGTTTAAAGCCATTTGGATTTACTCCTGGTTGTAGTTACACCACTCATTAAAATAACAAGTGTTCTTTCGGTGCATTCCCAAATGAATATTTCTAACGAAATACGACCATCAGTTCGGGCACCATCTACGTAGGTATTATTAAGTTAAGCCAATATAAATATCAGTTAACGCCTACGGTCTTGGATGGAAGCATCATTTGCTCTGTCTATTTCTACGAAAGAATTCGACAAAATAAGCAACACTCCAACCATAATTAGGCGCAAAATTATACACAAATTTCGCGCCTAAGCAAATTAATTAAGAAACTTGAGTGTTCAAGCTCGCTTGATCAACAGCAACACCAGCACCCATAGTAGTAGAGATGCTTACTTTCTTCAGGAAAGTACCTTTCGCTGAAGATGGTTTAGCTTTCTTAAGTGCTACTAGAAGAGCTTCTAAGTTCTCTTGTAGTTGGTTAGCTTCGAAAGATGCTTTACCGATAGTAGTGTGGATGATGCCGTTTTTGTCGTTACGGTAACGAACCTGACCAGCTTTAGCGTTTTTAACTGCTTCAGCAACGTTAGGCGTTACAGTACCAACTTTAGGGTTTGGCATTAGACCGCGTGGACCTAAGATAGTACCTAATTGACCAACTACGCGCATTGCATCAGGAGAAGCAACAACTACGTCGAAGTTCATTTCACCTTTCTTCACTTGCTCAGCAAGATCTTCCATACCAACGATATCTGCGCCAGCTTCTTTAGCTGCTTCAGCGTTTGCACCTTGTGCGAATACTGCTACGCGGATTTCACGGCCAGTACCATGTGGAAGTACAGTTGCGCCACGAACGTTTTGGTCAGATTTACGAGCATCGATGCCTAGGTTTACAGCAACGTCTACGCTTTCTACGAATTTAGCTGTTGCTAATTCTTTAAGAAGAGCGATAGCTTCGTTGATTTCGTATTCTTTAGTCACATCCACTTTTTCGCGGATTGTTTTCATACGCTTAGTAAGTTTTGCCATGATCTATTATCCCTCTACCACTAGGCCCATTGAACGAGCAGTACCCGCGATAGAACGCTTCATCGCTTCGATGTCTGCGCCAGTCATGTCTGCAGCTTTAGTTTCAGCAATCTCTTGTAGCTGAGCGTCAGTAACAGTACCAACTTTCTCAGTGTTTGGACGGCCAGAACCAGACTTGATACCAACCGCTTTCTTAAGAAGAACTGCAGCAGGTGGAGTCTTAGTTACAAACGTGAAAGAACGGTCGTTGTATACAGAGATAACAACTGGGATTGGAAGACCTTTCTCAATAGATTCTGTTTTTGCGTTGAACGCTTTACAGAATTCCATGATGTTTACACCGTGTTGACCTAGTGCAGGACCAACCGGTGGACTTGGGTTTGCCATACCAGCTGCAACTTGCAGTTTGATATAAGCTTCTACTTTCTTAGCCATTTTAATTCCTAAATGTTGGGTACAAACGCTAGTTTCTATTCACCAGCTCCCCGTTGTTTTACATGAATACCTGTAAAAAGGCGCGAAATTATAGGAAAACTTCACGCCAAAAACAAGTCTTTTGATGCTTTATTAAGCAAATTCTTAGTTCGATTTTTCAACCTGACTGAATTCAAGCTCAACCGGAGTCGCACGACCAAAGATCGATACCGACACTTTTAAGCGGCTTTTTTCGTAGTCAACTTGTTCAACCGTACCATTGAAGTCAGCAAATGGGCCTTCGGTAACACGAACCACTTCACCTGCTTCAAATAATGTTTTCGGTCTTGGAGCTTCACTCGCTTGCTCTAAACGATTCAAGATAGCATCGGCTTCTTTATCTGTAATCGGAGCAGGACGGTCAGAGGTGCCACCAATAAAGCCCATAACACGCGGAATGCTGCGTACTAAGTGCCATGACTCGTCATTCATAACCATCTGAACTAATACATAGCCAGGGAAGAATTTACGCTCACTCTTACGGCGTTGACCAGCGCGCATTTCAACAACTTCTTCAGTCGGAACTAATACGTCACCGAAAAACTCTTCCATAGCGTGCATTTTGATGTGTTCACGAAGAGATTGTGCAACACGGCCTTCAAAGCCAGAAAAGGCTTGAACGACATACCAGCGTTTTTTTGGTGCTTCACTCATGTTTAAACCCCTTACACTCCAGTTGCTAGAGCAATGAGACGGACCATGATGCCGTCAATACCCCAAAGCAATAGAGCCATTACAATACTTACAGCTAATACGATAAAGGTAGTTTGCATTGTTTCTTGGCGTGTTGGCCAAACCACTTTACGAACTTCCAATTTTGCTTCTCGAGCAAAGACTATCGCAGCTTTACCTTTCGTTGTTAATGCAGCTACACCAAGCGCAGCACCAATTAAAATAACAACGGCTGCTGCACGAATAGCAACAGACATTTCACCATACAGGTAATTACCCACAACGGCAGCAGCTAACAATGCAAAAGTGATAAACCACTTAAAAGCATCGGCCGCTTTTGAGCTCTCGTGAGTTTCAGCTTTGGCTTTCATAAACAAACCTGTGATAAGTTTTACTAAAAACGACAATAACCCCGCATAGGCAGGGCTAACTCATTAGTTTAGGGCAAGCCATCAACTAAATAAATTAGATCAAAATCTAATACAATTCTTCGCTGATTCAATTACAAAACCGCCAAATTACGGCTACATTTTGTTCAGCGTAGAAAAAGGGCATCAAATGATGCCCTTTTTAGTAGCTGTTAGTCAAATACAATTCGTATTTAAACTATAAAGTCTAGATGATTAAGCGATAACTTTCGCTACAACACCAGCACCAACTGTACGGCCACCTTCACGGATAGCGAAACGTAGACCTTCGTCCATCGCGATTGGTGCGATTAGAGTAACAGTCATTTGTACGTTATCACCAGGCATTACCATTTCAACACCTTCTGGTAGTTGAATGTCGCCAGTTACGTCAGTTGTACGGAAGTAGAACTGTGGACGGTAACCTTTGAAGAATGGAGTGTGGCGACCACCTTCGTCTTTAGAAAGTACGTATACTTCTGATTCGAAAGTTGTGTGTGGGTTGATTGACTTAGGAGCTGCTAGTACTTGACCACGCTCTACGTCATCACGCTTAGTACCACGTAGAAGTGCACCAACGTTCTCACCCGCACGACCTTCGTCTAGAAGCTTACGGAACATTTCAACACCAGTACATGTCGTTACTGTAGTGTCTTTGATACCAACGATTTCTACTTCGTCACCTACGCGTAGGATACCACGCTCGATACGACCAGTTACAACCGTACCACGACCTTGGATTGAGAACACGTCTTCAATTGGTAGTAGGAATGGTTGGTCTACTGCACGCTCTGGCTCTGGGATGTAGTTGTCTAGCGCTTCTGCTAGTTCAACGATTTTCGCTTCCCATTGCTCTTCACCGTTTAGGGCACCTAGAGCTGAACCTTGGATTACTGGTAGATCATCACCTGGGAAGTCGTACTCAGAAAGAAGTTCACGAACTTCCATTTCAACTAGTTCTAGAAGCTCTTCATCATCAACCATGTCACATTTGTTCATGAATACGATGATGTAAGGGATACCAACTTGGCGACCAAGTAGGATGTGCTCACGAGTTTGAGGCATTGGACCGTCAGTTGCCGCAACAACTAGGATACCACCGTCCATTTGCGCAGCACCAGTGATCATGTTTTTAACATAATCGGCGTGTCCTGGGCAGTCTACGTGTGCGTAGTGACGAGATGGAGTATCGTACTCTACGTGAGAAGTAGCGATTGTGATACCGCGCTCACGCTCTTCTGGAGCGTTATCGATTGATGCGAAGTCACGAGCTGCACCGCCGTACACTTTAGCAAGTGTAGTACAGATAGCTGCAGTAAGAGTTGTTTTACCGTGGTCAACGTGGCCGATAGTACCAACGTTTACGTGCGGTTTCGTACGTTCAAATTTTTCTTTAGACATGGATAGTCCCTCTAGGTACGGATTTAGGTGGCTTTGATGACCACGCAACCAAAAAAATGGTAATTAAGTATATATCAAAAGGAAAATATTGCTTAGAGCTGGTGCTGATAGGCGGATTTGAACCGCCGACCTCACCCTTACCAAGGGTGCGCTCTACCAACTGAGCTATATCAGCAACACAAGTACGGCTGGAGCGGGCAGCGGGAATCGAACCCGCATCATCAGCTTGGAAGGCTGAGGTAATAGCCATTATACGATGCCCGCACACGTGTAACTCTGAGCGCTATTTTCGCAATTTTTTGCATTCATCGCGTTACGATCAATGCCAATATGGTGGAGGGGGACGGATTCGAACCATCGAAGGCGGAGCCGGCAGATTTACAGTCTGCTCCCTTTGGCCACTCGGGAACCCCTCCAAATTTTGTGTTGCTTACACTTTCCTCATCAAAATAGAAAAGTGGTGCCGACTACCGGAATCGAACTGGTGACCTACTGATTACAAGTCAGTTGCTCTACCTACTGAGCTAAGTCGGCGCAAGTGGTGCGAATTCTATTGAATGTTCGAAAAGCTTGCAAGAGTAAAATGCAAAAAAGCACTATTTTCCCTAATGGAATAGGAATTTGTGCATAAATGCAGCAAAAACTCTACAGTTTATTAGGAAAGTCGACTTATGGTTGTTTGAAAAGCGCGGCGCTTGGTGTATCTTCGCTCATCCTTTTTGGTTATTTTTGAGTCTTTTTATGAACCCTTACCTTTCATACGACAGAAGTCAGTGGTCAGAATTACGAAATTCTGTTCCGATGACCCTTACACCTGAAGATCTGAAAGAGTTACAAGGGATCAATGAAAATCTCTCCATGGACGAAGTCACTCAAATCTACTTACCATTATCCCGATTACTCAATCTCTACGTAGAAGCAAGACAAAGTCGCAATCAAGTATTGCATCAGTTTTTTAATAAGCAGGAAAAATCTCCACCGTTTATTATTGGTATCGCCGGTAGTGTTGCGGTAGGAAAAAGTACCACAGCTCGCCTCCTCACTGCCTTGTTGTCACGCTGGGAGAACCACCCGAAGGTTGAGCTCATCACCACTGATGGCTTTTTACATCCTAACAAAACACTATTAAATCAGAACTTAATGACCAAAAAGGGGTTTCCGGAGTCGTACGACACTAAAGCCTTAGTCGATTTTTTAACGGATGTGAAAGACTGTAAACGCCATATTCATGTACCGGTTTATTCACATATTACCTATGACATTACCGATGAAGAAAAAATTGTCGATCAGCCTGACGTTCTGATTATTGAAGGTCTGAATGTCCTACAAGGTGGAAATGATTACCCCAACAATCCATTTAAAGTCTTTATTTCCGACTTTTTAGATTTTTCAATCTACGTTGATGCAGATACGACTCAAATTGAAGAATGGTATATTTCACGCTTTATGAAATTACGTAAAGGGGCGTTTACTAAACCTGGCTCTTATTTCAGTCATTACACTCAACTGACAGAACAAGAATCGATTGAAAAGGCAAAAAGCATCTGGCGTACCATTAATGGTATAAACTTGCAGCAGAATATTCTACCAACCCGTGATCGAGCGCAATTGATTTTGCGTAAAGGACAGGATCATCAAGTAGAAGAAGTGCTACTGAGAAAATAGCACCGTCTTTCGTTATGCCTTTCGCAGTGAAATCTCGCCCCCGACATAGGTTTCTATACCTTGATCAGTCTGCAATAAAATTCCGCCTTGGGCATTAATACCTTTGCCGATTCCATAAATTTCTTTATTACCCATAAGAAGTTTAATCGGCTTATCTTTGAAATTATCTAACGCGTTCCAACGCTCGACAAAGCTGGCCATACCTTGCTCTTCATATTGATCTAACACCTGCTTCCAAGCTTGAATCAAAGCAATCACTATCTGGTTACGCGTTGGCATTTCAGCGTCAAAAACTTGGCTTAAATTCGCCCAAGGCTGGTCAATGCTATTGTCGCCCACTCTCATATCAATATTCAGGCCCATGCCGATCACGAGATGTGCTTCACCACCGGTTTGACCGGACATTTCAACTAAGATGCCGGCCAATTTTTTATCTTGATAATATAAGTCATTTGGCCATTTAAGTTTAAGATCACGAGCGCCTAACGACTCAAGGGCATCCACAATCGCCACACCGATCGCCAAGCTTAACCCCATCGCAGCCGCAACCCCTGCTTCAAGCTTCCAATACATTGAAAAATAGAGATTTGAACCATAAGGAGATTGCCATTTTCGGCCGCGGCGACCTCGTCCTTGCGACTGATATTCAGCAATACACACGCAACCACTCTCACGTTGATGAAAGGTCTCCAGTAAATATTGATTAGTTGAATCAATCACTGGAATCAGCTCAACAGGGACAGTTGCCGATGCTTGAATGACTTTCTGATCCAATAAGTCCATTGGCCGTGCGAGTTGATAACCTTTTCCTTGTACACGCGCAATATCAATGCCCCACTCTTGAATACCTTTGACATGCTTACTGATGGCAGCCCGAGAAATACCTAGTGACTCACCGAGGTCTTCACCGGAATGAAACTCACCATCGGATAAAAATTTGATAATTTGCAGCTTCACGGTGTGCTGTTTGTATTTATTATCCTGCATGCCCAATCCTAAACACTTTGTGCAAAAATCGTTTCTAAACGCGTTTCTTTATTCTCATCAAAAAAACGCACTTCATGTTCTAACTCTACGCCGTATTTATCTAATACGGCTAACTTAATAAACCATGCCAAATCTAGGACATCTTTTGCTGTGGCATCACCGGTATTCACAATGACCAATGCTTGTTGTGGATGAACTTGAGCGCCACCAATTTGATGCCCTTTCAACCCACAGCGATCTATCAACCAACCTGCCGCTATTTTCACTCCTTCATCCACTTCATAGCCACTTAAATCTGGGTATAGCGCTTGTAGCTTATCGTAACTTTGTTGGCTAATAACCGGGTTCTTAAAAAAACTGCCGGCATTACCGGTCACAGCCGGATCGGGTAGCTTAGTACCACGAATATCACAAACTAAATCAAACACTTCTTTTGGCGTCGTTAGCAGTTCCTTTTCAGCTTTAAGCGGGCCATAAGTTAATGTTGGCACCCAAGTTTCTGGCAAATTCAGCCCCACCTCGGTTATCACCACTTTTCCGAGAAGTTCGTGTTTAAAAATGGAATCTCGATAACCAAATTGACACTCTTGCGCAGTCAAGCGAGTGATTTTAAAAGAGAGTAAATCCAGATATTCTACATACTCACAAACATCTTTAAATTCAACGCCATAAGCACCAATATTTTGAATAGGTGCACTACCTGCACAACCTGGAATCATGGCTAAATTTTCTATCCCTGACATGCCTTGCTCAAGTGTCCATTCCACCAAACTAGGCCAATCTTCTCCGCCAGCGACAGACAATAGAATATAATCATCTTGGGTCGTAATCGTTTTTCCAAGCAACTGATTAATAATAACCACACCATGAAAAGGCTCTGTAAAAAGAACGTTGCTGCCTTTCCCCAAAATCAGTTTAGGTAATTCATCCCATTCTGGGTTGGTATAGGCTGCAATTAAATCATCAACCGTGTTGGCTTCGACTAACACATCACAAGGCACGTCAATGCCAAAAGTATGGTAAGGCTTAAGATTTACGTTGTTATTTACATTCATAGATTTGATTACCTAAACTTGTGTCGTACTATTCTACCTTATACACCTAATAAACACAGTCTCTGTATGATTGAAGTTAACTTTCAGCAACTTGATAGCATTAAGCTGCCACTCTTAAAGCCGATTTATAAACAGTACTATCCATCAGCGAAAGCTAAAAAATCGGAAACCATTATCGTCGGGTACGATGAGAACCAAATTGTTAGTGTTGTTCGCTTTCGTCCGATTGAGAACTTTTCTTTACTGACAGGAATGTTGGTTATTCCTGACTACCGCTCACAAGGCATAGCCAATCAGATGTTGCACTTTTGCCAAACCGAATACTTAAATCAGGCAACGTATTGCTTTGCTTATGAGCATCTTGAAAAGCTATATCAAGCTGCCGGTTTTCAAACGCTACCATTAGAAAACCTTCCCCCAACTCTCAAACAATTGTTCTTACGTTACACTGCCAATGGTAAAAAACTGTTACCCATGCAATATAAAGCAACAGTTCTGACATAACTTAGGCGTGATTTATAGGAATCTTTTGCGGTAGTTTGATAAAATACCTTCCTTAGACATAAGCAGCATGTAAGGTTTAATAAATATGATAGCTAGTAAGAACTTACTCGAACAGCTACCAACCATAGCGCAAGATCCTAAAAAATTTGAAGTGCTCTTTTCTGCACAACAATTTCGCGATCGGCTTTTGTCTGAAATAAAGAATGCAACCAAGAGAATCTATCTCGTCGCACTTTATCTAGAAAATGATGAAGCAGGGCGCTTGGTCTTAACTGAATTATACGAAGCGAAACAAAGAAATCCGCAGCTTGACGTAACCGTTTGTGTCGATTGGCATCGAGCTCAACGTGGTTTAATTGGCGCGCAAGAGAGTGAAGGCAATGCCGCGCTATATAAAGAGTTTGCTCAGAAATACCAACACCCCATTTCCATTTTGGGCGTACCTGTCCGAGGTAAAGAAGTGTTTGGCGTACTGCATCTCAAAGGTTTTATCATTGATGATACCGTCATATACAGTGGCGCTAGCTTAAACAATATCTACTTGCATCATAATGATAAGTACCGCTTTGATCGCTATCACGTGATGACCAACACTGATCTCGCGAATAGCATGGTGACTTATATCCAAAAACATATCAGTAATCATGAAGCGGTTAACTGCTTATCACAACCTGAACGGCCTAGCACTAAATCACTCAAAGCAGCGATTAAACAATTCCGTATACTTCTGACGCAATCCAACTATGAGTTTACCCCGCAACATGTCGATGAAGGATTTATTGGTATCACACCTTTAGTTGGAGTAGGTAAGCGACGTAATAAACTCAATTTACACATCAATAATTTGATTGCTTGCGCTGAAAAAGAAATTACGATTTTAACGCCTTATTTCAACTTTCCCAAAAGCATTGCCAAGGAAGTGAAACGGGCCATTAAACGTGGCGTGAAAGTGAATATCGTCGTGGGTGATAAAACCGCAAATGACTTTTATATTCCGCCAGAAGAAGAGTTTAAAACCATTGCTGGTTTACCTTACCTTTATGAGATCAATCTTCGTCACTTTGCACGTATCAATGAAGCGCATATAGCAAGTCGCCAACTTTCTATTTACCTCTGGAAGCACAATAACAACAGTTTCCATCTCAAAGGTATGTGGGTAGATAAGGAGTACATGCTCTTAACTGGTAATAACTTGAACCCAAGGGCCTGGAAGTTAGACTTAGAAAATGGCCTTCTGATTAAAGATCCTGGCCATCAATTAGTAGAGGCTTTTGAGAGTGAACTTGAATCCATTTTACAGCACACAACTCTCATAGGAAGCTATAAGCAACTAGAAACTATCGAAACGTACCCCGAGGATGTGCAAAAGCTGATCAGAAAAATCAAGCGAGTTAAAGCCGATAGAATTCTCAAACAAATTCTATAAGCCGTTCCCTCACTTTAAGCCTAACTATTTGTTAGGCTTTTTCATATCAAGATAGCAAGTCCCCAACGCCTACACATAGCGACCATCTGAATAAGAGCGATTATTATAGACACAAAAAAGCCTGACTCTTTCGAATCAGGCTTTCTCATTAATAAGTGGCGGAGCGGACGGGACTCGAACCCGCGACCCCCGGCGTGACAGGCCGGTATTCTAACCAACTGAACTACCGCTCCGCAGCGTCTATTCAGCTTAGTGCTATTCAAAGCCTGGCGATGTCCTACTCTCACATGGGGAAACCCCACACTACCATCGGCGCTACTTCGTTTCACTTCTGAGTTCGGCATGGAATCAGGTGGGTCCAAAGCGCTATGGTCGCCAAGCAAATTCTTTTGTTAATCGCCGATAGGCGCTTAACTTAATTCGGAAAGCTGTTTGCTATCTCTAGCTAAAGTCTCATCACTCATTCAAGTGCTTATCTGTATTCTTTTGAGTCCATCAAAACCCTTTAGGTGTTGTATGGTTAAGCCTCACGGGCAATTAGTATTGGTTAGCTCAACGCCTCGCAGCGCTTACACACCCAACCTATCAACGTCGTAGTCTCCGACAACCCTTTAGGACGCTTAAAGCGCCAGGGAAGACTCATCTCAGGGCTCGCTTCGTGCTTAGATGCTTTCAGCACTTATCGATTCCGAACTTAGCTACCGGGCAATGCCATTGGCATGACAACCCGAACACCAGAGGTTCGTCCACTCCGGTCCTCTCGTACTAGGAGCAGCCCCCTTCAATCTTCCAACGCCCACGGCAGATAGGGACCGAACTGTCTCACGACGTTCTAAACCCAGCTCGCGTACCACTTTAAATGGCGAACAGCCATACCCTTGGGACCGACTTCAGCCCCAGGATGTGATGAGCCGACATCGAGGTGCCAAACACCGCCGTCGATATGAACTCTTGGGCGGTATCAGCCTGTTATCCCCGGAGTACCTTTTATCCGTTGAGCGATGGCCCTTCCATTCAGAACCACCGGATCACTATGACCTGCTTTCGCACCTGCTCGAATTGTCATTCTCGCAGTCAAGCGGGCTTATGCCATTGCACTAACCACACGATGTCCAACCGTGTTTAGCCCACCTTCGTGCTCCTCCGTTACTCTTTGGGAGGAGACCGCCCCAGTCAAACTACCCACCAGGCACTGTCCTCACCCCGGATAACGGGGCTAAGTTAGAACATCAACACTACAAGGGTGGTATTTCAAGGACGACTCCACAACCACTGGCGTGATTGCTTCAAAGTCTCCCACCTATCCTACACATGTAGGGTCAATGTTCAGTGCCAAGCTGTAGTAAAGGTTCACGGGGTCTTTCCGTCTAGCCGCGGGTACACTGCATCTTCACAGCGATTTCAATTTCACTGAGTCTCGGGTGGAGACAGCGTGGCCATCATTACGCCATTCGTGCAGGTCGGAACTTACCCGACAAGGAATTTCGCTACCTTAGGACCGTTATAGTTACGGCCGCCGTTTACCGGGGCTTCGATCAAGAGCTTCTCCGAAGATAACCCCATCAATTAACCTTCCGGCACCGGGCAGGCGTCACACCGTATACGTCATCTTACGATTTTGCACAGTGCTGTGTTTTTAATAAACAGTTGCAGCCACCTGGTATCTGCGACTCCCGGCAGCTTAGAGAGCAAGTCTCATCACCGCTAGGAGCGTACCTTCTCCCGAAGTTACGGTACCATTTTGCCTAGTTCCTTCACCCGAGTTCTCTCAAGCGCCTTGGTATTCTCTACCCGACCACCTGTGTCGGTTTGGGGTACGATTCCTTACAAACTGAAGCTTAGAGGCTTTTCCTGGAAGCATGGCATCAATGACTTCACGCCCTTGGGCGCTCGACGTCGTGTCTCGGCCTTAAGATTTCCCGGATTTACCTAAGAAATCAGCCTACGCACTTGAACCTGGACAACCATCGCCAGGCCCACCTAGCCTTCTCCGTCCCCCCATCGCATTTGTAAGAAGTACGGGAATATTAACCCGTTTCCCATCGACTACGCCTTTCGGCCTCGCCTTAGGGGTCGACTTACCCTGCCCCGATTAACGTTGGACAGGAACCCTTGGTCTTCCGGCGAGGGAGTTTTTCACTCCCTTTATCGTTACTCATGTCAGCATTCGCACTTCTGATACCTCCAGCAAACTTCTCAGTTCACCTTCAACGGCTTACAGAACGCTCCCCTACCCAGCATACTAAAGTATGCTGCCGCAGCTTCGGTGTATAGCTTAGCCCCGTTACATCTTCCGCGCAGGCCGACTCGACCAGTGAGCTATTACGCTTTCTTTAAATGATGGCTGCTTCTAAGCCAACATCCTGGCTGTCTGAGCCTTCCCACATCGTTTCCCACTTAGCTATACTTTGGGACCTTAGCTGGCGGTCTGGGTTGTTTCCCTCTCCACGACGGACGTTAGCACCCGCCGTGTGTCTCCCGGATAGTACTTACTGGTATTCGGAGTTTGCAAAGGGTTGGTAAGTCGGGATGACCCCCTAGCCTTAACAGTGCTCTACCCCCAGTAGTATTCGTCCGAGGCGCTACCTAAATAGCTTTCGGGGAGAACCAGCTATCTCCAGGTTTGATTGGCCTTTCACCCCTAGCCACAAGTCATCCGCTAATTTTTCAACATTAGTCGGTTCGGTCCTCCAGTTGATGTTACTCAACCTTCAACCTGCCCATGGCTAGATCACCTGGTTTCGGGTCTATACCTAGCAACTCGACGCCCAGTTAAGACTCGGTTTCCCTACGGCTCCCCTATACGGTTAACCTTGCTACTAAATATAAGTCGCTGACCCATTATACAAAAGGTACGCAGTCACACCACGAAGGTGCTCCTACTGCTTGTACGTACACGGTTTCAGGTTCTATTTCACTCCCCTCACAGGGGTTCTTTTCGCCTTTCCCTCACGGTACTGGTTCACTATCGGTCAGTCAGGAGTATTTAGCCTTGGAGGATGGTCCCCCCATGTTCAGACAGGATATCACGTGTCCCGCCTTACTCGATTTCACTTAGTATACGTTGTCGGTTACGGGGCTATCACCCTGTATCGCGGCACTTTCCAGAGCCTTCACCTGACGCATATAAAGCTTAAGGGCTAATCCAATTTCGCTCGCCGCTACTTTCGGAATCTCGGTTGATTTCTCTTCCTTCGGGTACTTAGATGTTTCAGTTCCCCGAGTTCGCCTCTTAACACTATGTATTCATGTTAAGATACATGCTTATGCATGTGGGTTTCCCCATTCGGAAATCGTAGACTCAAGTGGCTGTTACTGCCTAATCTACGCTTATCGCAAGTTACTACGTCCTTCATCGCCTCTGACTGCCTAGGCATCCACCGTGTACGCTTATTCACTTAACCATACAACCCAAAAGGGTCTTATGTATGTTCAACTAAATAAGGTTTTAGTTTTTGATGATTAAGAGGGTTAGTCTTAGTCATCGTTGCCGGACTCAATAGAACAAACAATGAATTGTTTGTTTGAATACAAGACACTTGAATGTGTGTTGTGTGTTTATCTTAGAGATAAACATTGAGAACTTTTATTTGATAAAACATAAAATGTTTTATCAGTCAGCTTTCCAAATTGTTAAAGAGCAAGTTAAGTCTTTCGAATTAACCATTTTTAAATATTTTCAGTGAAAACACTTAAAGATGGTGGAGCTATGCGGGATCGAACCGCAGACCTCCTGCGTGCAAGGCAGGCGCTCTCCCAGCTGAGCTATAACCCCATCGAAATTCATGTCAGCCAATCTTTTAGGAAAGATTGGTGGGTCTGAGTGGACTTGAACCACCGACCTCCCGCTTATCAGGCGAGCGCTCTAACCAGCTGAGCTACAGACCCAACATGAAACTCTTACTTTCTAAACCTAATCAATCTGTGTGAACACTCATCAATGCACAATCTTTACGTAAGGAGGTGATCCAGCCCCAGGTTCCCCTAGGGCTACCTTGTTACGACTTCACCCCAGTCATGAACCACAAAGTGGTAAGCGTCCTCCCGAAGGTTAAACTACCTACTTCTTTTGCAGCCCACTCCCATGGTGTGACGGGCGGTGTGTACAAGGCCCGGGAACGTATTCACCGTAGCATTCTGATCTACGATTACTAGCGATTCCGACTTCATGGAGTCGAGTTGCAGACTCCAATCCGGACTACGACGCACTTTTTGGGATTCGCTTACTCTCGCAAGTTCGCTGCCCTCTGTATGCGCCATTGTAGCACGTGTGTAGCCCTACTCGTAAGGGCCATGATGACTTGACGTCGTCCCCACCTTCCTCCGGTTTATCACCGGCAGTCTCCCTGGAGTTCCCACCCGAAGTGCTGGCAAACAAGGATAAGGGTTGCGCTCGTTGCGGGACTTAACCCAACATTTCACAACACGAGCTGACGACAGCCATGCAGCACCTGTCTCAGAGTTCCCGAAGGCACACCTGTATCTCTACTGGCTTCTCTGGATGTCAAGAGTAGGTAAGGTTCTTCGCGTTGCATCGAATTAAACCACATGCTCCACCGCTTGTGCGGGCCCCCGTCAATTCATTTGAGTTTTAATCTTGCGACCGTACTCCCCAGGCGGTCTACTTAACGCGTTAGCTCCGAAAGCCACGGCTCAAGGCCACAACCTCCAAGTAGACATCGTTTACGGCGTGGACTACCAGGGTATCTAATCCTGTTTGCTCCCCACGCTTTCGCATCTGAGTGTCAGTATCTGTCCAGGGGGCCGCCTTCGCCACTGGTATTCCTTCAGATCTCTACGCATTTCACCGCTACACCTGAAATTCTACCCCCCTCTACAGTACTCTAGTTTGCCAGTTTCAAATGACCTTCCGAGGTTGAGCCCCGGGCTTTCACATCTGACTTAACAAACCACCTGCATGCGCTTTACGCCCAGTAATTCCGATTAACGCTCGCACCCTCCGTATTACCGCGGCTGCTGGCACGGAGTTAGCCGGTGCTTCTTCTGTTGCTAACGTCAAACGATAAGAGTATTAATCTTACCGCCTTCCTCACAACTGAAAGTACTTTACAACCCGAAGGCCTTCTTCATACACGCGGCATGGCTGCATCAGGCTTTCGCCCATTGTGCAATATTCCCCACTGCTGCCTCCCGTAGGAGTCTGGGCCGTGTCTCAGTCCCAGTGTGGCTGATCATCCTCTCAGACCAGCTAGGGATCGTCGCCTTGGTGAGCCCTTACCTCACCAACTAGCTAATCCCACATAGGCGTATCCAATAGCGCAAGGCCCGAAGGTCCCCTGCTTTGCTCCGAAGAGGTCATGCGGTATTAGCCATCGTTTCCAATGGTTATCCCCCTCTACTGGGCAACTTCCTATGCATTACTCACCCGTCCGCCGCTCGTCAGCGAGAAAGCAAGCTTTCTCCTGTTACCGCTCGACTTGCATGTGTTAGGCCTGCCGCCAGCGTTCAATCTGAGCCATGATCAAACTCTTCAATTAAAGTTTTGTTGAAGCTAAAAGCTTCGGCTCAATGAATTCTGATATTTAGCATTACTAAGTAATGTTGAATTGACTGTGCTCGATACCGAAGTATCAAATTGGTCACTCAGTTCATTGATAAATCTTTTTTGATTATCATCAACGAGTGCCCACACAGATTGATAGGTTTAAATTGTTAAAGAGCGTTGTTCTTATTGAGATTGCTTAGCGCATCTCGCTGAACAGGGCGGCCATTCTAGCTCAATAAACCATGGTGTCAAACACTTTTTTGATTTATTTTCTAAAGTCTTTTTTAAAGAGACTTTTGACCTCTGAACCGTGCTGCAGTCTGGCTGCGTGCTCCGTGTCAGTGAGGGCGCATTATAGGGAGTTCTTTTCCCTTGGCAAGGCTTTTTTATAAAATAATTTTCAAGTGCTGTTTTTTGAAGCAAATCATTATTTTGTGATTATAATTTAAACATTTGAGCAGTATCACAGCAATTCGTTGGTAAATATCGGCTATTAAACGTAAGATCGAAAAGTCTATCTTATACTTATAGACGCATTCTTATTTTTTCTTTTATTCAACTAGTAGTATTCCAATATGAACTCTAAAAAATCGACCGTTATGGTTATTGCTATTGCAGTATTGGGCGCTGTTATTTTTTCAGTAACAGATGTCATCCCAGCATGGGGAAGCTTCTTGATTGGTGTGATTGCCACTTTTGTCGTTACAGCAAACTCTTCATCAAGCCAATCTCAGGACTCATCAGAAAAAGCTTCAACTCAAACACTTTATGTCGGCAACCTGCCTTATAAAGCAAACGAATCCAATGTTCGCCAGTTATTTTCGGAATATGGTGAGGTGTTTGCTGTTCGTCTCATGAAGGACAAGCGTACAGGTAAGCGTCGTGGATTTGGTTTTGTGGTTGTTGCCGAGTCAGATACCGATGGAGTAATTTCAGCACTTAATGAAAAGGATTATATGCAGCGCACTTTAAAAGTTCGTGTTGCTAATGATCCTAAACATGAAGGCGGAATGGCTGAATAGCTTTAAAGCCAAACTGAGCAACCCCTTTATTCAGTGCCGCGCCCTCCCAAGGTGCGGCACTGCTGTATATAGCGTGTTGTTTTTGTAGCACGACTTCACTTTGTTCCAGTTTCAATATCGTTCCAACTCGCTTTGCTATTGCTAGACCAGAGTCCACCAGCACAACCCCACTACCGAATACTTGTGCAATTTCAGCTTTTAATAACGGAAAATGGGTACACCCCAAAACCGCGACATCAATTTGTCCGATGAGTGGCTGCAATATATGCGTTAATTCGTCCAAATTAACGGTTTGACCACGCAGTTTTTCTTCTGCCATGGTAACAAGGCGCGTCGACCCCAGCAGTTTCACATCTGTGTAAGGAGAGAATTCTTCAATCAATTGATGAGTATAAGGTCGCTGAACGGTAGCTGGTGTTGCAATCAGCCCAATCGCTCGTTTGGCAAGTTGAGCTGCGGGTTTAATTGCAGGCACCACTCCGACTACGGGAATCGTAAGCGCTTGTCGTAAATGCGGTAAAACAATAGTGCTAGCCGTGTTACAAGCGATGACGACTATGTCCACCTGCTCTTGCTTAGCCATTGTCACCACAAGGTTCATCACTCGCTCAATCAACACGTGTTCTGGCAATTCACCATAAGGGTAGCCTTCATTATCAAATAAGTAGAGATAATCAAGTTGCGAGTAGCTTTGCTCTATCTGTTGATAGACTGACAAGCCTCCAACACCAGAATCAAAAACCAATACCTTAGGAACTGAAGTAATAGAATTATCCACGCTACCCACTTAAACACTGAAATGCACTGGGTGGCATAATACTCGGCTTATTATGGGAATGGAAATATTGCGGAAATAAAATGAAAGTGCCCCGCTGAGGAGGCACTTAGTTTGTAATCATTAGAATTGGTAAGCAATCGAACCGTAATAAGTCCTTTCAGGTTCAATATAGGTTGACGCAGTTTCATAATCGGCATCGAATAAGTTATCAATACGAGCGGAAACTACCCAATTCGCAGTAAGGTCATAACTTGCCGCCAAATTAACTAGACTGTAGCCATCTAAACGAACGTTACCAGAGTCATAGCGCTTCCCTTGATAGACATAACTTAAGTTCGTTTGCCAATTATCACCTTGATAGCCAACTTGCCATTTATAGTTCTGACGAGCAATACGAACGGCGTCTTGACCACTGTCTTTATCCTCTGGCTTTAAATATTCCAAAGACACTTGGTGGTATAGCGGACCTGTTTCAAAATTCCCCACCCATTCAACGCCTTGAATAATCACATTGTCATTATCGCAAGTTGAATAAACAGGCTGGCAAGAAATCCGATTATCAATATCATTATAAAAACCCGCTAAACGCCAATCTAACCAACTATGCTCACCTTCTAAAGCCACTTCATAGTTGGTTGATTCTTCCGGTTTTAAATCAGGGTTCCCAAAGCCTGGGTAATAAAGGTCATTAAAGGTTGGTGCTTTAAATCCTGTGCCAACATTCGTTGTTAGCCTTAATGATTCAATAAGCTGCCAACCTGCCCCAAATTGCCATGTTGTTTTATCGCCAAATTGTTCATTGTTATCAAAGCGCACACTTCCTTCTAATTGAAGAATTTCACCATTATGACCTAACGTTAAATAGGCTGCTTTATTATCACGTTCTTGCACATCATAAGCAGTATCTGAATCACCAACGTCATTATTTAAATATTCAGCACCAAAACCGATCGAATCCGCTTGAGTGATTAAGACATTATTTCTCCAAGTTACTTGATTGCTTTTAGTGACAGTTTGCGATGAAGGTACATTGTGTTGAGTTTTCGATTTATCCTGACTGTTACCATAAGTCAGATTAGACACAAAACGTTCTGAGGTATAAATCACCTGACCATTAATATTGTAATTATTGGTTTTATTCTGATCAGCGCTCGCGCCCCAAGCTGGATCATAGTCATATTCAGTTTGACCTTGGTGATAATAGCCATTCATACGGATCAACCAGTTATCATCTAACTGCACACCCCAATCAGCGATGACATTTGTATTTTCATAACCATCACGATCATCATTACCAAATTCCGCTACATTATAGCCATCGCTATGCTGATATTGAGCAGTCACATTGGCCCAAGCTTTTTCACTCGGCACCATCGCCACAGATCCCGTATAAGCTTGATAACCATTTGAACCACCCGTCGCTTTCACTGTCCCTGTGCTTTCTTTATTATCACCACGAGTGATGATGTTGATTACCCCTGCACTGGCATCCGCACCATATACGGCCGCGCGAGAGCCGCGTAAATACTCGATCTTTTCCACTCCAGCTAATGGGATTTGGCTAATATCGGCATACCCTAACGTTGCACTACCTAAACGTACGCCATTAAACAGCACTACGACATTATTACTGCCACGTACGTAAACACGAGCGGGTTGATTTGGACCACCATTATGAGTTAATTGAACGCCAGGTAACTGACGCAGAACATCACTCAACGTATTTGCTTGAGAATTAACAATATCTTGTTTAGAAATTTGGATAATAGGGGTAACAAGATTAGTCACAGGCTCAGTACGCTTAGTGGCCGTCACTAGCATCACATCGGTGGTAGCGGATTTTTGCTCAGCAGTTTGAGCATAAGAAGGAAAAGACAGTAATACACCGCTCGCAACAGCACTCAGCCCTGTCGCAATAGTTATTTTTTTCATTTTGTTGTAAGTCCTAAAACGCGAGAAACATAATGAGCATAGCGCTCTGATTCACTGGTAGGTATTCGGACTTAAAGCTCGATAGGCATTGCTCGCTATCTCCTACTCCTTTCGACTTCCCACCCACAGGTAGTGTTTGGCTCTTAACCAGAAAGTTTCGTTCTTATCACCGCTGCGCGTCAGTTCTGGATTTGCACCAAATTCCCTTTTCAGCCACCACTCACTTTGTATAAAAATGAGTCTGGCACCAGCTGTTAGAATCCTAAAGTGCTAAGATTTTGATGTCCACTGATTGTTAACTGAAGTCGATATTTTTCGTTATTTCATGCAAAAAATGGATAGATGCACGACAAAACTGGACATCTGGTGCTCGATGGATAAAATCTGCGCTCCTTGTTCTAAACCTGTTCAGTTGTAACTAAAAGGCTTTCATTTATGGCAAACATCACCCCAAACACCACCAGCTATGCAGAGCAACTCGATGACAAGCTGCAGCGACTAGGCGATATGTTTGCTGAATTCACTACGCCTGACATCGAAGTGTTTGAGTCACCTGAACAACATTACCGTATGCGTGCAGAATTTCGCGTTTGGCATGAAGGCGACGACATGTACTACATCATGTTCGATCAAGCCACCCGCCAAAAGTACCGTGTTGATCAATTTCCCACAGCCAGTCGCTTAATCAATGATTTAATGCCACTGCTGATGGATGCAATGAAAGACAACCCGGTGTTACGCACCAAACTATTCCAAGTGGATTTCTTATCGACGCTAAGTGGTGAAGTATTGGTGTCTTTGCTTTATCACCGCCAATTAGACGATGAATGGCAGCAGCAAGCCCGAGCACTTAAGCAACGCTTAAATGAAGAAGGCTTTAATCTCGATTTGATTGGTCGTGCGCGTAAAATGAAAATCGTCATGGACAGAGATTACGTCGTAGAAAAGCTGAACGTGAATGGCCAACCCTATATTTATCAACAAGTAGAAAACAGCTTCACCCAACCCAACGGCATCGTGGCGCAAAAAATGTTGGAATGGGCAGTGGATTGTACCCAAGACAGCCAAGGCGATTTACTTGAACTCTATTGTGGTAATGGCAACTTCTCATTAGCGCTGGCGCAAAACTTCGAGCGAGTACTGGCTACCGAACTGGCGAAGCCATCGGTCGATTCGGCGCAATACAACATCAAAGCCAATAACATTGATAATGTACAAATCATCCGCATGTCAGCGGAAGATTTTACCGATGCGATGGAAGGAAAGCGCGAATTCCGACGCCTAAAAGATAACGATATCGACTTAACCAGCTACAACTGCAACACCATTTTTGTCGATCCGCCACGTTCCGGCATGGATGAAGGGACTTGTAAAATGGTTCAAGGCTATGAGCGCATCATGTATATCTCATGTAATCCAGAAACACTGAAAGATAATTTAGACATTCTGGCGCAAACCCATAATATCACCCGCTTTGCTTTATTTGATCAGTTCCCATTTACTCATCATATGGAAGTGGGCGTGTTTTTAGAGCGTAAATAAAAACCGAACGTTCAAAAAATAAGGCCGCTGAATATCTGAATATTCAGCGGCCTTGTCGCTTCAAACCATTATTTATTTAGACTTTTTGATTGCGCCTTTCATCAACGTAGTGCCTTTGGCTAACATTCTTAATTGCAAAATCATTCGCTCAGCCAGTGCGTCACGCGCATCAGCTTCAAGATCCAAGGCTTCCGCTCCTGAAGTAAAGACGATAGTCACAGAGGCTTCCGCTTGAATCGCAGCCAATTCAGGTTCAAGACCGGCTCGAACCAAATACTCAGCTAATTCTGCGCCAAAATGTTGGATTTCACGCGCCACCGCTGCACGAAACTCCGCCGAAGTGCCTGAACGCTCACGTAATAATAAGCGAAAAATGTTCGGGCTTTGCTCAATAAACTCCATAAAAGTTTGTACCGAAGTGCGAATTAAACTGCCCTCTGCCACAATGCGCTGACGAGCCTGACGCATCAATTGTCGCAGCAATAAACCACCTTCATCCACCATCACTAAGCCAAGTTCATCCATGTCTTTAAAATGGCGATAGAAAGACGTCGGCGCAATCCCAGCCTCGCGAGACACTTCACGCAAACTTAAATTAGAAAAGCCACGATCTGCACTTAATTGACCAAAGGCGGCATCAATCAAAGAGCGACGCGTTTTTTCTTTTTGTTGAGCTCGAATTCCCATATTGTCTTCTCTTGCTATCAATCTTTGATGATCATTGGGCAACTAATATACCGATAAATCCCTCTTGTACCTAATCACACCAACTGAATTTTCCTCGAAAAAACGAAATTTATCCTGAATCAACTCAATCTCTGTGATCATGACGACTGTCTGCTGCCTCCATCATTTACCCGAAAAATGAATGCGTTAGAATTTGACCTTATTGGATATAAACTCGGTGGGCGCTAAGCTCACATAAACCAAAGGAAGAGCATGATGGATTCAACACACTTTGATGTCATTGTCATCGGCAGTGGCCCGGGCGGTGAAGGTGCTGCTATGGGGCTAGCAAAAGCAGGGCTAAACGTCGCTATCATTGAAAAAGAAAGCAGTGTTGGCGGCGGGTGTACTCACTGGGGCACCATTCCATCAAAAGCCCTCCGTCATGCGGTTAGCCGTATCATCGAATTTAATAACAACCCATTATTTTGCAAAAACAACACCAGTTTAACCGCTTCTTTTTCCGATATTTTAAACCACGCCAAAAGTGTCATTGATAAGCAAACCCGCTTACGCCAAGGATTCTACGACCGCAACAGTTGCTCATTATTATTTGGACAGGCCACGTTTACTGGCCCGAACAGCATTTCTGTCACTCAAGCCGATGGCACCTCTGAAGAATACAGCGCGGATAAATTTGTCATTGCAACCGGCTCTCGCCCATACCAACCGGATGATGTCGATTTCAATCATGAGCGTATTTATAACAGCGACACCATCTTAAATTTAAAGCATGACCCTCGACACATCATCATCTACGGTGCCGGTGTCATTGGCTGTGAATACGCCTCGATTTTCCGAGGATTAGAGGTCAAAACCGATTTAATCAACACTCGTGATCGCTTATTGGCTTTTCTTGATAATGAAACCTCCGATGCCCTCTCCTACCATTTCTGGAATAGTGGCGTGGTGATCCGCAATGATGAAACCTACAGTAAGATCGAAGGTACGGACGATGGCGTCGTCATCCATCTTGAATCCGGCAAGAAGATGAAAGCCGATTGCTTACTGTATGCCAATGGTCGAACCGGTAATACCGACACCTTAAATTTAGAATTGGTTGGTTTAAAAGCCGATTCTCGAGGCCAATTAAGCGTCAATAATAGTTACCAAACTGAAGTTGAGCATGTTTATGCGGTCGGTGATGTGATTGGTTATCCGAGCCTAGCAAGTGCCGCTTACGATCAAGGCCGCTTTGTGGCTCAAGCCATCGCTAAAGGCAAAGCGGATAACTTCTTAATTGATGACATTCCAACCGGGATTTATACCATTCCAGAAATCAGTTCGGTCGGTAAAACAGAGCAAGAGTTAACCGCAGCAAAAGTGCCTTATGAAGTGGGTCGTGCGTCGTTTAAACACTTAGCTCGCGCGCAAATTGCCGGTAAAGACATTGGCAGCTTGAAAATTTTATTCCACCGAGAAACCAAACAAATTTTGGGCATTCACTGCTTTGGTGAACGCGCGGCAGAAATCATTCATATCGGCCAAGCGATTATGGAACAAAAAGGCCCAGCCAATACCATTGAATATTTTGTGAATACCACATTCAACTACCCAACCATGGCGGAAGCCTATCGTGTGGCGGCATTAAATGGTCTCAATCGCTTGTTTTAAGTTAGATTCCAATCATAAATGAAAAAAAGGCGCTAATGGTTCTGTCCATCAGCGCCTTATTCTTATCCGCGAAATTAAGAAGTCGCTTCAATAAAAGTCTGAGCTTTCCATTGCTTAATGAATATGACCGCCAGACCAACACCACGCATTCCCATGAAGCTCAACATGGCAAGCCATAAAGCATGATTGCCCCAAGAAGCGAAACTAAAGTACAGCGCAAAGAAACACAACATCGCCACCAACATACTATTGCGCATGTCTTTGCCTTTGGTCGCGCCCACAAAAATACCATCAAGTAAGAAGCACCACATTGAAACCAGTGGCATCACTACCAGCCAAGGCAGATAAATATCCGCTTGTGCCTGTACATTTGGGATATCGGTGATCAAACGAATGAGTTGGTGACCAAATAAGAAGAATAGCAAAGTCAGCAGTAGGCTACATATCAAACCCCAAAATGAGGTACCGATAAGAGAGTTTAATAACTGCCCACGGCTTTTTGCTCCAACCGCTTTGCCCACCATGGCTTCCATTGCATAGGCAAAACCATCCATGCCATAAGACACCATCATTAAGAAGCTCATTAACACCGCATTTGCGGCCACCACCTGATCACCTAAAGCTGCCCCTTGAAAGGTCATAAAGCTGAATACCGCTTGTAAGCATAAAGAGCGTAAAAAGATATCGCTGTTTAAGCGCAGCATACGACCAATCCCTTGTGTCGCTGATGGCAACAAACTCACCACACTTGGCAGTTGCTGCTTAATCCAAGTACGCATTACAAAAACTAAACCAAGCGCCAAACCGGTATAATCAGCCGCAACCGACGCCCAAGCGGCACCTGCGACTTTCCAATCAAACACCAATACAAACAGCACATCCAAAATAATATTGGCAAGGTTGGTGATAATCACTAGCCACATCGGCGCTCGCGCATTTTGTGTGCCTAATAGCCAACCTAAAATCACAAAGTTGGCCAATGCCGCCGGTGCACTCCATACGCGAATAGAGAAATATTGCATGCCATAGTGTTTCACTTCTTCACTGGCATTACTTAGCGAAAAGATCAAATCAGCAAGGGGAGAATGAAATAATAGAAATACAGCAGCCAAAGACCAGGCCACCAGCATGCCTTGTAGCCAAACTTTCGCCAACTTATGCGCACTCTGCTCACCTTGAGCTTGCG
Organism: Vibrio gangliei; assembly: GCF_026001925.1. Classification (NCBI taxonomy): domain Bacteria; kingdom Pseudomonadati; phylum Pseudomonadota; class Gammaproteobacteria; order Vibrionales; family Vibrionaceae; genus Vibrio; species Vibrio gangliei. Next base: position 53,462 of record NZ_AP021869.1, on the reverse strand, counting down.
CCGTTAACCCGGTGGTCGCCATACGTAAAAAGCCCAGCAACCAAAACGTCACACTGATCATGGTGCTGCCCAAAGCCACACCGCCGAGATACCAAGCATAATCCAGATGCCCGATGACCGCCGCATCGACCAAACCTAACAAAGGTACGGTAATATTGGAAAGCACCATAGGAATGGCAAGTGTCAGCACTTGTTTGTGTAATGCTCGCTGAGAAAGAATCTGTTGCAACTGTTGGATCACGGAAAACCTCGCTTAGATGAAAGCTCAGTCTACCCTGCTTTTTTTTGTAAAGAAATTCCTAAGCCAATAACGACCTGTTTAAATCATGCTCACCAGCGTAAATGAATGAGGCTCGGCGTGAGACGATGTTTAAGAAAAGGCAATTTGGCCGCCACTCGTTGCCACGCACGCCAACGTTTACAATCGCTCTCAATTGGTGAGTAAGCTTTGATTTGGTAAATCCAGGGCAACCAAGAGACTAAACTGGTTAACGGATTTTTTAATCCATGAGAATAAGGCACACAGCCCATTTTTTTGCCCCAATGGCTCTGCGTTTTGTCCCCCGCTAAAACTAAGCACGCTTCAGCATGAGAAAAATGACGACCAATTTTTTGCACAAAATGTGCCACCTGGTTACGCGGTTGATTCAACAGGGCTTGCTCACACACGACCAATACGGGTGCAGTTTCGGGGATTCTAATTTGCTCTAACCAACTCATATCAGGAACTGAGCCACACATCATGGTGTATCGTTCGCTATGATGAAACAGCCTTTGACGCCACAGCAAGGTTTCATCCACATCCACTTCGATCCAATGACACAAACCATTATCTAAACGATAAAAACGCGTATCGAGCCCAGCGCCAACATTGATGATCCACGCGTTAGGATGATGCTTTAAGAAACGAGCCACTTCCATATCGCACAATTGGGTCAAGGTGACATGAAGTAATTGCTTTTGATCGATATCGCCAGAAAGACACTCATCGGAAAGGTGGCACCGCTGACAAGCACGAGCGGCAATAGGGTCATACACCAAACCATCATCAATCAAACTTTCACGACTACGCAGCCACAATGGTTGCAACAAATCACTCGGGACTTGATACGTTTGTGACGACGATGTTTTACGGTGTTCAGAAGAAAGGCTCATCAATTAACCTCCTGGCGTGAGATTAATTGATGATAATGATTCTCATTTTAACATTCAAGCGTATTAAATCAGTTTTTTACTGATAAGAGCAGTGAGAATAAGAACGGAAAACAGGTTACATCCAAGTGTTATTACGAATAATGCCAACCGCCAAGCCTTCAATGGTTAACTCTTGTTGGGTTAAGTCCACTTCAATTGGGCTAAACTCTTCATTCTCTGCATGCAGCAATACTTTAGAACCTTTACGTTCTAAGCGCTTCACTGTGACATCGTCATCCACGCGAGCGACAACCACTTGCCCATCACGTACATCTTGAGTCTTGTGTACCGCAAGCAAATCGCCATCAATAATACCGATGTCTTTCATACTCATGCCATGTACACGCAATAAGAAATCCGCTTGTGGTCGAAACATAGATGGATCAACTTGATAATGGCTTTCAACGTGTTCTTGCGCCAAGATAGGTTCACCCGCTGCCACTTGACCAATCAAAGGTAAACCCTGATCTTCCAGCAGTTCTTCTTCGGCTTGCACGATGCGAATACCGCGCGAAGCACCAGGAATAATTTCAATTACATTTTTTCGCGCTAAAGCTTTTAAATGCTCTTCTGCGGCATTAGCGGAACGAAACCCAAGTTCACGAGCAATCTCAGCACGAGTAGGCGGCATTCCGGTCATATCAATCTTATCTTTGATCAGTTCAAAAATTTGTTGCTGGCGAGGCGTTAAGGGCTTCATAATTCACCTGTCTTTTTATACAGTTGACTGTGAGTATATACAGTAAAATAAAATAACTCCAGAGATATGAATCACTTTTTAATCATTTATCCCCAAGTAACTTAATGCGTATATCAATTTGAATCTCATTGAAAAGTCAGGATTTGCTTGGTATTGGGATGATTTGACCGGAATAAGCTAATAGAATGTGGCGTTTTCTGCTATTCTTGCAGCGCATTTGTGGGCCGTTTGTTTTCATTCCCACTGTTTTTTACTTTTGAGGCTATACATTGCTATGTCTTACGGACACCTAGTTTCTCGTTCTCTGCTTAAGTTACCGCTGTCATTGTTGGTAAAAGGTAAAACCATTCCTGCCAATCCGGTGGAAGAGTTAACGATAGATTTAACTAAGCCCATCGTGTATGCGATGCCGTTTGATTCAGACATCGATCTGATCAGCTTGCAAACCCAAACCAAAGCACTCGGTTTACCCGATCCTCTCACTCCGCTCATGGTTAACGGTAAAGAATTTTCACGCTTTGTGTTTTTAACCTCAAAAGGCATCACTCAGCAAAGTAAGCAGGTCTTACCGCAAAAGTCGGTTGAGCTGTTTACTGATTTACTTAAATTGCATCAAGACGACCTAGAGTTGGATATTCAAGTTCTACCTACCGCCATTTTATGGGGTCGTAAACCGAATAAAGAAGGCAAAGAGAAACCATATTTACAAGCGATCAGTGCCTGCCAAAAAAGCCGCTTACTCGTTTCTTCAGGGCGCGATTGTATGATCCGCTTTAGCCCTTTTGTATCACTACGTTATATGGCTGACACGCACGGGGTGGATGAAACCATCGCGCACAAATTGGCTCGTGTGGCTCGCATTCACTTTTCTCGTCAAAAATTAGCCGCATCAGGCCCAAGTTTGCCGCAGCGCCAAGTGCTGTTTAATCGCTTGTTGAAATCGCCTGAAATCCAAAAAGCGATTCAAGACGAAGCGAGCAGTAAAAATATTTCTCTCGAAAAAGCACAAAAACACGCGCAAGACATGCTAGAAGAAATCGCGGCGGATTTCTCTTATACCTTGATTCGTGTTGGCGCTCGATTCCTCGGTTGGTTGTGGAATAAACTGTACCAAGGCTTAAATATCAATAACATGGCAAGCGTGCGTAAACTGGCGCAAGATGGCCATGAAATCATTTATGTGCCTTGCCACCGAAGCCACATGGATTACCTATTATTGTCTTATGTTTTACATCATGAAGGCATGGTACCACCACACATTGCAGCGGGAGTGAACTTAAACTTCTTCCCTGCTGGCCCGATTTTCCGCCGTGGTGGTGCGTTCTTTATTCGTCGCAGCTTTAAAGGCAACAAGCTGTATTCAACCATTTTCCGCGAATATTTGGCTGAGTTGTTTATTAAAGGTTATTCGGTCGAATTTTTCAGTGAAGGCGGACGCTCACGCACTGGTCGCTTATTACAAGCCAAAACCGGCATGCTAGCGATGACAATTCAAACCATGCTGCGTGGCTTAAACCGCCCTGTGACATTAGTTCCTGTTTACATCGGTTATGAACACGTGATGGAAGTCGCCACCTACACCAAAGAGTTGACCGGCAAACGTAAAGAAAAAGAAAGTGCGGGTATGGTTCTGAAAACATTACGTAAATTGCGTAATTTCGGCCAAGGCTACGTCAACTTTGGTGAGCCGATTAACTTGAATCAGTACCTCAATGAAGAAGTACCGGGTTGGTCGAGTAAAGAAAACCAAAATCAAGATGGTCAAAAACCACAATGGATGAACCCTGTTGTGAATAAGTTGGCCAACAAGATGATGACACACATTAACGATGCAGCTGCGGCCAATGCGTTAACGCTCTGTTCGACAGCATTATTAGCCTCCAACCAACGCGCATTGTCACGTAAGAAACTGGAACAACAAATTGAGTGTTACTTAGCTCTGCTGTCGAATGTACCTTATAGCTCAACCAGCACAGTACCCAATGCCACGGCAGCAGAATTAGTCGAGCATGCCGAAAAGCTCGATAAATTCATGGTCGAAGCGGATGATAAAGGTGACATCATTTCACTCGATCGTAGTCAGTCGATTTTGATGACCTATTATCGCAATAACATCATTCACTTGTTTGCCTTACCTTCTTTAATTGCCCACTTAGTGGTGCAAAAAGAACACATTTCACGCCAACAATTACACCATGCTATTGGCTTAATCTTCCCATTCTTAAAAGCGGAATTATTCCTGCATTATCAAGATGATGAACTTGAAGATGTGATTAACAACCATGTTAATGAACTGATCCGCCAACAACTAGTGATAGAACAAGAAGGTGAGTTATCAATTAACCCAGCTCATGTACAAGTGCTGATCTTACTATCGCGCACGATTGTCGAAACCTTGCAACGCTACGCGATAGCACTGACGCAATTGGTTGCCATGCCCGATATTGATAAAGGCTTATTGGAACAACAAAGCCAAAATATTGCGCAGCGTTTAGGCCGCCTGCATGGCATTAATGCACCAGAGTTTTTTGATAAAGGCGTGTTCATCACTCTATTCCAAACTCTCAAGCAACAAGGCTATTTGGAGCAGTCAGAATCAAACCAAACTCAAGTTTTGGTCGACTTATTGGGTGAATTGCTGTCACCGGAAATTCAATTGACGCTACAAGAAAGCATCATGCGCAAAGACTGATTCGATGCTTTACCGTCTAAAAACAAACATGCCGCAAGTGGAAGCACCTGCGGCATGTTTTTCTTTAAAACAATAGAATGAGCGATGAACTAAGAGCTAAAAAATCACACTCAATAGAATCCCTAACGCGATCACCATTCCAGCATAATTATTATTGAGGAAGGCGGTAAAACACGCCTCTCTTTCTCTATCCTTAATCAAGCGCTGTTGATAAACAAATAAAGCAGCCGCGCCTAACACACCCCAATAATACACAGGTGATAATGACATCCAATCACCCAACACCATCAACAGTAATAAACTCGCCAACTGCAATAAACCAATGATTAATTTATCGAAACGACCAAACAAAATCGCGGTCGACTTAATGCCAATTTTTAAATCATCATCTCGGTCAACCATGGCGTATTGAGTATCGTAGGCAATGGTCCACAGCATATTAATCGCGAAAACTAACCACACTTCAGGAGGTAAACTGTTGGATTCAGCTGCCCACGCCATCGGAATCGCCCAGCTGAACGCTAAGCCTAAAAATAACTGAGGGACATGAGTAAATCGCTTCATAAATGGGTAGATAAACGCCAACACCACTCCCACTAAAGACAACTCAATAGTGAGGCGATTCATGCTGAGTACCAATAAGAATGACACCAATACCAGCACGAAAAACAAAACTAACGCTTCTTTACTGCTCACCAATCCTGATGGCAAAGGGCGATTTTTAGTGCGCTTAACATGGCCATCGACTTTGCGGTCCGCAAAATCATTGATCACACACCCCGCTGAACGCATCGTAAAGACACCAAGGACAAACACAATAGTGACATGCCAATCTGGTAATCCATCTGCGGCCAACAATAACGCCCACAAGGTTGGCCACAAAAGTAATAAAGAGCCAATGGGACGATTCATTCGAGTTAACTGCCAATACGCAGCCGCTTTTTCCATAGTCATTGCTTTCATTCCTTGCGATAAATAGGCGATGGTGGCAAAAATAACTCTGCCACTAACATCGGCTTATTATTCATCCATAAACGCGAACTGCGTGCTGCTAATTGTCCTAACGGCGAGTCAACCGTGCCTAAATGTAACTGGTCACGTGCAACCTGTTGGGCTTGGAATACCGTCAAGCCAAGAGGCTTCTCACCTATCTGAGATAAATCAAACTGCTCATCACTTAATGACGAGCGGGGAATAATTGTGCTGCCAAGCAACCAAGGCTCACCATCAGCGGCCAAAATCACATCTCGGACCAAACAATCTTGGTCATCACATGAATGCTCAAACAACATCGATTTTTGAAAGTCAGTCAATTCATGCACTGGCACTAACTGATTACGCACCACTTCAGCCACTAATCGTTGGCATTGTTGAGAAAAGAGCTGAGACAGTGAGCCTTGCTCTTGCAACCATTGCGGATCATGCTGCTCAGAGAATGAAAACTCGGCCGCGTGTTGCCAATCAAGCCCTGAAAAATAACTAAAGTAAGAAGAGTAGCGTTGTTTCATCATATCCATATCATCGAGATCTTACAGCCAGTCGCCATTGTATCAACAGAAATCCATTGCGGATATCTAAGCCATAGGCTCTTAAACACAATAAAGGCAAACTAAAGCACAAATTAGGATTTTTTTGTCGGCGTTTCTAATTTTGTTGGCGTTTCTAACATAGCTAAAGCACAACCGGTCAACAAACCCGCCAAATGAGCACTATTGGCAATCGCCATAAAAGGCTGAATAAAGCCAAACACTAGCCAGCCCAGCATGAAAATCACTAGGGTACGTGGAATAAATAAACCTTTTTCTGGGCAGCGCCAGCCAATAACCCACAAATAGCCCATCAAGGCGTACACCACGCCAGATAAGCCACCAAAGTTTGCCCCTTCAACCCAGTATTGTGCCGCGCCCGATAATGCCGCAGACAATAAGAAGATCTGGAGTAATTTGAATGACCCTAGCTTTTTCTCAATATCACCACCAAACTGCCACCACCACAGTAAATTAAAGGCAATATGAGCAATAGAGAAATGCAGCAACGCATGACTTATCCAACGCCACAGCTGCCATTTTTGCTCCAATGTGGCAGGAAAATGCAAAGATTGAAAAATAGGACGTCCAAAACCAACAAATTGCAGCGTGTATATGGCTAAACACACCACCATAATTAGTAATGTTAAAGGCCCAGCTTTAGACTTAATCTGCTGAATAAAGCTAGGAGAATGGTATTGGAACTGTTGAGTACGAGTGTCTGCCACTTGCCAAGAAGCCTCTTGATATTTTTGATCGTGTGGATTTGCCATGAACGCGTTTAATTCCGCTTCTGCTTCCACTTGATGTTCAGGTTGTTTGAGCCACAAAGCAAAATGACCCTCTCCCTCCGGCATCAGCACAATATCAATGTGGCGTGAGGCCATATAATCAATAAAAGATTGAGCAACGCGAGGGTTATCCAATGTGACCAAACGAATCATACTACTACCTATTTGGTTTACTTATACACAATCCTGCCAATGAAATGACAAGATGACCATTACGCCATTTTTATCACGGGCAAATCACTACGTTGCCAAGCTTCAAAACCACCATCCACACTATACACTTCTTCAAAGCCTTGGTTGACTAAATATTGGGCCGCACCTTGGCTACTGATACCGTGATAGCACATCACCAACACCGGCTGATCAAACTCAATCTCTTCCATCAAAGCCACAATCGTATCATTAGTTAAATGCTTCGCTTCTTGAGCGTGCGCCACCGCAAAAGATTGTGGGTCTCGAATATCCAGTAACACGGCATTTTTTTCACGCAACATCTGCTGAGCACCGGTTACATCAATATGTAAAAACTGGTCCATAAGTTTGATTCCTTTTTCGATAAATAAAGTGAGGCCATTATAACGTATCCCACAGCAAACAAAGACATAGAGAAAGTGAGGACTCCTAAAATTGTATACAAATAAGCCATCTGTGGATAAAGCTGTGAATTGCGTTGATAAAGTGTTTCTCTAATAAAAGATCCACTAGATGTAGTGTTGATCCTGATCTAGGTGTGTGTAAATTTATCTTTATCCCCATTCAAAAAAACGTCACGAACCCAGATGTTGTGTGCGGATCGATCACTCCAACACTAGTTTCCCCACAAACTTATCCACAGGGGAAAATGGCGCAATCGATTATAGCGATCCGTCCACATGATCGAACCGAAATAAACTGATCGCATAAAAAAAGCCAAGATCATAAGACCTTGGCTTTTGGGGATTCTTATCCATGAACCAATGATGAATTAAAACTCACCCACCGCTGATTTCAATTTCTTCATTGCGTTCTTTTCAAGCTGACGAATACGTTCTGCCGATACATTGTAGGTTTCTGCTAACTCTTGCAGCGTTGCTTTTTGGTCATCCAACCAACGAGAACGAACAATGTGTTGGCTGCGCTCGTCTAACGTTGCCAAAGCATGACCTAGACGGTTATTAGTATGCGCTTCCCAGTTATCCGCTTCGATATTTTCAGCAATATCAGAATGCTTATCTTCTAAATACAATACCGGTGCAGTGTAAGAAGAGATGGAATCATCATCTTCTGAAGGCATTTCAAAAGTCGCATCTTGCGCGGCAAGACGAGACTCCATTTCACGCACTTCATGAGCAGATACACCGAGCTCTTGAGCAACAGTTTCCACTTCACCATTGTTAAACCAACCTAAGCGTTTTTTCGACTTACGTAGGTTAAAGAATAATTTACGTTGTGCTTTGGTCGTGGCAATTTTCACAATACGCCAGTTACGAAGCACGTATTCATGGATTTCAGCTTTAATCCAGTGAACAGCAAATGAAACAAGACGAACACCCACTTCTGGGTTGAAGCGTTTAACTGCCTTCATTAAGCCAATATTACCTTCTTGGATCAAATCCGCTAAAGGTAAACCATAACCAGAATAGCCACGAGCTACGTGAACCACAAAGCGTAGGTGTGACAGAATCAGGCCTTTCGCCGCTTCAATCTCACCGTGGTAATGTAATCGCTCTGCTAAGTCACGCTCTTCTTCAGCGCTCAGCATTGGGTAGCTGTTCGCTGTGCGAATATAGCTATCTAAACTATCTGAAGTGACTAAAGCCATTGGATATGCGTTTGACATTCAATTCCTCTTTCTGTCTTTAAATCGGTTGAACACTGTTAGAAAGACATTTGCTTAATTTACAACCCACCTATTCTGGACCTAAAAATCTCGATCTTCAAGGGGGAAATTATTATTCATAGTCATTAGCGAGAATGCAAGCCTCTAAAGCTATTGCTTAAAAGAAAAGCCGTGAAGCTCACATTGCAGCGCCAATAAACATAATGCGATTGAAAAATTGGCTAATAAAAAAGGCCTCATGAGCGAGACCTTTTATTAGAGTGAAGAAGTTTAAACTGGTTCAATTTCTTTTAGATGTTTTCTCGCCGATAAATTAGCGGCTATCCATCCAAGCGCTGAGCCAAGCATTAATAGCAAAATACTTTCATCCCAGCCTAAGCCGAGCAAACTAAAGTGACTATCGTACAAATTAGCCAAATCATCGACCGCGCCACTCACTAACAACGTGATGATCAACGTAAACAACCACGCAATGAAAGAGCCAAGTAACCCCAACCATAAACCGGTGTACAAATATGGACGCAAGATGAAGCGGTCGGTGGCACCAATTAACTTCATAACCTGAATTTCTTCTTTATGCGCCAAGATATTAAAGCGTAGTGTGTTACCGACAATTAAGAACACCGACACCAACATCAGTACAGCAAAAGAACATGACACTATATAGGCTAAGTGTTTTATCGCATCCAAACGTGCAAACCAATCTTCATCCAAACGCACATCAGTGACATCGCTTTCTGCTTGCAATTTACGCGCTAGCATTTTGATATTGCCGGTTTGATCCGCTTGAGGCAGCACCACTAACACCGGAGGCAAAGCGGTATTGCTTAATAACGACATCGCTTTTTCCAATCCGGAGAACTGGCTTAAATCTTCCAAGCCTTGCTGAGAAGAAATGTATTGCACCGATTTCACTTCCGGCATGTTTTCAAGCTGGTCTTTAAACACCATCAAACGCGCTTCTGGTGTGCCTTCTTTTAAATACACACTGATTTGAGAGGCGCTGTTCATCTCTTCAGCCACCGTAGCGATATTTTTACCCGCGGTATAAAACGTGGCAGGCAAAGTGAGTGACATCGATACCACAGCCAATGTCAAAATCGTGCCTAGTGGGCGCGCCATTAAATTACGAAACGATTCTTTGGCTTGTTTAATATGAGTACGGAAAAAACCTTCCGAAGTTGGACGAGCATTCGCTTTTGACGATTTGGCCGCTTTCATCTTCTTATTGGCCATAACGTTCTACCTCACTTAAGAAACCTTGATTCAATTCAAAACGACGATATTGAGGTCGGCTATTCACCAATTCCAGATCGTGGGTCGCTAAAATGATCGACACACCGGCGCGGTTAAATTCTTCAAGCAAATTCAACACTTGATGCGATAACGCGTGATCGAGGTTACCGGTTGGCTCATCGGCGAGTAATAAGCGAGGGCGATTCACAACCGCGCGAGCAATACCAACACGTTGCTGCTCACCACCCGATAATTGGCGAGGCAAGCATGGCGCTTTATCTAACATACCAATTTTATCTAACGCAGCTGAAACACGACGTTTGATCTCATTTTCCGATGCGCCTTCAATTCGCATTGGCAACGCGACATTATCAAATACAGTACGATCCATCAGCAGGCGGTGATCTTGGAAAATAATGCCAATATTACGGCGCAAAAACGGAATATCTTTGCTGGCGATACGGCTAATATCATGATCATTAAAATGAATTTTGCCATCACTTGGACGTTCAATCGCACAGATCAATTTGAGTAAGGTACTTTTACCCGCACCAGAGTGGCCGCCAAGAAACGCCATTTCACCACGTCTTAGGTGGAAATCGACTTTTTGCAGCGCTTGGTGACCGCCTCGGTATACCTTGCTGACTTGTTGAAACTTAATCATTTCTTTCCCTTAATACCCGATTATTCTTCACGGCTAAATAGCGCTTCAATAAAGTCATGCGCTTGGAATGGACGTAAATCATCAATGCCTTCACCCACCCCAATATAACGAATTGGAATTTGGAATTGATCCGCCAGTGCGAAAATCACCCCACCTTTGGCGGTGCCATCAAGTTTGGTTAAGTTAATGCCAGTCACAGGGGCGACATCGCTGAACAATTTAGCCTGACTGATGGCATTCTGACCCGTACCAGCATCGAGCGTTAACATAATTTCATGCGGTGCAGAATCATCGATTTTCTTCATTACACGCACAATTTTACGCAACTCTTCCATCAAGTTGCTCTTATTCTGTAAGCGTCCCGCGGTATCAGCAATGACAACATCCACACCACGAGCACGCGCCGCTTCAATCGCATCATAAATAACAGAGGCGCTGTCTGCGCCAGTATGTTGCGCAATCACAGGGACATCATTACGTTGCCCCCAAACTTGCAGCTGTTCAACCGCGGCTGCACGGAAAGTATCACCAGCCGCTAACATGACCGATTTACCCTGTGATTGGAATTGTTTGGCGAGCTTACCAATCGTCGTGGTTTTACCTACCCCGTTCACGCCGACCATCAAGATCACATACGGCGTTTTGGTGGTATCAATTTCAAGCGGTTGCTCAACTTCCGCTAAGATATCGGCCATTTCTTGTTTTAATAGCCCATACAACGCTTCGCCATCTTTTAAATCTTGGCGAGACGCTTTTTCCGTCAGGCTATCAATAATTTTAACCGTGGTGTTCATGCCCACGTCAGCAATCAATAACTGCTCTTCTAATTCTTCAAATAGATCATCATCGATTTTTTTGCCTTTGAATAAACCAAAGAAACCGGCGCCAATATTTTGCTTGGTGCGCTGTAAGCTGCGTTTTAAACGGGCAAAGAAACTTTCTGTCGGTTTGGTTTGCTCTTGAACGCGATCGCTTTCTAATTCTTCCACCTGTGGAGAGTTTGGTGGCATTTCTTCAACGTCATCCGTTTCAGCAACCTCATCGGCTTTTGCAACGAGCTCGTCTTCAATCGTAATTTCAGGCTCAATTTCTGCCTCTTGCTCTACGGATTCAATCGATGCTTCTTCATCCAACTGCGATGACGTCGATTGCGACTCAAGATCATCTTGCTTCTGCTCAATAACAGTTTCATCAGTTAGCGTTTCTTCAGTCGGAGTGTCAGAGGTGGGTTCAGAGGAGGTTTTTTTTTCTTCTTCTTCAGCAAAACCTAGCCAAGAGAGTAAACCGCGTTTCTTTTTAGCTGTCATGAACAAGTCCTAGCATTCACTTTGTGTCAAAGTGATCAATATTTAAAGGTAAGTCGCGAGCAATCAGCGCTAACATAGCTTGATGGTTAGCAAACTCCTGCCCCTTAAAGTCAGTTAGGTATATAATATCACTTTATTAGTACACTAAAAAATCTATCTGCGGTTTATTCTATGCAAAGACGTAAAGCTTCACCCTCCTCAACGCCGAAAGGCTCAACTGGCTTTATTCGCATCATCAGTGGCTTATGGCGCGGAAGAAAATTGCCGGTTCAAGATGCGCAAGGGTTACGCCCAACCACAGACCGAGTGAAAGAAACGTTATTTAATTGGCTGGCCGCCGATATTCCTCATGCTCGTTGCTTAGATTTGTTTGCTGGCTCTGGGGGTTTAGGCTTTGAAGCCGCTTCACGCCAGGCGGAATTGGTCACCATGATCGAACTTCACAAACCGGCCTATCAACAGTTGAAAACCAACATTCAGCAACTCAAAGCCAATAATATTGAAGTGCATAACCAAGATGCGCTGAGCTTTTTACAACAAGCTGGTCAGCCTTATGACATCGTATTTATTGATCCGCCTTTTCGTCAGGGTTTACTTGAGCAAACTCTCAACTTACTGCAACAAAATGGTTGGCTCTCGGATAATGGGTTAGTCTACATCGAAACAGAAAAAGAGCTTCACTTACCGACGCTTCCAACGCATTGGCAATTGCATCGCGAGAAAACTGCGGGACAAGTTTGCTACCGCCTCTATCAATTAGAATCTGTGGAATAACCGCATGAAAAAACTCTTCAATCTCGCCGCTAAGGCATTTATGTTGGTCGTATGGCTAGTTTTTATAACTAACCTGATCAATCCATTCCCTGGCATGGCACACATCGCGCTCAATGTGATGGCGATTTTTACCCTATTTATGCATGCTATGCAGTCAATGCTATTTTCTAGTGCTCTCCCAAAAGAAACGACGATGACAAGATGGGAAAAACTGTCGATTGTGTTATTTGGCACGTTTGCCTTAATCGATCTCAAAGATAAATATTTAAAATAATCTATCGCTCCCCCAAAAAAACAAAGCCGTCGATGAACTCAAATCATCGGCGGCTTTTTTATAAAATCGGATTTATATAAAGATTAAGATAAATATTGCTTGAGGCCATCTAAGAACATTTGCGTTGACATCATCACCAGCAATAAACCCATCAAACGCTCGATCGCACGAAGCCCTTTCTCACCCAAAATGCGATGGAAGAAACTGTAAAACATCAAAATTAAGAAAGTCCCCGCCCACGCCAATAGCACCGCTAATGACCAATCAAGCATACGATCGGGTGACTGACTGGAAAGAAGTAATAAAGATGCAATCACCGAAGGACCTGCGATCATCGGAATCGCCAAGGGGACAAAGAAAGGTTCTTCACCGGCAGCCAGTCCAACCACACCACCCGGCTGTGGAAAGATCATACGAATCGCGATAATAAACAAAATTAACCCACCAGAAATGCTCAAAGTCTCCGGCTGAACATGCAAAAAGCTTAAAATCGATTTACCCGCAAACAGGAATAACAACAAAATCAGTAAAGCAAACACCAATTCACGCACTAACACGATACGACGACGTTTCGGATCCAGATGTTTCAAAATTGAGAGCACGACTGGCAAGTTACCCAGCGGATCCATAATCAAAAACAGCATCACAGCTGCAGATAAAATTTCCATATACTTTCCAATGTTACGAATAAAGGCAATGCGTAAAAACGTAAGATCGCGTCATTAAATACATTAGGCTGACGCTAAAACTAAAGGCGCAATGATCAAAATATGTGAGCCAAAGTAGCACAACATCGTCCAATCATTCGACATTTTGAAAGGTCGTTTAAAATGATGAATAGACCATATCAACACTGACGTTGCCAACAACGCCGTGCCAAGAAAACCAGACAGATCCAATAAAGAACGACTCACCTGCCACACCTGACCAGATGCCCACAACAATTGCCACAAAATAATCGCAACCACAGCCGCATGTTTTACAAAGCTATCTAAAAGAGGCAATAAAATGAAAAAAATCACGACGATCAAGGCAAACAACGCTATCGGAACGGCCCAATTTAAATGCTGAACTTGAGACCAGAAACTCAAGCTATAGAACAAGCAACCCATCGAAAACCACAAGAATTGCAGAATTTTGTATCTTGTCGCGAAGGTTTCAACGTAATAACAAAGTGCAAAAAAAGCCAAAGCACACATAGACCAAATCGGCGCTATTTGAGGAGAGTTAAGCGTTGGAGCTAACGAATAGGCCAGCGCGATTAAGATGAATAATTTCGAAGCCGCAAAAAGTTTCGGCTTATTCAGTCTCATCAATAACAGCATGGACAGTAATAACCCACCCATTAACAGCCAATACCACATGCGTTTCCCCTTTCTATTTACCAACTTAGTGTAGAGAGACCCCAATAGAAGGTAAAGTCGAAAATGATACCTTAGAAAAGATTGTTATTTCTCTAACTGATAATTAAATCAGCATAAAATCACACAACTTATCTATTTCGCCATATCGAACTTCAAACCCTTAAAAACAGAACTTTTACAGAACAAAAAACAAACAGAACAATAAAAACAAAAACAATCAACAACTTAAATAAAAAAATAAGAGCAAAAAACAATCAAAAATCAAATAGTGAAATTTTTAAGTCAATTTTTTGTCATCCGTTTCTTAAAAAACGAATTTTTGAGCCCAGAAAGGCCAATATTTCTATAAAAATTTCAGTTTAACGATAAAATCCTCACCACTACTCACTAAGCCATAAAATAACAATTTTAAAAACCCATGACATTTCGAAATGAACAAAAACAATATTATTAAATAAAAATCAATCACTTAAATAAAAGCAATGATTATCAAAAATGAAAACCATCATTGCATTTTAATTGAGTAAAACCTTTACCTATGACATTTGGGCGATATTCTTACAACAAACTTGCATTTATAGCCCGATATCAAATAGATCTAGATCAACTGCTTTTTTTTTGTTATATTAGCTGCATATTCAATCAACCAAGGAGTTTTCTCATGACAACATCTCAAAGACAAGGATTGGTATTAATTGCAGTTATGGTTGGTTTAATGACTCTACCAATGATCTCTTAATCAAATTCTTAAAAACAAAAAAGGACGCACATAGCGTCCTTTTTTGTTTGTATTTTACTAAGATCAATCAGTTAAGATTTAAGTGTTGTGCGACAACATCCCAATGAACCACATAAACAAGCGCAGCACCAAGCGTCATCAACACCATCAATAAAATTGCCACACCCCATATCATCTTGCCACTTCTGGGTGTGAGTTCTTTTTCGCACTCAATACACGCTCGAACAAATTGATCGATCAAGGCCTGATTCGATCCTTCTTCATCTAACAAATGCTGCCGAGTATCGGCAATAGAGTAGAGTTTTTTCGCGATATCATGAGGTAAACGAGTTCCACAGCTTTCTGTTAGCTCGACTAAACCTTGCCCTTGTGCGTAATACTGCTCTCTTAGCAACCGCTCCAAACGACGAGTATGCATGACGACTTTTTCAATATCAGACACTCATGACTCCTCTCTTCCATGACAACATGTAGAAACTAAACCAAGATAAAGGCAATAAAACCAGTAGTACATCGAGAAAAACTCGTTTAGATCACGATTTATTGCGTTCAGTTAAGTAGAATTTGCTAGAAAAATAATTAGTTAGGATCTTCTTTATGCCTATCAGCTTAATCATCGCCATTGTTTTATTGATCGGACTTTCTGCTTGGCTAGCACTTCGTTTTAACCAGCGCCATAAAGTCGGTCAAGATGCCCCACAGCAAACCGTCAAAGTCATGGTGCTGGATAAACAAAGTATCGACATTCCAGATGCTCAACCGGGGAAAGAAGATCAAGAGTATTGGATTTACGTACAAAAGCTGCCTGTTGGTCCCAAGCGAGAATTCAAAGTCGGCATTCATTATTATGGGGCGCTAAACCCAGGAGATCGTGGCGAACTTACATATCAAGGTGATAAATTTTTGCATTTCGCTCTCCAGCGACAGTCCTGACGCTGGAGAGTTTTATCTCATTAAGGCAATAACCAACGAGTTTTCGCTGAGCGAGCCAACAGCCAACTGAGGGCCAGTGCGCCACCACCACTGAGCACAACCCAAAGCGGAATCACCCAAATAGGGTGACCTTGGTGCCAACCATAGGCTTTCATTGGCCACAAGAACACTGGGTGTAGTAAATAAATTCCCAAGCTATAACGACTAATAAAGCTCACGATAGCCACTGTTTTTCCGCTCAAACGGTCTGCAAAATAACGACATAAAATAAACACCATCATCGCCGCCAATGCAGTATTCAGAGTCTTGTAGGAAAGCCAAAGACCAAAAGTATAGTGCTTAGCCTCAACGCTTCCCATCATCACCATCAACGCTGTAACCGCTAAAGACACCATACCAATAATAAACACCGACAGTGCAATATTGCTGGTCACTTCCATCCTTTGATAACAAAGATAACCCAAAAGTAAGTAACCACTATAAAGATAGATTTGATTGCTCCACGGGCCGCTCACACCAAATAAATAAAACGCCGTAGTAAGAAGCCACAATGAAATCAAAGCGTACAAACTTACGCTATCACTCACTTTGACGAGGTACTGTAGAAAAGGAATAACGAAATACAGTGGAATAAAATAGTAAAAGAAGCCTAAATGATAATAAGTTTCGTGATGGAAGAAATCAGACAGGACTTGATAACTGGTTTCCGCATCAAACCCACTCGCACTCCAACCAGAGAGGTACGCGTAGAAAAGCGACCACACCACAAACGGCACCACGACTTTCGCGACACGACGCTTTAAATAATAGTGGGTATCAAAAGGGCGAGTATCACTTAAAAATAACGCCCCTGAAACCATAATAAAAACCGGGACCGCCCAACGGGAAAAGCTATTGATGCCCACTGCGGTTGACCATTGGTCAAAAGGAATAACCCCAAGTAACTCTCGATAAGGAGCAAGCACATGAATCGCTACCACTGCGACCGCCGCAACGCACCTGAGTAAATCAAAGAAAAACACCCTTTGCGTCATTAATTTGCACCTTTATTGCCATAAACCAATATCGACAACAATAAAGCAACAAATTGCTAATGGCTATCACTTAACCAAAAGTTAACCCACAGCAGACGTTTCCGTGATTAATCCCTTCTTAGGCAGCCAAATCGAAATCACACACGTTACAACTAAAAAGGCAAACGACACCCATAAGCACGCCGCTAACCCTGCCATTTGGAATACCCAGCCAGATAATACCGTACCAATTAAACGTCCCATCGCATTGGCCATATAATAAAAGCCCACATCCATAGAGACGCCATCGCCTTTGGCATAACTAACAATTAGGTAAGAATGCATGGAGGAATTAATCGCAAAGAAAGCCCCGAAGATCAATAGCCCGACCACAATCACCAATTGCGGTTGCCACTGAATTTGTACTCCATAAGCGACTAAACCGGTAATCAAAGCCAGTAACGATGCCCAAATTAACGCGGCTCGACCATCGGGTATTTTGCCTTTTGCTTTACCTGTTAATCTCGGTGCGAACCCTTGTACCACGCCATAAGCGATAACCCATAGCGCCAAGAAGCTGCCCACCCAGATATGCTCCCAGCCAAAAACACTACCAAGATAAATAGGTAGCGCCACCACAAACCACACATCACGCGCACCAAATAAGAACATGCGAGCGGCGGATAAGATATTGATTGAACGAGACTTAGAAAACATCTGGCTAAATTTTGGTTTGGATTTGGCTTTGCCCATGTCCGATTCCAACCAAACCAAGCTGCCCAAGAGCACCAAGACGAGCACGGCAGCCATCGCCAACATCGAGTATTGAAAACCTAAAACCGATAGCAGCAAGCCACCGAGAAAGAACCCCACACCTTTAAGGGCATTTTTCGAACCGGTTAACACCGCTATCCAATGATATAACGCGCCTTGTTGGTCATTTGGCACTAAGGTTTTGATTGCACTCTTAGCGCTCATTTTATTCAAATCTTTCGCGATACCTGACAAGGCTTGTGCTGCCATCACCCACGGAATGGTCAGCCACGAGTTAGGAAGTGCTAACATCAATAAAGCCACAATCTGCATCATCAGGCCAATGTTCATGGTTTTATTCAGTCCTAAACGCGCGCCAAGCCAGCCTCCGACCAAATTGGTGACGACGCCAAAGAACTCATAAAACAGAAATAACGAGGCAATGGCTAGCGTGCTGTAACCCAAATCGTAGAAGTACAGCACCACCAGCATCCGTAATGCACCATCGGTTAAGGTGAAGTTCCAATAATTAAACGTCACCAACATATATTGGCGAATTTGGCGATCTAAATGGGCAAACATAACAAGATTTATCCTGTTTAAGGCACCAGATATGACTCATTCGCCATATCTGAGACAGAAAAAATTAATCGGCTGAAAACTGATTGATGTACTCAACCTGTACCGGTTTAGTGAATGCACCAGGCCTTAATGCTTGTACTTCGTGAATAATGTCATCCAGCGCCCAACCTTGTTCTAATAACACATGAGCGGCTAATAAACCGGTACGGCCAGAGCCGCCCATACAATGCAGCGCCACTTTATGATTATTCTCTAAAAGTTGATGCAGATTTGGACTCACCGCCTTCCAACCTAATTGAAAGCTGTCATTTGGCGCACAATCGTCTTCAATCACTAATTGAAACCATTGCATTCCCAGCTGTTCTACCTGTTCACCTAAGCTTTCAACTTGCGCCTGTTGCAACTCTTCATCACTCAAGGCAGTGACAACCGCGGCCACACCTTGGGCTTTTAATTGAGAAAGGGAGTCTTGCAAGCTCACGCCCTTAGTGCCTGGACACGGAGTAAGTACTAACCCAGCACCTTGTTCATTTAATGGTAAATCCCATGTTGGATGTGTCATCGTTCTACTCCTTAAGCCAAACCCACTTTACGAACCAACTCAGCCGTGCGTGTGGCGTAGCCCATTTCATTGTCATACCAAGCGTAAATTTTCACCATGCGAGTGCCCACCACCATGGTCGATAACGCATCAACAATGGTCGAGCGCTGGTCGCCTCGGTAATCAATCGACACTAATGGTTTTTCTTCAAACCCAAGAATGCCTTTCAGCTCACCCTGTGCTGCTTCTTTGAGTAGTGCATTGACTTCTTCTGCGGTGGTATCTCGCTTCACATCAAAAATAATGTCAGTTAAAGAAGCATTGGCTAATGGGACACGAACGGCATGACCATTAATTTTGCCTTTCAGATCAGGGAAAATTTCCACAATCGCCGTCGCTGAGCCGGTTGTGGTTGGGATCAAGCTCATGCCACATGCGCGAGCACGACGCAGGTCTTTGTGCGGGGCATCCAAAATGGTTTGAGTGTTGGTCAAATCATGAATAGTGGTAAAAGAAGACAGTTCAATACCGAGTTTTTCATGGATCACTTTCACCACAGGGGCAATACAGTTGGTGGTGCAAGAAGCTGCGGTCACAATACGGTGAATCGCAGGGTCAAAAATCTCATCATTGACACCCACGACAATATTGGCAATGCCTGGCTCTTTAACCGGCGCAGACACCACGACACGTTTTACGCCTTGCTCAAGGTATTGATTGAGAAAAGCCGTTTTACGATGTACACCTGTCGCTTCAATCACTACATCGCAATCCGACCAATCGACCGCTTGTATTTCCTTTTCTCGAGTAACCGCAATACGTTTCTCATTAATCAGCATCGCGCCATCTTCTTCGATTACTGAGTGCTGCCAACGACCTTGCACCGAATCAAATTCCAGTAAATGCGCTAACGTATGGGCATCGCCAGCCACATCATTGATACGCACAAATTCAACTTCCGGCCAATCAAACGCAGCACGTAAAGCCAAGCGTCCTATGCGACCAAATCCATTAATTCCAACTTTGATTGTCATGGTTATTTCCTTAAATGATTCGAAATGATTAACAGCACACAGGGCGCGCATTCATATTATGTAAGCGCTCACTATCAGCTTGATACTCTTGTTGCAAACAGCTTGATTGTTTGAGTCCTTCAATCACCTTACGCATCCAACCCGGTAAATCTTGTGATAATTGGTAGTACACCCACTGACCTTTACGGCTGTCCAGCAGCAAACCCGATTGACGTAATTGCGCTAGGTGGCGGGAAATCTTAGGCTGACTTTCTTGCAAGGCCTCGGTGAGCTCACACACGCACAGTTGCCCTTCTCGAGCAATCAACAATAAACAGCGAGTTCGGGTTTCATCAGCCAACATTTTGAAAAATTGATGGGGTAACATAGTGTTTTCACCTTATATATGGATATGCGCATATTTGTATTTATTGTTCGAAAACGCAACCCTTCAAATGACGTTGTCATCAAATATTCATATTGAGAGAAGAGGCTAGAACAAAACAACAAAAGAGAAAAAACTACGTTAGAGGGGTAAAAAATGGCATAGTGGGAACCATCAATGTCGCTCACTTCGAGCCAAGCAATACAGATGTGATATGAAAAACCCTAACCCGCCGAGGCAACAAAAACAATGCCAACAAGAACAATGGCAACGTGAACATCAGTTTATTGAATTTTCACAACAGACCTTAGCGCCTTTCTGGCAAACACGAAATGAAGGCTTTATCTCTGGTGAACAGGGTAAACAGCTGTATTGGGTTTCGTTTACCAAAAAAGAAAACACCAAAGCGATTTTTGTCGTCAATGGCCGTATCGAAAGTGCCTATAAATACCAAGAGTTATTCTGGGATCTGACCGAACAAGGCTACGACGTGTATTCGTATGATCACCGTGGACAAGGCATGTCGGAGCGCTGTTGTGACGATCGCCAAATCGGCCATGTCGAGCACTTTGATCATTACATTCAAGACATGCACCATGTGGTCACAGCGTTTGACTTTAGCCGCTACGATAAATCGTTCATTTTGGCTCACTCTATGGGCGGCGCGATCTCCACTCGCTATATTCAAACCCATCCCGACCATCCGTTTGATGCGATTGCGTTAAGTGCCCCGATGATCGGTATTCAAATGCAATGGTATTTGCGCCCGTTTTCTGCACCATTAACCAAATGGATGGCGGCTCGCAGTCCATTACCAAACTATGCTCCTGGGCAAAAAGCCTATGTAGCCAAACCTTTTACCAATAACCACTTAACCCATAGTGAGCTGCGCTATCAATGGTTCCGCGATTTATATGACCGCCAACCCGAGATTCAATTAGGTGGGCCAAGCAGTCATTGGGTTAATCAATCCTTATTAGCCGCCAAGCGCTGTAGCCTAGAAGTGGAAAAAATCACCATTCCTGTGCTATTGATGCAGGCAGGGCAAGATACGATTGTCGATAATGCCGCTCAACGCCGCTTTATCAAAAAACTCAACCTGGTTCATCACGGACGAGGTCAATTAGAAATCATTAATGGAGCACGCCACGAGTTGCTGTTTGAAAGTGATGAGCTGCGTGTTCAAGCTCTGCAACTGTGTTTGGATTTTTTTGCCCAACACTAAAGGATAAAGACGGCTAAAAGAGGAAACAAACAAGAATGACCTTTACCCTCTTTTTTCCTCTTAAATTCAAGTAGACTATTTTCAATTCAATTAAAGTGATTTTTTAGAGGCAATATGTCAAACACTCCGCTTTCTCAAACTGATTTACAAGATGTGCGTATTGTCGCATCCGATCTTGATGGTACTTTGCTGCTTCCTGACCACACGCTCGGTGAACTCACTAAGCAAACCTTGAAGAAACTGCACCAACAAGGCATGACGTTTATTTTTGCCACTGGTCGTCACCATGTGGATGTCGCCACTTTCCGTAGTATTGCGGGCATTCCAGCTTACATGATCACATCAAACGGGGCGCGTGTGCACAGCCCTGACAATCAATTAATGTATAGCAAAAACTTACCAGAAGAGGTCATCCAACCGATTGTCGATATTCTGAAACAAGACCCTAGCCTACGCATTCATATCTACCGCAGCGACGATTGGCTGACTGATAAAGAAGATTTGAGCTTAAGCAAACATCACCAAGAATCTGGCTTTAATTACACGGTTTTCGATGTCGATAACGCACCGACTCAAGATGTGGCAAAACTGTTCTTTACTCACCCAGATCATGACCACCTAGCACAGTACGAACAGCAATTGAAAGAGCAATTTGGTGACAAACTCAGCATTGCTTTCTCGACTCCGACTTGCTTAGAAATGATGGCACCGAACGTCTCAAAAGGCGACGCACTGAAAGCGGTGGCACAAGCATTAGGCAAAGATCTTGAGCATTGTATTGCTTTTGGTGATGGCATGAACGATGTGGAAATGCTGGAAGCGGCGCACAAAGGTTTAGTTATGGGTACCGCTCACCACAAAGTGATGCAAGCCCTGCCTAATCACGAAATCATTGGCAGCAGCGCCGATGAAGCCGTCGCCCATTACTTAGAAGATCACCTGCTATAATCCAACGCCCTTTCTCCCTGAAAGGCAAAATGGCGACCCACACCTTGAAGTGACGGTCGCCATTTTTGTATTTACCAATTTAATATCAATCGCAGCTAATTTTATTCTTGGTGCAAGATTATCTGCCACTCTTCTTCGGTGACGGGCATGATGGATAAACGATTGCCGCGTTTTACTAACGGCATATTTTCCAGCTCGGGAATGGCTTTCAATTCTGCTAGTGTGACAATACGTTCAAACTTACGCACAAACTCAATATCCACCATCATCCAACGAGGGTTGCTGGGATCGGATTTAATATCAAAATATGGGCTTTCAGGATCAAATTGAAAATGATCGGGATAGGCTTCTTTTACCACTTTCGCTATCCCCGCCACTCCGATCTCTTTGCATGAAGAATGATAAATCAGCACTTGATCACCGACTTTCACTTCATCACGTAACATGTTTCTTGCTTGATAATTGCGGACTCCCTCCCAACATGCCACTTTTTGTACACGTAGCGTATCAATCGAAAAGGTATCCGGTTCTGTTTTGAATAACCAATATGCCATAATGAACCTTCTGTTGCCCGGTCAGTCTACTAGGGCCTGTTGAACTTTCGTGGTTAAATTTTGTTCGAGATAAAAGCGTTTTAGGCAAGGCAAGTCGATTGTAGCCTAGTTATTCTAAGTAAATGAGACTTAACGAAGCATAAAACGCTTTTAGCCGAACCCTTCGGGCAGCGTTTGTTGGGTATTTATACTGCGTTATCGGCTCCTCGTGTAGGCTAGCTACACCACGGAGCCTCTGCCTTGTTTAAATACCCAACAATTCGCTGCAAAAATCATCACGAAGGATCAACAGGCCCTACGGTCTGTTGACCTTTCGTAATCGTATCTATTAAGGATGAAAATACCATGAAGGCTTATACAATCCCATTGAGTTTTTCACTGCTGTTATTGCTCAGCGCTTGTTCTAGCCAGCCAGATGAACCGCAATTACTCGCCCAAAGTGAGCCGGTTGAAATGGCCAACAGTGATGAACTTACTACGGCAAATCGAGTCGATGAGCAGCTATTTATTCAGCAAAGCCAACAACAAGCCGCGAGTCAAAGTGCGCAGGATTGGGTAGGCACATATCAAAGCAAAGCGCAGGCAGGCTTGATCACCACATTAGAGCTGAATGCAGATCATACTGCCACCACTCGTTATACATATCAAAACGGTGACCCTAGCTTAATTGAAACCGGCTTTTGGCAACAAAATGAGGATACCATTCACGTCTTGATGACGGAGCATGATGGCAATCAATTCAATGCCTTACGCATCTTCACCATTGATGGCTTCCAGCTTAAAGCGGAAAAAGAAATCGTCAATGGCATGGAATACCAACTGGGTACCGATGGATTAACGGTACAAAAAATGAAAGTGGAAACCAGCATGGTGCCAGCCGATCAGGCCGCGACTCAAGGAGCCATCACGGCTCTAGCGGCAGCGAACATTGTCGGCAGCAATCAGTACAATGCTCAGGTTGATGCCACCATTCGACATTATTTCAAAATCAACCGCACTGACCCAAAGAATAACCGTTATCGCTGGCTGACCTACGATATAAACAACGACCAAAAGCCGGAACTATTTGTCCTCACTGATTGGTGTGGTTCCGGCGGCTGTACGGTTTTGATGTTTGAAAATCGTGATAATGAATGGCAATTTAACAGCCGTATTACCCAAGTCCGCACTCCGATTCAGGTCACCAATTACCATCACTTCGGCTGGCGTGATTTGATTATTCCAGTGAGTGGTGGTGGCGCAAAAGCAGCCAATCATGTCATGGAATACACCGGCGTCAGCTACCCGATTAATGCCTCTACTGCGCCAGTAAGCGATAAAAAAGGCAACGTAACACTATTCTCCGATAACATCAGTGCAGCGCAACAAGGGATAAAAATGTAAACTAAGGCGGTGTTTTCATCATCACTTAAAGCCGAATGTCACCAAACCCAACTAAGCCCAGCACTCCGTCATGCCCTCAATGTGGCTTGCGCTACCAATGTGTCTGCATCCATACACCCAAGCTTGAGATCAATGCTCACATTGCGCTGCTCACTCACCCTAACGAGCTCAAACGTGCCACCAATACAGGTAAACTACTCAGCCATAGCCTATCCAACTGTGAGGTTCATGTATGGGATAGAGTCAATCCACCCGCCAAACTGCTTGAGCAAATCCCCCAACAAGCGACCTATTTGTTGTTTCCAAGCGAACAAGCGATTGATTTAGATACCATCAAATCGAAGCCTTTGACGGGTTCTGCATTGTTTATTATCTTGGATGGCACCTGGCAAGAAGCGAAAAAAATGCTCAACAAAAGCCCGTGGCTGCAAGCCTTACCTAAAGTCTCTCTGTCTGCTGCTCAGCTCTCTAGCTACAGCCTGCGCCGTAATCAAACACAAGGCAATTTATGTACCTGTGAGGTAGGAATAAATCTGTTGCAGCAACTGAATCCGAAGCAGGATTTATCAACACTACAACAGTATTTTGAGTTGTTTTTGAAGATGTATGAGGCGGATAGGGAGCATAGGGTTTTCGAGTCTCGTGAATAGGACGGAAACGTAGCTAGGTACTCGGGCGCTTCGCTGCTCGGGTCTCGGGTCTCGAAGCGCAGCGCCCTAGCTACGAGCAACCGATAATCAACAAATCCTCAAGCGCAGTAATCTCAACATCCGGTAGCACTCGCCCATAATCTTCATGTTTCAGCGATTTGTGGTAATCATTAATCCAACACGCGCTCATGCCGGCGTATTTCGCTCCAGCAACATCGGAAGTCAGGTTATCGCCGACATGTAAGACGTTAGCTGCCGGTAAACCTAAATGCGCTAATGCGGTTTCAAACATTTGTCCATGTGGTTTAGCCCATCCGTCGGGGCCGGCGTTCAGCACCAGATCAAAATAATCACCTAGGCCGATTTTACTTGGGTTGACGTTACCATTGGTGATCGCGATCAGCGGCATTTGCTGTTTGAGTTTAGCCATCACTTGGTGGGTGAGATCCGGCACATCGATTTGATGACGCCAAATCAGCACTTGATCCATCGCCGTTTTCGCTGCTTGAGAAGCTTTTGGATCATCGTAACCCAAATGCATTAATCCCTGACGGATCTGCTGATAACGCCACTCGCTGACATCACTTTGCAAAAAAGGGGTTTGCTTGGCTAACTGATTTTTTAACTGACGCCACGCTTGGTGCGGCATTTCTTGGCTGATCGGGTGATGGGCATGAAGCCATTGCTCGGTCTTTTGTTCCAGATCGCGAATCACCGGGTGGTTGTCATATAAGGTGTCATCGAGATCAAAGGTCATCGCCTTAATGGTTGGCAGGTTGCGGTAAAATCTCAGTGCCATGATGACTCCTTATAAGGCTTTATATTTCATAATAGAATGCTTGACGCTTATTCCTGCTCTGAATCCGGTGAACGGCTCTTTTTCGCACGTGGGTGGGCGTTGTCATACACCTTAGCCAGATGTTGAAAGTCTAAACTAGTGTAAATTTGGGTAGTGGAAATATTTTCGTGCCCCAGTAATTCTTGCACCGCACGTAAGTTTTGACTCGACTCCAACATGTGAGTCGCAAACGAATGGCGCAATTTATGCGGGCTAATATGGCTAGAAACCCCTTGCTTAATGCCCCACTCTTCCATGCGTTTTTGCACGTTTCGATGCGAAATACGGCTACCACGTTTGGAAACAAATAACGCCGACTCAGTTTCACTGGCTAAGGTTGCACGCACTGTTAACCATCGAGCCAGCCACTCTTTGGCTTGACCAGAAAATGGGGCTTTACGTTCTTTATTGCCTTTACCAATCACGCGAATCTCGCCCGAGCTGACTTGTACATGATTGACATCAATGCTAACTAACTCGGCCAAACGCAATCCCGCACCGTACATCAATTCCATCATGGCGCGATCTCGAATGGCTAAAGGGTCATCGTCATTGACTTCCAATAACTGACCGACTTCATCAATATCGAGGTTTTTCGGCAGTGGGCGCTTTTTCTTCGGCGCAGCCACTCCTTTGGCAGGGTTAGCACTGAGTTCATCAATTGAAATCAAATAATCAAAAAAGCTGCGTAAAGAGGATAAACGCGTACCAATACTGCTGGGCTTTAACCCTTCGCGATTGGCTTTGGCGATCAGTTGCCTTACCCAGGCGGCATCGACTTGTTGCCAATGTTGGATGCCGAGCTGATGCAGTTGCTCGGCCATAATCGACAATTGACGCTGATAGTTCGCTTGTGTGTGCGCGCTTAACCCTCTTTCATGATGCAGGTAATCATAAAAGCGCTGTAATGAGGTTTGCATGTCTTCTGGTAAGTTAAGACTCATTGGCACAGCTTAATGTTTTTACTGGCTCAAACGCCTCATCCACTTGGCTTAAATGCTTCACCATAAAAGTGACCACCGAGGCGAGATGACGCAAAAACAAGGTGTCCATTTCCGGCTGGAAGTGCCCGCCTTCTTGGCTGGAAAAAGCAAGCAAGCCAATCGGGTTAGATGGATTCAGCGGCAAGATCACATACGAACCCAGTTCTGATAATTCATTATTGCTAAAGCGATCGCCACCAAATAAAGCGTGACGGTCTTGGCGATTTAAGCGGCCTAAATAAGCCGATTTGCCATTAAGATGATTGGTCATAAAACGTTTTAATGTTTCGCGCGACAATGCCCAATCGGAATGTTGGTGCTCCAGTAATAATAAATGCGAAGATAGACCAATTTGACGGCTATAGTGCTCAACTTGTTGAATGAGTGAGGTCAAGGACTGAGAGGCTAAAACCGACTGCTGTAATTCCATCAACTGATGAAAAGTACGATCATTTTTCGCCGCAAGAGACATCATGTGAGTGATCTCTTCTTCTAACTCTTCAATACGCTGACGCTGACGACGCATCTGAATTTCAACTAAAGATACCGCGCCTTGTTGATGGTGTGAAAACGCAAGCCGTTCAACCAACTCTGGTCGTTGGATAAAAAAGTCAGGGTGGTCTTTTAAGTATTCTGCTACCGTTTCAGCAGTCAAATGATCCGCTTGCATTACTCACTCTATATCTAATTTAACAACTAATTTGGCCATCATACACATGAGCCACTGGGCCGGTCATGTATAAAGGTTTACCTGGTCCTTGCCAGAAAATACGCAACTTACCGCCCGGCAATTGCACCGTCACTTCAGGGTCGAGCAAACCTTGGTTAATACCGACCGCAACAGCACCACATGCGCCACTACCACAGGCTTGCGTTTCACCGGCGCCTCGTTCGTAAACCCGCAATTTCACGTTATTACGATCGATGATTTGCATAAAGCCGGCATTCACTCGCTCAGGGAAACGCTCATGCGACTCAAGCAATGGGCCAACGTTATCCACATCGAAATTATCTACATCATCGACGATGGTCACCACATGTGGATTGCCCATGCTCACTGCACCACAAAATAAGGTGTGTTCGCCTGCTCGTAAAATATAGGTCTTTTCCGCTTGTTTTGCTTTGAACGGGATCTTACTTGGCTCAAATATCGGCTGTCCCATGTTCACAGTCACCGAATCTAGGCTTTCCACCTTCAGCACCATACGGCCTTTTTTCGTGCTGACATTGATACTGTATTTATTGGTTAAGCCTTTCATACGCACAAATCGAGCGAAACAACGTGCACCGTTACCACATTGTTCTACTTCGCTACCATCGGAATTAAAAATACGATAATGAAAATCGGTTTCTGGGTCGTAGGGCGCTTCTACTACCAATAATTGATCAAAACCCACGCCAGTATGGCGGTCAGCCAAACGACGGATCAAATCAGGTGAAAAGAAGATGTTTTGGGTGATACAGTCGACCACCATAAAGTCATTACCCAAACCATGCATTTTAGAAAAGTGGAAATGCATATCGCCTCATGTATTCAAATAAAATAAATGCCCTAACGATCACTCGTCAGGGCATAGCATGCTCAATTTATTGGGGAAGGATGGATTCCAATTCCCACAAACTGCTTAATTGTTCACGTTGACGCACAACATGAGCTTGGTCGCCATCAACCATGATTTCCGCCGCGCGGGTACGAGTATTGTAGTTGGACGACATCACAAAGCCATAAGCACCCGCCGAACGGACCGCTAATAGGTCGCCTTCTTCAATCACCAATTCGCGATCTTTACCGATAAAATCACCGGTTTCGCAAATTGGGCCAACCAAATCGTAAGTCATAGGCGTACCTTGACGTGGCGCAACAGGCACAATATTCATCCAAGCTTGATACAAAGAAGGACGGATCATGTCGTTCATCGCCGCATCAATCACGGCAAAGTTTTTGTGCTCCGTTAGTTTTAGCAGTTCAACCTTAGTCAGCAAGATGCCTGCATTAGCTGCGATAGCGCGACCAGGCTCGAACACCAACTCAAGGTGGCTATGATTTTCCAAGCGTGATAGTAAGGCTTTGGCGTAATCCGAAGGCTGTGGTGGCAATTCATCACGATACACCACACCTAAGCCACCACCGACATCAAGATGACGAATATGAATACCTTGCTCAGAAAGGTTATCGATCAGCGCCAATAGACGATCAGTGGCATCAATAAATGGTGCAAGCTCAGTTAGCTGCGAACCAATATGACAGTCAATGCCATGTACGTCTAAATTCTCTAGGCTGCTAGCAAACTTGTACACTTGCGGCGCGCGATCAAAGGCGATACCAAATTTGTTATCACGTAAACCGGTAGAAATATAAGGATGAGTGTGCGCGTCAACATCTGGGTTAATGCGCAGAGAAATAGGCGCTTTGACACCTAATTCACCGGCCACTTGGTTTAAACGCTCAAGTTCAGGTTCCGATTCCACATTAAAACATTTAATGCCAAGCTCTAACGCACGCTTCATTTCTGCGCGGGTTTTGCCAACACCAGAGAACACCACTTTTTTCGGGTCGCCACCAGCGGCAATCACACGCTCAAGTTCACCGCCCGACACGATATCAAAGCCAGAACCTAAGCGAGCAAGCACGTTAAGGACACCAATATTAGAGTTGGCTTTCACCGCATAACACACCAAGTGTGGATGTTCACCCACCGCAGAATCAAAGGCTTTCCAGTGACGCTCTAATGTGGCACGAGAATACACATACAGCGGCGTGCCATATTGCTCAGCCAGTTGAGTTAAAGAGACATTTTCAGCCCAAAGTTGGCCATCATCCTGATAATTAAAAAAGTCCAATCTGTTTTCCTTATTCTGCTTGTTGAGCCTCGGCTGGCTCCGTCACTTCTGTTGCGGGTTCTGGTTGCGTGGTTTCAACCGGCTTGACGGTCACACTGCCATCAGAACCTTTAATCGATACTTCACCGGTATTGACTGGCTCAGGCTCATCTTGTGGCAAGTAAAGCGGGCCAGTTTGACCACAACCTGCTAAGACTAAAATCGCTACAGTCAGTAAGCTAAACGTTAATTTTTTCATTCTGATATCGTGATTAATCATTCAATGCCCCCTATAATCGCACCACACACAAGAAAAGCAATAGCCAAGCCAGTGATTGCAACACGATTTGCACACCTTGGTTGCGAATACCTTAATAGCCAAGTTTCAATTATAGGCTGAAGCATAAAAACCATAGGACAATGACAATATGAACGATACGGAATTTCACCAATTAGTCGACCTGCAAATGACGCGTATTGAAGAAGCGATTGATGAATCTGAGGCCGATATTGATTTCGATGTGTCAGGCAATGTCATGACATTAGAATTTGAAGACCGTAGCCAAATCATCATTAACCGCCAAGAGCCAATGCATGAAATCTGGCTTGCGTCTAAATCCGGTGGCTACCACTTTAAATACGATGGCGAACAATGGATTTGCTCTAAAACTGGCGCGGAACTGTTCTCATTAGTGAAAACTGAATGTGAAAAGCACGCCGGTGAAGACATTGATTGGCCAGCCTAATACAGACCAATAACAACGCAAACAGTGACAAATAAGCAGAAAAAATGCCGCTATTGGCGATCAATAGCGGCGAAAGATAAGTAAGATTCAGATTGGAAGCTGGAGCAATAAATTTCCTCGACGTTCCCTACACGTTTGGAATATTTGCCCTAATCAAAACGTAGTCACAAATACGTCATTAATAAAATCTCAATTGCCTTTTTTTTCATCATCAGTATTATCTCGGTTCTTTTTTCGTCGCAGATCACAATTATCTTCAAACATCACAATCAGAGTTAACCCGTTATGACCTTCGATCCTAACAATGTGAATAAAACCTTAGATGCCCAAGGGCTACGCTGCCCAGAACCTGTGATGATGGTGAGAAAAACCATTCGTACCATGCAAGAAGGCGAAGTGTTATTGATTACTGCCGATGATCCATCGACCACTCGCGATATACCGAGCTTTTGCCGCTTTATGGATCATCAATTACTGCACGCCAGCACCGATGAGTTGCCATATCAGTTCTTGATCAAAAAAGGATTGGCGTAAATAAAGCGCTTATATAAAAAAGGCCGCGCATGTTTGCCTTACGCGGCCTATTCATTAAATTTCTTTACTTTCCAATCTCGCCAGTTTTACCTTTAACTCTTGCAGCTGTTGTTTCATCGGGATGATATACAACACCCGAACCCAAGCCTCCACAGCTAAGGCTGCCATAATGATGGCTCCAGCCACCATTGGTAACCACAAATCAGTCACCGCCATTCCCAATAAAGTCAGCCCTAAACCAAAAGTGAACAAATAGCTTTGGCTCTTTGGTGTGATTCCTGCGTAGCGAGTCAACATAACATCACCTCATTATTTATAGGGGTTATACCTATTATAGTGAGCAAGATGACAAGACGATGAAAATTAAAGTGCTTAAACCAGTAAAAATTTGAAAGACATTATGATCAACACCACACCACCAAGTAGCTCAGCCTGACTTTCCAACCAAGTCCCGCTTTTACGACCAATAAACACGCCCGCAAAGCTAAAGCCAAATGTGACAAAACCTATCAAAGCACACGCAATAAATGGATCCACATCCAAAAGCGGTAAGCTAAACCCTGCCGCCATCGCATCCACGCTGGTGGCAATCGCAAGCGTTAACATCACGCGGTGAGTAATTTGCGCGATGTCTTCTTCAATGCCTTCAGAAAACGCTTCATAAATCATTTTCGCGCCAATGAATAGCAACAAAACAAAGGCAATATAAGGTGCATATTCTTCAATCCAGCCTAAAACGCCATGACCTCCTAAGAAGCCAATAAAGGGCATCAACGCCTGAAATACACCAAAGTAAACGCCTGCTTTTAATGCTAATTTCAATGGAGTTTGTTGCTGCGAGCTCACCTTTGCACCCAATCCAATAGAAACCGCAAACGCATCCATACTCAGTGCCAACGCTAATAGCAATACATCAAACATATCTTCACTCACACTTTATTATTTAGCCATCTCGTGGCAATTTTGCGGCAAAGGATAATATTTCACCCATTTTGATTCAATGATTAAAGCGTTTAACTGTAAGTTCGCATTGAGGCGAATAAGTGAACTCGCTATACTGAGAAACAATTTTTTATTCGAAATTCGCGCGATTTAGCAGGCAAAAACACATTATGCAAAAATACGACGTCAAAACCTTTCAAGGGATGATCCTCGCGCTGCAGGATTATTGGGCCCAAGTTGGCTGTACCATTGTTCAACCTTTAGATATGGAAGTAGGCGCTGGGACCTCGCACCCGATGACTTGCCTGCGCGCTATTGGTCCAGAGCCAATTGCCACGGCTTACGTGCAACCATCTCGCCGTCCAACCGATGGCCGCTACGGTGAAAACCCAAACCGTTTGCAACACTATTACCAATTCCAAGTGATCATCAAGCCTTCTCCTGACAACATTCAAGAGCTGTACCTTGGCTCACTCGAAGTGTTAGGTATTGACCCGCTTGTACACGACATTCGCTTTGTAGAAGACAACTGGGAAAACCCAACACTAGGCGCATGGGGCTTAGGCTGGGAAGTGTGGCTAAACGGCATGGAAGTCACTCAGTTTACTTACTTCCAACAAGTAGGTGGCCTAGAGTGTAAACCCGTTACCGGTGAAATCACTTACGGTATCGAACGTTTAGCGATGTACATTCAAGGTGTGGATTCGGTTTACGATCTCGTATGGACAGATGGCCCACTTGGTAAAGTGACTTACGGTGACATTTTCCACCAAAACGAGGTTGAGCAATCGACTTACAACTTCGAACACGCAGACGTAGATTTCCTATTTACTTTCTTCGACCAATGCGAAAAAGAATGTAAACAACTTCTTGAGCTAGAAAAGCCGCTACCGCTACCCGCTTACGAGCGCATTTTAAAAGCCGGTCATGCCTTTAACTTGCTTGATGCACGTAAAGCTATCTCTGTTACCGAGCGTCAACGCTACATTTTACGCATTCGCAACCTAACCAAATCGGTTGCTGAAGCTTACTACGCTTCTCGTGAAGCATTAGGTTTCCCTATGTGTAAAAAAGAAAATGGTGAGGAGAAGTAATCATGGCGAAGAATTTCTTAATCGAATTAGGTACGGAAGAATTACCACCAACGCAACTTCGCACTCTAGCTGAAGCGTTTGCTGCTAACTTTGAAGCCGAACTAAAAAGCGCAGAAATCGCACATAACGGTGTGAAGTGGTATGCCGCTCCTCGTCGTTTAGCTCTTAAAGTGGCAGAACTTGCTGAAAGCCAACAAGACAAAATCGTTGAAAAACGTGGACCTGCGATTGCTCAAGCGTTTGATGCAGAGGGCAATGCAACCAAAGCAGCTCAAGGTTGGGCGCGTGGTAATGGTATTACTGTTGACCAAGCTGAACGTCTAAAAACCGACAAAGGTGAATGGCTGCTATTTAAACAAGAAGTCAAAGGCCAAGCGGTGAAAGATTTGGTTATCGACATGGCTGCCAAAGCACTGGCTAACTTACCTATCGCAAAACCAATGCGTTGGGGCGACAAAGAAACTCAATTCATCCGTCCAGTAAAAACACTCACGGTTTTATTTGGTGATGAACTGATCGCAGGCGAAATCCTAGGTGTGGCATCAGATCGCACCATCCGTGGTCACCGCTTCATGGGTGAGCGCGAGTTTACCATCGACAATGCGGATCAATACCCGGCTCTACTGGCTGAAAAAGGCAAAGTCATGGCCGATTACGAAGAGCGTAAAGCGATCATTTTGCGTGATTCTCAAAAAGCAGCAGCAGAGGTTGGCGGTGTTGCTGATCTTGAAGACGACCTCGTTGAAGAAGTGACGTCTTTGGTTGAATGGCCTGTGGTATTAACCGCTAAGTTTGAAGAAGAGTTCCTAAAAGTGCCTTCTGAAGCCTTGGTTTACACCATGAAAGGCGATCAGAAATACTTCCCCGTCTATTCTCATAAAAACGGTGACTCAAACAAGAAGCTGCTTCCTAACTTCATCTTTGTTTCAAACATTGAATCAAAAGACCCTCGTCAAGTTATTGAAGGTAACGAGAAAGTGGTTCGCCCACGTTTGGCGGATGCAGAATTCTTCTTTAATACTGACCGTAAACGTACTTTGGAATCGCACCTTCCTGAATTAGAAACGGCAATCTTCCAAAAACAATTGGGCACAATCAAAGATAAAACTGACCGCATCACTGAACTTGCTGGCTTTATTGCAGAGCAGATCGGTGCTGACGTTGAGAAATCTAAACGCGCTGGCTTACTCGCAAAATGCGACTTGATGACCTCAATGGTGTTCGAATTTACTGACACTCAAGGCGTTATGGGTATGCACTACGCACGCCACGACGGTGAAGACGAAGAAGTTGCCGTGGCACTCAACGAGCAATACATGCCACGTTTTGCCGGTGATGACTTACCAAGCTCAGACGTAGCCGCTTCGGTTGCGATGGCGGATAAACTGGACACGCTAGTCGGTATCTTCGGTATTGGCCAAGCGCCAAAAGGTTCGGATCCATTTGCATTGCGTCGTGCTTCTTTAGGTATTTTGCGAATCATCGTTGAGAAAGGTTACCACCTAGACTTAACCGTTCTGATCGCAAAAGCGAAAGAATTGCTAGGTGACAAACTCACCAATGCCAACGTTGAAGAAGACGTACTGGAATTCATGCTAGGCCGTTTCCGCGCTTGGTATCAAGACCAAGGCTTTAGCGTTGATATCATTCAAGCGGTATTGGCGCGTCGTCCAACTAAACCACTGGATTTCGACCAACGCGTGAAAGCTGTTTCTCACTTCCGCGATTTAGATGCCGCAGAAGCTCTAGCAGCAGCCAACAAACGTGTAGGTAACATCTTAGCGAAATTTGATGGTGAATTAGCTCAAGATATCGATCTTGCTCTACTTCAAGAAGACGCTGAGAAAACACTAGCAGAAAATGTTGAAGTGATGACCGAAGCGTTAGAACCAGCATTTGCCACTGGCGATTACCAACAAGCACTAAGCAAGCTTGCTGATCTTCGTGAGCCGGTTGATGCTTTCTTTGATAACGTGATGGTCATGGCCGATGATGAAGCCTTGAAGAAAAACCGCCTAACCATGCTGAACAACCTACGTAACTTGTTCTTGCAGATCGCGGACATTTCACTGCTACAAAAATAACGCATCCAATAGAGAGCTCTTTTCTCATCAAAGCCATGATCATTTGATTATGGCTTTTTTATTTGCCTTTGATACGTCCTAGCCTCTTCCTATCGTCCTCTCAATCAAGTATGTTCTGGTTTACAGCCTATGTTAAAAAGTTGTAGGCAGACAGGAACAATCAAGGTTGAGTTAGGACGTTATGCAGTTTTCTAAGTTTGGTGACAAGTTTAATCGCTATTCAGGTATTACCCAGTTAATGGATGATCTTAATGATGGGCTACGTACTCCGGGTGCCATCATGCTCGGTGGAGGCAACCCTGCCGCGATACCTGAAATGCTCGATTACTTTAAGCAAGCCAGTCAAGATATGCTGGAAAACGGCGACCTGATCTCTGCCATGACCAACTATGATGGCCCGCAAGGTAAGAATGTTTTTCTGCAAGCACTCGCAGAGCTACTGAAAACCACTTATGGTTGGGACATCAGCGAAAAGAATATCAGCCTTACCAACGGCAGCCAAAGTGCGTTCTTTGCTTTGTTTAACCTTTTTGCTGGCAAGCAAGCCGATGGTAGTCATAAGAAAATTTTACTGCCGCTGGCACCAGAATACATTGGCTACAGCGATGCGGGTATTGATGAAGACATTTTTGTTTCCTATCACCCTGAAATTGAATTACTCGACAATCGCATGTTCAAATACCACGTCGATTTTGAACACGTACAAGTCGATGACTCCGTCGCGGCAATTTGTGTGTCACGCCCCACCAACCCAACCGGCAATGTGCTCACTGATGACGAAGTCAAAAAGCTCGATAAACTAGCACGAGACAATAATATTCCACTGATTTTAGATAACGCCTATGGCACACCATTCCCTAATATCATCTTTGAAGATGTAACCCCATTTTGGAATGACAACACCATTTTGTGCATGAGCTTATCCAAATTAGGTTTACCGGGTGTGCGTTGCGGTATTGTGATTGCGAGTGAAGAAATGACTCAAGCCATGACCAACATCAATGGCATCATCAACCTGGCACCATGCAGTATTGGCCCGGCGCTAGCAACGCATATGATCAAAAATAACGATCTCTTGCCGCTCAGTGAAAACGTCATCAAACCGCACTATCAAGCCAAAGCACAACACGCGGTGGAATTACTGCAAGCAGCGATCCCCGATCCGCGCTTTAAAATTCATAAACCGGAAGGCGCGATCTTCTTATGGCTATGGTTTGATGAACTGCCAATCACCACCATGGAACTGTATCAACGATTAAAAGCCCGTGGGGTGTTAATTGTACCAGGTGAGTATTTCTTCTTTGGCCAAGACGCCTCGGATGATGGCAAACCTTGGCAGCACGCACACCAATGTCTACGTATGAATTATGTGCAGAAAGAACAAGACATGCAGCGCGGCATTGAAATTATTGCCGAGGAAGTGAATAAGGCTTATCAACAAGGTTAATCAATCGACCTAAATGAGATCAACTAGAAAGAAACAAAAAGGGTGCCTCATCAGCACCCTTCTCTTCCTTTATATTTTCGCTGCTAGATTATTTGTTTTCTAACAACTCTTTACCGTTGATGGCAATTTTACGTGGTTGCATCGCTTCTGGAATTTCGCGTTCCAAGTCGATGTGTAATAAGCCATTTTCCATACCTGCGCTAAGCACTTTCACGTAATCTGCAAGCTGGAATTTACGCTCAAAATCACGTTCAGCAATACCTTGGTAAACGTAGTTTTTACCTTCTTCAGGTTGACGTTCACCACGCACAATCAGCATGTTTTCGTGCTGAGTTATATCGAGATTTTCTTCAGAAAAACCCGCGACCGCCATGGTGATGCGGAAATGGTTTTCATCTTGTTTCTCAATATTGTATGGAGGGTAACCGCCTGATGAATTTTTGGCGTTGTTCGATTCCATTAGATTTAATAAACGATCAAAACCAATGGCGTTACGGTATAAAGGTGAGAAGTCTACATTACGCATAATACTATCCTTTTATTTAAGCAATAGTTTCTATTTAATCAATAGTGTGCAAGATTTCAGCCCGAGCTGAAGCTTGCGGTTTTTAAGTTGTGTGCTGTTCTATAACCCCGTAGGCGAAATAGATTCAGCGATTTCAGGGCCTAACTCTACTCTCATTCAAAGAGCCGCAGAGCTTATTAGCATCCCTTTCATAATCATATATATGGACATCAAAATAGCTTTCAAGAGGACTGTTAAAAAATTTTTAATCTATTTTTCTATCCCTAAATCTATTTTTCTACCCCTAAAAGAAAAAAACCCTTTGCGTCAACAAAGGGCTTTAAAGATTTCAGTGAGCGTTTCAGGCTACACGTCTGAGTCTACACATCTGATTTTACACATCCAGGTTAGCCACTTTCAGTGCGTTGTCTTCAATGAACTTACGACGTGGCTCAACTTGATCACCCATTAAGGTAGTGAACAATTCATCCGATGCAACGGCATCATCAATCGTAACTTGCATCATGCGACGTGTTTCTGGGTCCATGGTGGTTTCCCAAAGCTGATCTGGGTTCATCTCACCAAGACCTTTGTAGCGTTGTAGCGATAGGCCACGACGCGACTCTTTGATTAACCAATCCAGTGCTTCAGAGAAGGTAGACACTTCTTGCTTACGCTCACCACGTTTCACATAAGCGCCATCTTCAACTAGACCATCCAATGCTTCAGACAGATCCGCTAAGCGGCCATATTCTTTTGAATTCAATAAATCTAGAGACACTACGTATTCATGCATCACACCGTGAGTACGTACCACCAGCTTAGCAATGCTTACGCCTAACTCTTCATGTTTTTCGACTTCCAGAGAGTACTGGCTTGCACCGACTTCTTTCGCATTTAACTGCTCAACCAGCTTTTGGCCCCAAGCTTGAACTTTATCCGCGTCTTGACACATTTCAGCCGTTAAACGTGGCATGTAAGTCAATTCGTTGATCATCGCGTATGGGTAACGACGGCTCATGCGTTTTACAAGCTTCATGCCTTCGTTATATTGAAGAACCAGTTTTTCTAGCGCTTCACCGGTCAGTGCAGGCGCATTCTCGTTCACATAAAGTTCGGCGTTATCTAAAGCAAGACCAGCTTGGTATTGCTCCATCGCATCTTCATCTTTAATGTATTGCTCTTGCTTACCTTTCTTCACTTTGTAAAGCGGTGGCTGAGCAATATAGATGTAGCCGCGTTCGATCAATTCCGGCATTTGACGGTAGAAGAAGGTCAATAGCAGCGTACGAATGTGCGAACCATCGACGTCGGCATCGGTCATGATGATGATTTGGTGGTAACGCAATTTGTCTGGGTTGTACTCGTCACGGCCAATACCACAACCAAGTGCAGTGATAAGCGTAGCCACTTCTTGTGAAGACAGCATTTTATCGAAACGGGCTTTTTCTACGTTTAGGATTTTACCTTTAAGCGGTAAGATCGCTTGGTTTTTACGGTTACGGCCTTGTTTTGCGGAGCCGCCTGCCGAATCACCCTCCACAATGTAGAGTTCAGAAAGTGCTGGGTCTTTCTCTTGGCAATCTGCCAGTTTACCTGGAAGACCGGCTAAATCTAACGCGCCTTTACGACGAGTCATTTCACGGGCTTTACGCGCCGCTTCACGAGCACGCGCAGCATCAATGATTTTGCTACACACGATTTTAGCTTCGTTCGGGTTTTCAATTAAGAAGTCCGCTAATTTTTCACTCATCGCCGATTCAACCGCTGACTTCACTTCCGAAGACACCAGTTTATCTTTGGTTTGGCTTGAGAATTTTGGATCCGGCACTTTCACAGAAACAACTGCGGTTAAACCTTCACGCGCATCATCGCCAGACGTGGTGGCTTTCTCTTTCTTCGAGTAGCCTTCTTTGTCCATGAAGTTATTTAACGTACGAGTTAACGCACCACGGAAGCCGGCTAAGTGCGTACCGCCATCACGCTGTGGAATGTTGTTGGTAAAGCAATATACGCCTTCTTGGAAACCATCGTTCCATTGCATCGCCACTTCTACAGTAATGCCGTCTTCTTCACGGTAATGATCAAAGTGGAAGACTTTCTGATGAATTGGGGTTTTGTTGCGGTTTAAATGCTCAACAAACGCTTGAATACCACCTTCAAATTTAAAGTGATCGCCTTTATCTTCTTCACGCTCATCGGTCAATTTAATTGAAATGCCTGAGTTTAAGAAAGACAGTTCACGCAGACGCTTAGCTAAAATGTCATACACGAATTCAACGTTGGTGAAAGTCTCTTCACTTGGCCAAAAACGGATTTTGGTTCCGGTTTCAGTTGTATCGCCAATCACAGCAAGAGGGGCATCCGGTACACCATGACGATAAACTTGTTGATGAATGTGACCACCACGTTTAATGGTTAATTCCACTTTTTCAGATAAGGCATTCACTACCGACACACCTACACCGTGCAAACCGCCCGATACTTTATAAGAGTTATCGTCGAATTTACCACCAGCGTGCAGTACCGTCATGATAACTTCTGCCGCTGAAACGCCTTCTTCTTGGTGCATTTCAGTTGGAATACCACGGCCATCATCGCTTACCGATACTGAGTTATCTTCATGGATAGTCACGATGATGTCAGAACAATGTCCAGCTAAGGCTTCATCGATGGAGTTATCCACCACCTCAAACACCATGTGGTGCAGACCTGTACCATCATCGGTATCACCGATATACATCCCCGGACGTTTACGTACAGCATCTAGCCCTTTAAGGACTTTAATACTCGATGAATCATAGCTATTTGCAGAATCATTGTTGTTCGACATGAATTGTTCTCGCCTTAATTATCCTTGCTCTATTTTGCCATGTTCCACATGAAACATCCTGCTATTTTCACTTTGCATTTCAGCAATGTGACTTGCAGTAATAGAACTTATAAAAACCTGTGCCTGGGTTTGCTTTAAATATTCAGCAAGACGACCACGGCGTTGACTATCTAGCTCAGAGGCAAAATCATCAATTAAATAGATACATTGCTTACCAGTGGTTTGAGTCAAGTGCTGACCTTGCGCTAAACGCAACGCACACACCATGAGCTTTAATTGCCCACGCGACAGCACATCTTCCACCGGAGTCGCATTAATTTTCAGTTTGAGATCCGCTTTATTCGGGCCACTGAAGGTGTAGCCGAGCTGCTGATCTCGTTCAAAATTCTTGTGTAAAATTTCCGCATAGGGCGTGTCTTTATCCCAGCCCCTATAATACTGAATTTTCACTTCAAATTCAGGTAAAAAAACACCACAAATCTGCTCGGCAACCTGTTTTAATTGCAAAACATAGTCAGCGCGCCACTGACTGATGGTTTCCGCTAATTCCGCTAACTCTTTATCCCAAAAACTCAGTTCACGATAACTGGTGGCGGTCTTTAATA
This sequence comes from Vibrio gangliei, assembly GCF_026001925.1. Taxonomy (NCBI): domain Bacteria; kingdom Pseudomonadati; phylum Pseudomonadota; class Gammaproteobacteria; order Vibrionales; family Vibrionaceae; genus Vibrio; species Vibrio gangliei. The sequence continues at coordinate 12,971 of NZ_AP021869.1, read as the reverse complement.
ATGCGTTGCGTTGTTTGATTAATCGCTTTAAACGCGCCCATTTATCATAAAAACTGGGTTGAGTATGAAAAACGCCCCAATCGATAAAAGAACGGCGGAACTTAGGCCCTTCAGTTAATAACTCAAAGCCTTCAGTATGTATTAATTGTAGAGGCAAAATTTGCGCCAATTGAGCAATTTTCTGCCCACCTTGGCCACCAATTTTGACTTCGCTACTGCCATCACGTTGCTTATTAATACCAATCGGCAATTCATAATCATCTTGTGATACAAAACGTCCATGTACGAACAGTTCATTTTCATCGTTTTGGATCACCCGCCCAGTTAACGTGCTTTTGAACGAGCGACCATGGCCAAGCAAATAAATCGCTTCCAGCACACTGGTTTTGCCGCTGCCATTGGGGCCGACCAGAAAATTAAAGCCTGGTGATAAAGATAAATCACAGGCTTTAATATTACGAAATTGCTGTATAGATAATCGAGTGAGCGGCATTTATAAGCGGATCGGCATCACAACGTACATCGCCGAGGCATCTTCTACGTTTTCTACTAACGCACTGGCATTGGCATCACTCATCGACATACGCACGGTTTGGCATTTCAGAGTATTTAAAATATCCAGTACGTAGCTAACGTTAAAACCAATTTCAAGCGGCTCACCTTGGTAATTTACATCCAAGTTTTCTTCCGCTTCTTCTTGCTCAGGGTTATTGGCGGTAATACGCATTTCAGAGCCAGACAAATTGACACGCACACCGCGGAATTTCTCATTCGACAAAATGGCAGCACGCGAGAAAGATTGACGCAAAGCTTCACAATCGGCTTCTAACGTTTTGGTGCTATGTTGCGGCATTACGCGGCGATAATCGGGGAAACGGCCGTCAACCAGCTTAGAAGTAAAGGTAAATTCATTCACATTGGCGCGAATATTCGAGCTACCAATCTGCAGGGTAACTTGCTCATCAGGGCGATCAAGTAATTTGATTAATTCTAGTACCCCTTTACGCGGTACAATCACTTGCTGCTGCGGGTATTCGCCCACTAATGCGGTTTCTGCTACCGCCATACGGTGACCATCGGTCGCAACCGAACGCAAAGTCGTGCCTTCAATTTCAAACAACATGCCGTTTAAGTAATAGCGAACGTCTTGGTTCGCCATTGAGAACTGAGTTTTTTCCACCAGCTGACGCAATTCACCTTGAGTAACTGTGACTTCTGCTTCACTTTGCCAATCTTCAATATTAGGGAAATCAGCCGCGGGTAATGTGGCAAGAGAAAAACGACTGCGGCCTGATTTGATCAATAAACGCTCTTCATCTAGCGTGATATCAATATTGGCACTATCCGGTAAACCACGGCAAATATCGAGAAACTTACGTGATGGGACGGTGGTGCTACCTGGTTCAAAATGACCTTCTAGCGCTAAACGACAAATCAGTTCAACTTCTAAATCGGTTGCAGTGATGGTCAATTCACCGTTATCCACTTTAATCAGTAGGTTACCTAAAATAGGCAAACTTGAGCGACCACCTAATGCACCAGACACTTGTTGCAAAGGTTTGATCAATTGAGAGCGTTCAATGGTAAATATCATAATCTACTCTAAGTAATTTCAACCGGTTAATAGGTAAAATGCACGACAAAGAAAAACGAATAATTTATCTATTACGAAGATAAAGTACGAATCAAGTTAGAATAATCTTCTTTAATATCGTGGCTTTCTTCACGCAATTCTTTAATTTTACGGCACGCGTGCAACACAGTGGTATGGTCACGGCCACCAAACGCATCACCAATTTCAGGCAAGCTATGATTGGTGAGCTCTTTTGATAATGCCATCGCCAATTGACGAGGACGTGCCACCGAACGTGAACGACGTTTAGATAATAAGTCAGCTACTTTGATTTTGTAATATTCGGCCACAGTTTTTTGAATATTATCGATGGTGACCAATTTCTCTTGTAACGCTAATAAATCACGCAGCGCTTCACGTACAAAATCGATGGTAATTGGACGGCCAGTAAAATTGGCGTTAGCAATCACACGGTTTAATGCTCCTTCCAATTCACGCACATTGGAACGCAGACGCTTCGCGATAAAGAAGGCCACTTCATCTGCCAGGGTAATTTGGTGATCTTCGGCTTTTTTCATCAAGATGGCGACGCGAGTTTCCAATTCAGGCGGTTCGATCGCAACCGTTAGACCCCAACCAAAGCGGGATTTTAGACGATCTTCTACACCGCTGATCTCTTTTGGATAACGATCGGAGGTGAGAATGATCTGCTGATTACCTTCTAATAACGCATTAAAGGTATGGAAGAATTCTTCTTGAGAACGATCTTTTTTGGCAAAGAATTGAATATCATCGATAAGCAAAGCATCAAGACTACGGTAATAACGCTTAAATTCTTCCATGGTACCGTCAGTAAGCGCTTTTACCATGTCTTGCACAAAGCGCTCAGAGTGCATGTACACCACTTTGGCGTTTGGATTATTTTCCACAATCGCATTACCCACTGCTTGCAATAAGTGGGTCTTACCTAAACCCGTCCCACCATACAAAAATAGAGGGTTATAAGACACGCCCGGATTACCTGCGACCTGTTTGGCGGCCGCTAAACCGAGTTGGTTTGACTTACCTTCTACGAAATTATGGAATTTATGCTTAGGTTGCAGGTTAGAGCGATGATTCACATCGATCGTCACTGCGCGCTCATTTGGCGCTGCAGCCGGTGCACGTCCATTAGCAACATTCGCTGGCGCTGGCGCATCAAAAGTCGGCTTTTTCGGTGCCGCCGTAGCAGGTTGAGCTGGCTTACTTCCCACTTCAAAACGCAAATTCGGCGTATCAGAACCAGAAAATTCTTTCAGTAATCGATCAATACTATGGAGATACTTATCACGCACCCAGTCTAATACAAAACGGTTAGGGGCAAATAAGGTGAGAGTATTGTCATTGAGCTCAGCTTGTAGGGGTCTCACCCACATACTGAATTCAGTTGCAGGAAGCTCTTCTTGAAGCCGTTGCAAGCACTGCAACCATAACGAAGACGACACATTAACCTCACACGAAATAAAATGATCTTAAAGGAATGTAATTCTACAGCTTAGGCTGCAAGATCACCAGTAATAGATCCTCAGATCAGTGAATAAGATCTAAGTTATTCACAATTTTTACCATGATCTTCTTTTTTCTGTGTGCAAGTGGATAATTTTGATCTTTTTATCGCTGAAATCTGCCTTAGTGCATAAAGTTACCCACAAACCCTCGCCTTTATTTTCAAACCATCTAATATCAATTGTTATGATTAATAACATCTTATTCTTAGATTTATTAATAAGGGGATAAGTATAATGACACCCAAATCATCTGGAGAATGAAGTATGAACCGAACAATCACTAAAATCATTAGCGCTGCTGCCCTATTTTTTTCTATCACAGGTTTAGCACAAGCGGCGAATCAAGAAGTCAAAGTCGGTATGTCAGGTACCTATTTTCCATTCACTTTTCAAAAAATGGATAAACTGCAAGGTTTCGAAGTCGATTTGTGGAATGAAATCGGTAAACGTAATGATTACGATGTGAAATTTGTTACCGCTAACTTTTCGGGCTTATTTGGCTTATTAGAAACCGGTCGAATTGATACTATTTCTAACCAAGTAACGATGACCGATGCGCGTAAGGCTAAATATCTGTTCTCTGAACCTTATGTGGTTGATGGGGTGCAAATCACGGTACGTAAAGGCAATGACTCCATTCATGGTATTGAAGACTTAGCGGGTAAAACCGTAGCGGTCAATCTTGGTTCAAACTTTGAACAAGTGCTACGTAGCTATGATAAAGACGGCAAAATCAACATCAAAACTTACGATGCGGGCATCGAGCAAGATGTGGCTCTAGGTCGTTCGGATGCCTTTGTGATGGACCGTTTATCGGCACTACAAATCATCAAAAAAACCAACTTACCTCTACAATTGGCTGGCGAACCGTTTGAAACCATTGAAAATGCGTGGCCATTTGTTGATAACGAAAAAGGCCACAAACTACAAGGTGAAGTGAATAAAGCGCTCGATGCCATGCGCGCAGACGGCACATTAGCCAAAATTTCTGAAAAATGGTTTGGCGCTGATATCACGAAAAAGTAATCGCCTTCCCCTTTAAGATTCCAACTCGCGCTTTCCGCAGCTCCCCCTGTGAAAGCGCGTTTTGTTTTAGTCTCTATTTTTAACGATTGGTTATAGCACTACGTACTGTTTTTCTGTCTTAATCCCGCCATTTGTATCAAAATGTTACCAATATAATTCTTTTGGCTGAACTCTAGGACGTGACTCCAGTCTGTCATTTGATATCAGTAAGCACTCTCGACCCACAGCGATTTGACTAGAGGAACATTTTTCATGGCGCTGCATTTAACTTCATCTCGCTTTCTTGGCAAAGTTTGGCAATTATCGAAACCTTATTGGCAATCGGAAGAAAAATGGATCGCACAGGGGCTATTAGCGGCAATCGTGCTACTCAATCTTGGCATGGTGTACATGTCGGTGATTTTGAACCAATGGAACTCGGATTTTTACAATGCCTTACAAGAGCTAGATAAAGACGCGTTTATTCATCTCATTTTAAAATTTTCAATCATTGCGGCGATATTCATTGCGATAGCGGTATACCGCATTTATCTCAATATGATGCTGCAACTGCGTTGGCGTCGTTGGCTAACCAATGCTTACTTTTCAGAATGGCTCAGTGATCGTTCGTATTTCCAATTGGAGCGTGGCAACCATCAAACCGATAACCCAGATCAACGTATCGCCGAAGATATCGACCAGTTCACTGGAGATACCTTAAGTTTATCCCTAGGTTTACTCAATTCTGTTGTGACCTTAGCCTCATTCATTACCATTTTATGGGGCTTGTCTTCGCCACTGAATATCGACATTGCAGGCCATCAACTGAATATTCCAGGCTTTATGGTGTGGGCGGCATTACTGTATGCGGTTGTGGGCAGCTTTATCATGCATAAAATTGGTAAGCCATTAATTGGACTTAACTTTATGCAGCAAAAATTCGAGGCCAACTTTCGTTATTCGATGGTGCGCTTACGTGAAAATGCCGAAGGGGTCGCGCTCTATCATGGTGAAGACAAAGAACGAGAATTACTGGAACTGCGCTTTACCGATGTATGGAAAAATACCTGGCAAATCATGCGTAAACAGAAGCAAATTGTCGGGTTTAATAGCGGCTATAATCAAATTGCCATCATCTTCCCGATTATTATTGCTGCGCCGAGCTTTTTCTCTGGTGCCATCAAACTCGGCGGCTTAATGCAGGTCAACAACGCCTTTTCCCAAGTCATGGGCGCAGTCAGTTGGTTTGTCGATTCGTATGCCAGCATTGCTAGCTGGAAAGCCAGTGTTGACCGTTTAACCACCTATAATCAAGATATGATGGAGACTAAGCAGCAAGCCGAACATTCGAAACTCAAGGTAACACGCCAAACGCAAAATACGCTTAGCATTCATCACTGCCAAGTTAAGCTGCCGAATGGTAATGTGCTGAGCCAGCTGCAAGCCTTAACCTTAACTACCGGTCAACATACGTTAATTTCTGGTCAGTCAGGGATTGGCAAAAGCACCTTAATGAAAACCATTGCGGGTATTTGGCCGTTTTCTGAAGGTAATGTCGAACTGGAACAAAGCAGCTTATTTTTGCCACAAAAGCCTTATTTACCAGTAGGAACATTGCGTGAAGTGCTGTGTTATCCAAAGGTTGATATTGAAATCGATGATGAGAAAATTCAACACTTACTAGAGGCGTGTCATTTAGAGCATTTCATTACACAACTAGACGAAGTAAAGCACTGGTCTCACACTATGTCACTCGGTGAACAACAGCGAGTGGCGTTGGTTAGGACGTTGATAATACAACCTAAGTGGCTATTTTTAGATGAAGCCACCTCATCTTTGGATGAAGAAACCGAAAGCAAAATGTACCAATTACTTGAAAAACAGCTGCCAGATACCACATTAGTGAGCATTGCCCATCGCAGTAAAGTGGCGCGTTATCACCACTATCGATTGCATGCCCAACGTGTCGAGCAACAAGTTAACTGGCAATTTAGCCCAATATAAGGAACGACCTTTTAATCATGAATTTTGATGTGAACTACATGCTCGAGCTGCTGCCGATCTTATTTCGCTATCTCGGCACCACTTTGCAAATGGCCTTTTGGGGTATGATCTTCGCACTGATACTCGCTATTGTGATCGCGAATATCCGTGTGTTTAAAGTGCCCGTATTGGATCAACTCAGCCAGCTGTATATTAGCTTTTTCCGTGGCACACCGTTGTTAGTCCAGCTCTTTTTACTTTATTACGGTTTACCACAAATCTTCCCTATTTTTGTCGGTATGGATGCCTTTACCGCGGCCATTATCGGTTTAACCTTGCACTTTGCTTCTTATATGGCAGAGAGTATTCGCGCTGCAATTATTGGTATTGATCGCAGCCAAATGGAAGCCAGTATTTCGATCGGTATGACGTCATCGCAATCGATGCGACGCATTATTTTGCCTCAAGCGTCACGCGTGGCTCTGCCTTCATTGATGAATTATTTCATTGATATGATTAAATCGACGTCACTTGCGTTCACTTTAGGTGTGGCAGAAATCATGGCCAAAGCACAAATGGAAGCCTCATCCAGTTTCCGTTTCTTTGAAGCCTTCTTAGCGGTAGCCTTAATTTATTGGGGGGTCGTATTAGTGCTGACTCGAGTACAGACTTGGGCTGAAACCAAACTGAATAAGGCATATCAACGATGATCAGAATTGCTAATCTACACAAAACCTTTGGCGATACCGAAGTGTTAAAAGGCGTGGATATTGAGATCCAAAAAGGCGAGATCATCGTGATTATTGGCTCCAGTGGTACCGGAAAATCCACCTTATTACGTTGCGTCAATTTCTTAGAGCAACCCGAGCAAGGGGTGATAGAAATTGAAGGCACGACCGTCGATGCGCAAAATCACACGAAAGCGGACATGCTGGCACTCCGCCGTAAAACTGGGTTTGTATTCCAAAACTACGCACTGTTTGCCCATTTAACCGCCAAACAAAACATTGCTGAAGGTTTGATCACGGTAAGAGGCTGGAAAAAAGCCGATGCCCTGGCGCACGCACAGCAAATATTAGATGACATTGGCCTTGGCGATAAAGGTGACAGTTATCCAGCGTCATTATCGGGTGGCCAACAACAACGAGTGGGCATTGGGCGTGCTATGGCCTTCGATCCAGAACTGTTGTTATTCGATGAACCGACCTCGGCACTCGATCCTGAATGGGTCGGCGAAGTATTGAATTTAATGAAGAAATTGGCGAAACAGCATCAAACTATGCTGGTGGTCACCCATGAAATGCAATTTGCCAAAGAAGTCGCGGATCGCGTGATCTACATGGCTGATGGTCATATTGTGGAGCAAGGTACGCCGGATCAAATATTTAATTCACCGAGTCATCCACAACTTATCAAGTTCTTAAACCAAGTAGGGATCCAATAGGATCCTTGCACTTGATATAAGAACCCGTATAATCCGCACTCAGATTTTTAGGCCAACCGGCTTTTTATTGCCCAATAACGGCGTTTATTAAGCCTTGTAGCATTGACTCTTAGCCAGTCAATGATTACAATTCCGCCTCTTTGTTGAGAGGTGTCGGATTAAATGTCTCACACCGGGTTCAACAGGAACCTATAAACTACTGATCAGTAAAGGTAATAATCATGAAACGTACTTTTCAACCTACTGTTCTTAAGCGTAAACGTACTCACGGTTTCCGTGCACGTATGGCTACTAAGAACGGTCGTAAAGTAATTAATGCACGTCGTGCAAAAGGCCGTAAGCGCCTTTCAAAATAATTTTGAATTATTTTGACTAAGTCTACTTTTACTCGGGAGTTACGTTTGTTAACTCCCGAGCATTATCAAAACGTCTTTCAGCAAGCTCATCGAGCCGGCTCTCCTCATTTCACTATTATCGCTCGCAATAATACACTCTCCCATCCAAGACTTGGATTAGCTGTTCCGAAAAAACAAATCAAAACCGCCGTTGGTCGTAACCGTTTTAAACGTTTAGCCCGTGAAAGCTTTCGCCTAAAACAACACCAATTGCCAAGTAAAGATTTTGTCGTGATTGCAAAAAAGAGTGCGCAAGATTTGAGTAATGACGAAATTTTTAAGTTATTTGATAAGTTATGGCAACGCCTGTCTCGCCCTTATCGTGGTTAGCGATTAGGTTAATATACCTATATAAAGGACTTATTAGCCCACTGATTGGCCCACGATGTCGTTTTACACCAACTTGCTCCACTTATGCTATTGAAGCAATTAATGAGCACGGTTTTGTAAAAGGGTGTTGGTTATCTGGCAAACGTCTATTAAAATGCCATCCTTTAAATGCTGGGGGATATGACCCTGTCCCACCAAAACAAAAACACGACAGAGATAAATAATAATGGATTCTCAACGTAATATCCTGTTAATCGCGTTTGCTCTAGTCAGCTTTTTACTATTCCAACAATGGAGTAATAAAGATGCTCAACCAGCTCAAACTAGCGTGCAGCAGACTCAAACCACAAACGACGGTAGCTTACCTCATGACCCTGCTGAAGCCTCGGCTGATCCGTTAGCTCCTCAGCAAATAAAAAATCAACCAGCAAAAACCACCATCCAAGTAAAAACGGATGTGTTAACGCTAGCCATTAATCCTGTTGGTGGTGACGTTGTTTCAGCAAAACTAAATCAATATAACGAGACGCTGAATTCCAAAAATCCTTTCATGCTGCTGAAAGAAGAACCGGATCATGAGTACATTGCTCAAAGTGGTTTAGTCGGTCCTCAAGGTATTGACGTTAGCACTGCGAATCGCCCTACTTACCAAACTTCTGCTTCTTCTTTCCAACTAGCAGAAGGCCAAGACGAACTACGCATTCCTCTTACCTACACAGCCAATGGCATTGAATACACCAAAACCTTCATTGTTAAGCGCGGTAGCTACGCCATTGATGTGGTTTACGATATTCAAAACAACTCAGGTCAAGATGCGACTCTAGGTATGTATGCTCACCTTCGCCAAACCATGGTGAAAGGTAATGGTCACATTGGTATGCCTGTGTACACTGGTGGTGCTTTCTCTACGTCTGAAACTCGTTATGAAAAATACAAGTTTGACGATATGAAAGACAAAAACCTCAACAAAACTCTGGAAGATGGCCAGGGTTGGGTTGCGATGCTAGAACACTATTTCTCTTCAGCTTGGATCCCTCGTGACCAGCCAGGTACGATTTTATACTCTCGCGTGATTGGTGATGTGGCGGACATCGGTGTTCGTACACCAAACCAAGTGATTGCAAACGGTCAAAATGGTGAAATTAAAGCCACACTTTGGGCCGGTCCTAAGCTGCAAGACCAAATGGCGGCAACGGCACCTCACCTAGATCTTGTGGTCGACTACGGTTGGTTATGGTTCATTGCTAAACCACTACATTCATTACTTTCTTTCTTACACGAGCACGTTGCAAGTAACTGGGGTATCGCGATTATCCTACTAACTTTCATCGTTCGTGGTGCGATGTATCCGCTAACCAAAGCGCAGTACACGTCGATGGCAAAAATGCGTATGCTTCAGCCTAAGATTGCGGCAATGAAAGAGCGTCTAGGTGATGACCGTCAACGCGTAAGCCAAGAAATGATGGCCATGTACAAAGAAGAGAAAGTTAACCCGCTTGGTGGTTGTTTCCCTATCTTGCTACAAATGCCTATCTTCATCGCACTTTACTGGGCGTTGATGGAATCGGTTGAATTGCGTCACGCGCCATTCTTTGCGTGGATCCATGACTTATCAGCGCAAGACCCTTACTACATCTTGCCTATCCTGATGGGTATCTCAATGTTGATCATCCAGAAGATGAGCCCAACAACCATTACCGATCCAATGCAGCAAAAAATGATGATGTTCATGCCGATCATCTTTGTTTTCTTCTTCTTGTGGTTCCCAGCAGGTCTAGTACTTTACTACCTAATGTCGAACATCGTAACCTTGGTTCAACAAACCTTGATTTACCGAGCACTCGAGAAAAAAGGTCTGCATTCTAAGAATAAATAATCTTCTTAGACGTACAAAATAATGAAGGCGGCCAGTTGGTCGCCTTTTGCTTTTCATTTTATAAATAGCAAAAGCAGATTAGAATTTAATACCAATTACACTAATTAGATGGTCAGAAATTGCGTAGGGAAAAGGCTTGAGAACAAGGCAAAAATTTTCGATAAGTAGTTATTCTACAATCAAAATTTATAACGCAGTTATCAAGCCTTTTAACAAGCAAGAATGATCTGATAATTAGTACGATTGGTATAACCTCACCTACTAAACAGGTTGGAATTATGAGTACAGATACAATCGTGGCACAAGCGACCGCCCTTGGACGTGGTGGTGTTGGCATCATCCGAGTATCAGGGCCCAAAGCGACCCAAGTTGCGCGAGAAGTTCTGGGGCGAGAAATCAAACCTCGTTACGCAGAATATCTCCCATTTAAAGATGAACAAGGCCTACAGCTCGACCAAGGCATTGCGCTGTATTTCCCGAATCCAAATTCATTTACTGGTGAAGATGTCCTGGAATTGCAAGGGCACGGCGGCCCTGTAGTGATGGATATGCTGATCAAACGCATCCTAAAAATTGATGGCATTCGCGCGGCACGCCCAGGTGAGTTTTCAGAACGCGCCTTTTTAAATGACAAAATCGATCTCACTCAAGCCGAAGCCATTGCTGATTTAATCGATGCTAGCTCTGAAGAAGCCGCAAAATCGGCGCTCAACTCTCTACAAGGCGAGTTTTCAGGTCGCATTAATCAGCTGGTGGAATCGTTAATTTATCTGCGAATTTATGTCGAAGCGGCGATTGATTTTCCTGAAGAAGAAATCGACTTTTTAGCCGATGGCAAAGTCAGCGCTGACTTACAAACCATCATTGATAACCTAGCGGCCGTACGTAAAGAAGCCAACCAAGGTGCTCTTATTCGTGAAGGTATGAAAGTGGTTATCGCAGGGCGTCCAAATGCCGGTAAATCTAGCCTTCTGAACGCGTTGTCAGGTAAAGAGTCGGCGATTGTGACCGACATCGCAGGCACGACACGAGACGTGTTACGAGAGCATATTCATATTGATGGCATGCCATTACACATTATCGATACTGCCGGGCTACGTGAAGCGTCAGATGAAGTTGAGAAAATTGGTATTGAACGCGCTTGGGAAGAAATAGAACAAGCTGATCGCGTGTTATTTATGGTGGATGGCACGACTACTGAGGCCACCGATCCCAAAGAGATCTGGCCGGATTTTGTCGAACGTTTACCAAATAGCATAGGTATGACTGTGATCCGCAATAAAGCCGATCAAACCGGAGAAACACTGGGGATCTGTCACGTCAATAACCCAACCTTGATCCGTTTATCGGCCAAAACAGGCGATGGTGTGGAAGCGCTACGTGAACATTTAAAAGAGTGTATGGGCTTTGCTGGTGGCAGTGAAGGTCGGTTTATGGCACGCCGTCGTCACCTAGAGGCGCTTGATAATGCCGCGCACCACCTTGAAATAGGTCAACAGCAACTAGAAGGTTACATGGCCGGAGAAATCCTGGCAGAAGAACTCCGCATCACGCAGCAACATCTCAGCGAGATCACCGGTGAATTTAGCTCTGATGACTTACTCGGACGTATATTTTCCTCATTCTGTATCGGCAAATAACTCTCTATTGCGATTCTATATTGCTAAATAACAGGCTTTAATTAAGCGAACCAATAAGACACGCCATGGGCTTTGCGATCAAAGTCCGTGGCGTTTTATTTTCATCTCAACCTCATCAACCATTAGCCCTACCATCTTTGTGTTGATAATCTTAGCGTTAAGCCTATTATCTAGCACAAAGCATTAGGCATTAATAAGAGAGTGACTATGATCCAGATTATTACAGGTAGCACCTTAGGTGGGGCTGAATATGTGGGAGATCACTTAAGTGATCTACTCATCGCACAAGGACTTGAAACCCAAATCCACAATCAGCCGGATCTTGCTGAAATAGAAGCGACCGGTATTTGGTTACTGATCACCTCAACCCACGGTGCCGGTGATTACCCAGACAATATCCAACCATTTATCAGTGCATTAAAATCCACGCCACCGCGTATGTCGGAAGTGAAATTTGCCGTGATTGCCATTGGTGACTCAAGCTATGATACTTTTTGTGGTGCAGGGAAAGATGCAAGAGAAACGTTATTAGATATTGGCGCACAAGAATTGTGTCCGCACTTAGAAATCGATGTTATGAGCACTCCAGTTCCAGAAGAACCTGCTGAAGAGTGGCTCAACAATCACTTAACGGCCTTTAGCCAAGACCAAAAATAACGCTATATCTACCTCATTCCCTCTGAAAAAGCAGATGCCTCCATCTGCTTTTTATTCCTTTTATAGTAAAAATCGTCGTTATCCGTCATAAAGTCATAGAACAACTTGAACTAAGTGTTCAAAATTCAACCAAACCACCTGTGGATAAACTACCTTTTATCCTGTGATCCTACCATTTTTATACACTGGATAACTATTTCATCAAAACTACTTGTGGATAAATAGCGATTTAGATCCCAGTTAATACAGAGTAAGATCAGGCTTAGATCACAAGAAAGGATCGTTCTAAACATCATGATCTTTAAGATCATTTTCTTGTTATCCACATGATCGAGCTTCTCTAATAATAGATCCAATAAAAGATCTATATAAAGATCTTATATATATAAAGCCTTTCTGATCCTCGATTTTCTCTGACAAATTGATTCTCAGTGAAGATTAAAAAAGGTAGAATATCGCTCCTTTTATTTCCCTCGATCATATTGAAGTGATCGTTTTAATTGAATACTTGAGGTCTGATC